>CAITQH010000114.1 GCA_903894475.1 uncultured beta proteobacterium
CGAGTTGGCTGCGATCTGCTCCAAACTCGGGCGCATTCCGAGCAAAGCGGAGTACATGGCTGACATGGGTGTCCTGACTGCTGCCAGTGACAAGGTCTATCAGTACCTGAATTTCGACAAGGTCAAGGATTACACCGATGCGGCGAACAGTGTCAAGGATGACGCAAGGGTTTAAGCAGCAGAAAAATCTGGCTGGCTCACCCTGGTACTTGGCTGTGCTTGCGAGCTGCGGCATTGCTTTGTTTGAGTATGCGCCTCAGGTGCCGGCCAATCGTATCGGCTTTCAGCAAGCCGGGTTCAGTGTCGGACAACTCAAGATCGTGCAGGAAGTAATTACGCTTGCGATTTTTCTTCCATTTGCTTTGCTCTATCTCAAGGAATCCTCTAAATTGGACTACGTTTGGGCGGCTTTGTGCATGGTTGGCGCAGTGTATTTTATTTTTCGAACTGCTTGATTTGTCGGGTCCGTATTTGGAGGTAGGGCGGTTAAACTTCGCGCAGTCACAAAGTCGTCAAAGTTTTGACATGTTCCCTTCAGGAGTCAGCCATGTTTTTTGGCAAGCTGTTGCCGCGGGAAGGCAATTTTTTCGAAATGTTCAATCAGCACGCCGACCGCATCGTCGAGGCGGCCATGGCGTTCTCCAAGTTGGTGGCCAACTACAGTGACCAACATTTGCGTCAAAAATACAATCAGGATGTGGACAACGCCGAGCGCGCCGCTGACCGGGTTACGCACGACGTCAACAAGGCTATTCACATCACGTTCATTACGCCAATTGATAGGGAGCAGATTCACACCCTGATCAATACGATGGACGATATCGCCGATCTGATTCAGGATTCGGCCGAAACCATGGCCTTGTATGACGTGCATCACATGACGGAAGACATCACCCGACTGACCGATTTGAGTGTGAAATGCTGTGAAAGGGTGCGCGATGCAGTGTCAATGCTTGCCAAGATCGCTGATCCGGCTACGGCCGCGGCAGCACTAAAGACCTGTGAAGAGATTGACCAACTGGAGTCTGACGCCGATCGTGTGATGCGCAGTGCCATGAGCAAGCTCTTTCGCGAAGAACCCGACGTGCGGGAAGTGATCAAACTCAAGGCTATTTACGAGCTGCTCGAGACCATCACCGATAAGTGCGAAGATGTCGCCAACGTCATCGAGGGCATCGTCCTCGAAAATTCCTGAGATTTGCCTGTCATGGCATCGGTTCAGGTCGGACTGTGGGTGGTGGCGCTGTTAGTCCTGTTGGCGCTCGCCTTCGATTTCATGAATGGTTTTCACGACGCTGCGAATTCCATTGCAACCGTCGTGTCGACAGGTGTTCTGAAGCCCGGGCAGGCCGTGCTTTTTGCGGCCGTCTTCAACTTCATTGCGATATTTGTTTTCCATTTGAGTGTTGCAGCCACGATCGGAAAAGGGCTTGCCCAGCCAGGCGTGGTTGATGTAAATGTTGTATTTGGGGCGCTGGTCGGCGCCATCAGCTGGAATTTCATTACCTGGTACTACGGTATTCCCAGCAGTTCCTCGCACGCGTTGATTGGGGGCATTGTTGGGGCAGTGATTTCCAAGGCGGGTGCTTCTGCCCTGATTGCCTCAAGCATAGTGAAGACGGTAATCTTTATTTTTGTATCGCCGCTGATGGGATTCTTGCTTGGATCACTGATGCTGATTGCAGTGTCCTGGCTTCTGCGTCGCAGCACCCCGAGTCGGGTGGATCGGTGGTTTCGCCGATTGCAACTCGTGTCAGCTGGTGCGTACAGCCTCGGGCATGGAGGCAATGATGCACAGAAGACCATCGGTATTGTCTGGATGCTCCTGATCGCCACCGGTTATAGCGTGGCAAGTGACAAATCACCACCGACCTGGGTGGTGCTGAGTTGCTATACGGCGATTGCAATGGGGACGCTGTTTGGCGGTTGGCGCATTGTCAAGACGATGGGACAAAGGTTGACAAAATTGAAACCAGTGCATGGATTTTGTGCTGAAACCGGTGGTGCCATTACGCTTTTTGTGGCGGCAGTTTTTGGTATTCCTGTATCCACAACACATACGATTACAGGGGCGATTGTGGGTGTTGGTGCCACCCAACGGGCCAGCGCCGTGCGCTGGGGCGTCGCCGGAAATATTATCTGGGCCTGGATTCTGACGATTCCGGCGACCGCCTTCGTTGCTGCAATTGCTTACTGGGTGAGCTTGCAGATTTTCTAGTGCGGTGCGCAGTTGTCACCCGGACCAAGCGGCATATCCATCAGGACGACGTCCAGCCATCGGTCAAATTTCCAGCCACAGGAATTGAGAACGCCTACTGGCCTGAATCCGACCGACCGATGGACTGCGACCGATCCAATATTGGCTGAGTCACCAATCACTGCGATCAGCTTTCGAACGCCGGATCGTTCGGCCTGCGACGCAAGTTCAGTCAATAGCGCTCGCCCAAGGCCCTGACCCTGAACGGCTGGCGCCAGATAAAT
Organism: uncultured beta proteobacterium; assembly: GCA_903894475.1. Lineage (GTDB taxonomy): Bacteria > Pseudomonadota > Gammaproteobacteria > Burkholderiales > Burkholderiaceae_C > Rhodoferax. The sequence goes on from CAITQH010000114.1 coordinate 2,482, forward strand.
GGAGTCCTCAGCCGAAAATCGATAGGCTGGTCGTGGCTTGAACCAGTTGCAGTAAGCAAATCCAATTACCTTGTTGCCATCGACAGCAACCAGATACGGCAGGCCCTTGGCCAGTACGTCGGCACGCCGATCTTCCATGTCGCTTAACGACGGGGGGTCAATTTCGAAAGTACCTGTACCGACGAGTACATGCTGGGCATAGATTGCAGCAATCTCAGGGACATCTTGCGGATGACTTGGACGGATGATGGTCATAAATATTGAAAACGTTATAATCAAGAACTATTCAGCGTGTCGCTGGCCAGGTGGTCATGTCGCGTGTCTCAAGCGCTGATTGAAGTGCTCAATTTACTGGTGGACATAAAACTCCGCTACCCAAAGGATATACCATGGTCGTTATTCGACTCGCCCGTGGCGGTGCTAAGGCTCGCCCGTTTTTCAATATTGTTGTTGCTGACAAGCGTACCCGTCGTGACGGACGCTTCATAGAGCGCATTGGTTTTTATAACCCGATCGCCACTGCCACAGAGGAAAGTATCCGTATTGCCCAGGACCGCCTGACATACTGGAAGAGCGTTGGCGCTCAGGCTTCCCCGACAGTGGATCGTTTGGTAGCTCAAGCGGCAAAAACAGCAGCTTGACGCGGCTGTTGTGATGTTGCCTGGCCTCGAAGCGGCCGACCTCCCGTCGGATGCTATCGAAGTTGGGCGTATCAGTGATGCCTGGGGCATCAAGGGCTGGTTCAGAGTCTTGCCCTATAGCGCCGACCCAGAGGCGCTTTTTTCTTCCAAGCGCTGGTTCCTGATGCCAGCTGAAAAAGGTGCCAAGACTTTTTCCGGTGTGGCCAAACTGGCTATTACGCAGGCCAAGATGCATTCCGGCATGGTTGTCGCTTCAGCGCGTGAAGTTGATGATAGGGACGCTGCGGAGTTCTTGCGCGGCGCTCGTATTTTTATTTCCCGAGGCAGTTTTCCAACCGCTCAGAAAGATGAATATTATTGGGTTGACCTGATTGGACTGAATGTAGTCAACCGCGAAGGTGTGGCGCTTGGCACGGTGACTGAGTTGATTTCAACCGGTGCACAGACCGTGCTTGTAATGGAGTCTGAACTGGGGGGCAAAAGGATAGAGCGGATGATACCTTTTGTGTCGGTTTATGTGGACGATGTTGATCTGGCGGCGCGCCGCATTGTTGTCGACTGGCAAGCCGAATATTGAACAGCTTGTATGCGTTTCGATATCGTTACTCTGTTCCCGGAATTGTTCAGTGCCTTCCTGACCGGCGGCATCACGCGCCGTGCATTTGAATCGGGTCAGGTGGATGTCAGATTGTTGAATCCGCGTGACTTTGCTGCTGGAACCTACCGACGGGTGGATGATCGCCCGTTTGGTGGCGGCCCTGGGATGATCATGATGGCTGAGCCCCTGACACTGTGTCTGCAAGAAATCCGGGCGCAGCGTTCGGAGATTCCTCCGGTCGTGTTGTTTTCTCCAGTGGGCCGTCAACTGAATCACTCTATGGTGACTCGTTGGGCGCAGAGCCAGGGCGCCATCCTGATATGTGGCCGCTACGAGGGGATCGACCAGCGATTTATTGATGCGCATGTGACCGAACAGATCAGTCTTGGTGACTTCGTGCTATCAGGGGGCGAGATTCCCGCCATGGCGTTGCTGGACGCTGTTGCGCGCTTGCAACCAGGCGTATTGAATACGGCTGACAGTCATCAGCAGGACAGTTTTAATCCGGCGCTGGACGGCTTGCTGGATTGTCCGCACTACACACGCCCGGAAGTCTGGTCTGGTCTGACCGTGCCGGACGTCCTGCTGTCTGGTCACCACGCGCAGATTGAGTCGTGGCGGCGACAGCAACGTTTGATGATGACGGCAGCTTTGCGACCTGAACTGATTGAAGAAGTGCGACGTGCCGGGAATTTAAGCGCTGCCGACGAAGCCTTCCTCTCAGGCAGTGCATGAGGCGTTGCGCCCTGTACCATCGACGCAGGCTATAATCTCGCGTTAACAGATCCTCTGGCAGGCCGCTATGTTGCGTCGCCAACCGGGCTTATGTGTCAATTCGGACACTGGCGCTGCCAAGATCATTAGAGGCCATCATGAACTTGATTCAAACCCTTGAGCAGGAAGAAATTGCTCGTCTTGGGAAAACCATTCCTGAATTCTCCACCGGTGACACTGTCATCGTCAACGTCAACGTCGTTGAAGGCACTCGCAAGCGTTTGCAGGCCTACGAAGGAGTTGTGATTGCCAAGCGTAATCGCGGTCTCAACAGCGGATTTATCGTTCGCAAGATCTCCAGTGGTGAAGGTGTCGAGCGTACCTTCCAAACTTATAGTCCGCTGATTGCCAGCATTGAAATCAAGCGTCGTGGTGATGTCCGTCGCGCAAAACTCTACTATCTGCGTGATCGCAGTGGGAAGTCTGCACGCATCAAGGAAAAACTGTCGACGAAGAAAAGTGTCAGCAAGGCAGTTGCCGAATAGAGCGAATTGCCCTTTGAACTGCCGCCCCAGCTTGCGCTTGTGGCGGCTTTTTTCTGATATCTCATTTTGACGAGTTCTATCGAAATCCCCTTGTCGAAGTTACCGAACTTTGATCCGTCTCAGGTGCCGGTGCTAGGTGTTGATTCACATTTGCCGGCGGTGGGACCGGAGATCCTGAAACCCACGGCCCTGCGCCGACGGTTTGCCGCTCCCCCTGCCTGGGAACCCGAAGTATGGGCAGAGAAGAGGTTTTCAGACCGGACTCCAATTCAAGCGGCGGTACTGGTTCCAATCGTGATGCGTGAGCATCCGACCGTCCTGTTGACGGAACGTACCAAGCATCTTTCAAACCATTCAGGACAAATCGCCTTTCCTGGTGGAAAGGCCGACAAGGATGATGTCGACGCATCGGCCACTGCACTGCGTGAAGCCGAGGAAGAAATCGGACTTGATCCATCGCTGGTTGATGTGCTTGGCGTCTTGCCTCACTACCTTACGGGAACAGCATTCATCATTACGCCGGTCATCGCGTTGGTGCAGCCAGGCTTCTCGTTGAGCCCGAACGGTTATGAGGTGGCAGACGTGTTTGAGGTGCCGCTAGAGTTCCTGATGAACCCATCCCACCACCAGCGTCACGCTTTCGAGTGGGAAGGGGTTCGAAGGGAGTGGTTTTCAATGCCCTATCAGGACAAGTCGACGCAGCGATTTATATGGGGTGCCACTGCAGGCATGTTGCGCAATTTCTACAGGCTGCTGTCAGCCTGACAGCCCGTCCGCTATGATGCTCCGATGAGCTTCATTTCTGTGCTTGTCGCCCTGCTTCTGGAACAGGCTCGCCCCCTCAGCAGAGGCAATCCGGTGCATGCAAGCCTGCGCGCGTGGGTTCGCTGGAGTTCGCGAAATTTCGACGCCGGAAAGTCGTTTCATGGCTGGTTAGCCTGGGGTTTTTCGGTCCTTGCTCCATCACTGTTTGTCATGGCCATCTATTGGGCGCTCGATGCCTGGTTGGGCTGGCTGGCGGCCGTCGTGTGGAGTGTGGCTGTGCTTTACGCAACGCTGGGATTCAGACAGTTCAGTTTTCATTTCACACAGATCAGGGATGCATTGGCAGACGGCGATGAAGATCGCGCGAGATCATTGTTGGCCAATTGGCGGCAGATCGATGCGAGTGAACTACCGCGTAGCGAGATCGTACGTCACGTGATTGAACACTCGGTGCTGTCAGCCCATCGTCACGTTTTTGGTGTCCTGAGTTGGTATTCATTGTTGGCCGCCTTTGGCTTTGGTCCGGCCGGGGCTGTGCTCTACAGACTGGCGGAATTTGTAGCCCGTTACTGGCGTCACACCAGTCAGGCGCACCATCAACCTGTTAGCGAAGCATTGAGACAAACTGCCAACGACGCATGGATTGTTGCTGACTGGCTACCCGCCAGAATGACGGCGTTGAGCTTTGCCGTCGTGGGTAGCTTTGAGGAAGCAATCGATTGCTGGCGCAGTCATGAACCACGCTTTGTGGGGGACAACGATAGTGTTGTGCTGGCTGCAACCTCCGGCGCCGTGAATATTCGCCTACAGGCGGTGGACGTGCAAAGCGAACAGATCACCGGACAAGTACCCGAACTGGCTCATTTGGCGGTTGTAGTGGGTTTGGTCTGGCGCACAGTGGTCATGTGGATGTTGTTGCTTGCACTGCTGACACTGGCCCGCTTGCTGGGTTGACTTTCTCAATATTTTTCCGGCTGGCTTAGCTCGGCGTGCAGTTTACTATAGATCTTGTAGCGGTTGGCGCTTATTTCACCAGCTTTGGTGCCGGATGTGACTGCTGCCAGAACGCCACACCCGGGTTCGTGCAAGTGACTGCAGTTATAAAACTTGCATTGAGAGGCGTGACGTTTGAGGTCGGGCATGTAGGACGCCAGCCGCGCGGCATCAATGTGGTTCAGCCCAAACTCCTGAAAACCTGGCGAGTCGATCACTGCGGTCGTCTTGGCCTTGTCGACCCAATACCAGGTGGTGCTTGTCGTGGTGTGTTTGCCAGAGTTCAATGCCTCCGAAATTTCGCGAGTCTGAGCCAGGGCGCCTGGCGCCAGCAGATTGATTAAGGTGCTCTTGCCTGCTCCGGACGGACCCAGCACCAGCGTTGTCTTTCCTGCGAGCAACTTCAATAGCTTCTCACGATCTATTTGGGGGGAAAGTTTGAGAGATAAGGGCAATACGCCGTAATGCATCTGCCTGTACGGGATTAACCACTCCCAGGCGCGTACGAAGGGTTCAATCAAGTCGCTCTTGTTCAGGGCAATGATGGGCGTAATGTGTTCGGCCTCGGCTGCGATCAGGGCGCGGGAAAGTTGACCGCTGGAAAATTCAGGCGTGGCAGCAATCAGGATCAATATTTGATCCAGGTTGGCCGCAAACGACTTGGTGCGAATGGAATCCTGGCGGTAAAGCACGTTCTTTCGTTCCTTGATCTTTTCAACCGTGCCATCGTCGCCAGTGGCCTGCCACAGGATCCGGTCGCCCACCAGTCCCTGGCTCCTCTTGCCGCGGGAGTGGCAGATCAGACGGCCTCCCTCGGGTGTTTCCACCAGAAAATGGCGCCCATAGGCAGCGACGATCAGTCCATCGTGGAGTGGTGCGCGATCCATCAGCTAGTCCTTCTTGGCGATCACAGGGTCTGAAGCGCGATCCGTGCCAGGCGCTCAGAGGCCGGAGGGTGGGAGTAGTAGACCTTCGCATAGAACGGGTCCGGCGTCAGCGTCGTGGCATTGTCCTCGTACAGCTTTAACAAAGCAGTGTACAGGTCCGGCCCGCTGGTCTTCGCCACTGCATAGGCATCGGCTTCAAATTCGTGCCGACGCGACAAGGCGGCGAGGATGGGGGTCAAGAAGAAACCAAAGACCGGAAGGCTCAGCATGAAAAGAAGCAGTGCCAGTCCATCGTTGGGTGCATTCAGGTTGGGATCGACTCCCAGTCCCTGGTAGAACCAGACCTGATTTGCGAGCCAGCCTACCAATGAAAAACAGAGCAGACTGAGGCCAAACATCATGAGGATGCGCTTGCCGATATGCCAGTGCCTGAAGTGGCCGAGTTCATGGGCCAGAACTGCGTCCACTTCCGCAGCGGAGAGCCTGGACAACAGCGTGTCGTAGAAGACGACCCGTTTGGCTGCGCCAAATCCAGTGAAATAGGCATTGGCGTGGGCGCTGCGTTTGCTGCCATCCATTACAAAAAGCCCCTTCGCCGAAAAACCGCAGCGTTGCATGAGTGCTGTCACGCGCGCCTTTAGCAACTCGTCGTCCAGAGGCGTGAACTTATTGAACAGGGGAGCGATGAAGGCGGGGTAGATCAGCAGCAGCAATAAGTTGAAACCCATCCAGACGCACCAAGCCCACAACCACCATTGATTTCCGGCTGCACCCATCAGCCACAAGATCAGGGCCGCGATCGGTAAGCCAACCAGCCCTCCGATCACGCATGATTTGCTCAGGTCGATGAGCCAAAGCCTAAGGGTCATCTTGTTAAAACCAAAACGTTCTTCAATAACAAAGGTTTGGTATAACGTCAGAGGCAAATCAAGCAGCCCGCTGACAAGGACAAAACTTGTCAACAGCGCAATCTGCTGGATCATGCCACCCCCTAGCCACTGTATCAACGAAGAGTTCAGCGCCGACAGTCCTCCAAGCAGTGTCCAGGCGACAAGTACGATGACACCCATTGCCAGTTCCAGCATTCCGGCGCGGGCCTTGGCGATCGTGTAATCGGCAGCCTTCCGGTGAGCTGACAGGGGTACGTTCTGGGAAAACGCCTTGGGTACATAGTTCCGGTGCAGTGCCACATGGCGGGCTTGTCGGATACCGAGCCAGACTTTTAGGGTGGTGGAGATGGTCAACGCCAAGGCAAAGGCGGCGGTCAAAATCCAGGAAGGGGAGTAGAGATAGATCGAATCAGACATGGCGTCCAAGTTTAGGCCATCAGCGACAATTCAGACTATGAATACGCAGAACATTCCCGGGCATCAGGCGCTACTTGGAAAATCCGATCAAAACCTGATCTGGCTTGACTGTGAAATGACCGGTCTTGACCCGGAACTTGATCGCATCATTGAAGTGGCCGTCGTTGTTACCGGGCCGGCACTCGAATTGCGAACCGAGGGCCCGGTTTTGGTTATTCACCAAAGCAAGGAACAGCTTGACAGGATGGACGCATGGAACAAAGGCACACACGGCAAGAGTGGCCTGATCGAAAAAGTGAAGGCGTCAACTGTTACGGAGGACGAGGCACAAACGCGGTTGATTGCGTTTCTTAGGGAGTATGTACCTGGCAAGCGTTCCCCCATGTGCGGCAACAGCATAGGCCAAGACCGACGATTCCTGGTCAAGTACATGCCGAAACTCGAGGCCTTTTTTCACTACCGCAATCTGGACGTCAGCACTCTCAAGGAGTTATCCAAGCGCTGGCGCCCGGACGTCTATGCGTCGTTCAAGAAGCAGCAACGCCACACAGCGTTAGCCGACGTTCATGAATCAATTGACGAACTTGAGCACTACCGCCAAAACTTCCTGAATTTGGCGAATTAGGTAGAAACCCGAATTTATGCCATAATCAAAGGCAGCACTGAAAACAGCGGTGCAATTTGTACATCTCCTTCATTCACAGGGTCCAAAGCGGTTTCATTGTCGAAATTTCGCAGGAAAGGACCCCCAGTGCCAGTTAACTCATTGTGAGTTGGCGCGGGTTCCGTTTGATGGTTGATGTTTTTTAACCATTGACGGAGCAGTTGCATACCCTGCAACGCTCGCGTGTGAGTAAATTCATGACTGACGCTATTCAAGCGACGGGCGATATCTCGCTTGTCGAAAATTCTTCTAATCCAACGGAAACAATGCCAAATACAATGGCCGCGGCATCGCCTGATGCTGATCAGGCCTCCAATGGTTTTCTGACCTTTGGCTTGGCTCCAGAACTGATCCATGCGGTGAAAGACCTGGGATTCACGCAGCCGACTACGGTACAGAAGAAAACCATCCCGCTGGCTATGCAAGGGCACCAAGCGGCTGACCAGGCAGCACGCTTTATCGACTTGATGGTGTCCAGTCAAACTGGTAGCGGCAAGACGGCTGCTTTCTTGTTGCCGGTCTTGCATACACTGTTGACACAGCAGGCGCAGGCCGAGGCTAGAGAGCGTGCGGACTTTGAGCATGCAGTGGCGCAGGCTGCTGCCAAGGGCGAGGCGCCTCCGAAGCGCGCGAAGCGTAAAGATCCGACCAATCCGCGGAATTTTTCTGCAGCCGCACCCGGCGCACTGGTGGTCTGTCCAACGCGAGAACTTGCTCAACAGGTTGCTCACGACGCCATTGATCTGGTGCAGCACTGTCGTGGTTTGCGGATCGCCAACATTGTCGGTGGCATGCCATACCAGTTACAGATTGCCAAACTGCAGAATGCCAACCTCGTGGTTGCCACGCCGGGGCGCTTGCTCGATCTTCAGCGGTCCATGCAAATCAAACTGGACCAGGTTCAATTTCTCGTGGTTGATGAAGCCGACCGGATGCTTGATCTAGGCTTTTCGGATGACTTGGCCGAAATTAACCAACTGACCATAGCGCGCAAGCAGACCATGATGTTCAGTGCTACGTTCGCACCACGTATTCAGCAACTCGCGTCCCGTGTAATGCGCGAGCCGCAGCGTCTGCAGATTGACAGCCCGCAGGAGAAGCACCAGAACATCGAGCAGAAGCTTTTTTGGGCCGACAACGCTCAGCATAAGCGCAAGTTGCTGGACCACTGGCTGCGTGACAGCAATATCAACCAGGCTATCGTTTTTGCCAGTACCCAGATTGAATGTGATGGCTTAGCCAATGATTTGCAGCAAGAGGGCTTCTCGGCAGTCGCTTTGCACGGTGCGTTGAGCCAGGGCTTGCGCAACCGTCGGTTGATGGCACTGCGGCAAGGGCAGGTACAGATTCTGGTGGCGACAGATGTTGCTGCGCGTGGAATTGATGTGCCTACAGTCAGTCACGTTTTCAACTTCGGCTTACCCATGAAAGCCGAGGACTATACGCACCGCATTGGTCGTACCGGGCGCGCTGGGCGCGATGGTCTGGCGGTGACTTTCGCCGAGTTCCGCGATCGCCGCAAGATCATGGACATTGAGTTTTACAGCCGCCATCAATTCAAGGGCGAAACAATTCCTGGCCTGGAGCCGCAACAGCGTTTCCTTGATTCGCGTCCTAATTCGAATTTTGCGGGCCGTGATGTCCGCGGTAGCGCTCCTAGCCACCCGTCCCGAGAGCGCAGTTTTGGTGGCACTGGGCGTCCCGCGGGATTTGGTGCGAACCGTGGTGGTTTTTCGGACAGGAACACGACCGCTAGCCGTGAAGCCTTTAGCTACGAACGCAAAGGGGGCTTCAATGATCGATTCGCCGGTGCGCGCAACGACAGTGCGGCGCCACGCGGGGATTTTGGTCCGCGCAAGCCCGCTTTTGGCAAGCCGATGGGCGTGAAGTCTGGCAATGGCGGGAAGGTCTTTGTACCTCGTGATGCCAAGAAGCGATTGGCGCGGAGCGCTTGAACGTCAAGTGTCAAGTTTTAACTGCAGATTCAGCGGGTTATTGCTTTATAATCGCCCGCTGAGCAGAAAGATCTCGAGTCATTTTTGCTTGGTCGTTGCAGTTCTGCTGCAGTGACAATTTCCGGAAATTGTTTCATTAACTCACTAGGTAATTTTCAAATGAAAAAAACGCTCATTTTGGCTGCTGTTATTGCTGCGGCCGCTTTGGTTGCTTGCGGTAAGAAAGAGGAAGCTCCTGCGCCGGCTCCTGCACCGGCTCCTGCTGCTGCACCGGCTCCTGCTGCTGCACCGGCTCCTGAGGCTGCTGCTTCCGGCGCGGCTGCTCCGGCATCTGCTGCAACTCCGGCACCTGAGGCTGCTGCCAGCGCCAAGAAGTAAAACTTCCTGCTGCTCAAGAAACTTGAGTAAAAAAGCCACCTTCAGGTGGCTTTTTTATTGTCTGTAGCAATTTCCAATCTCGGTGCCCTTGAATCTGCGGGCGATCGCAACTGGTGGAATGGACCTACTTCAGATCGTCAACGATGACTTTGACGATGCGCTGCGCATTGGATGAAGTATCGGGAGAGCCGCCGGCGCTGAGAACCGATACAGTTGTTGATTCCCCTTCGCTGATCAGCTTGATGCGGTATTTCAAAGGCGCAACATTGTCTTTCGACATGCCGAACAGGGACGCCAGAAGACCGGGTTCTGCTTTCTCAGCCGAAGATTCGACATATCGGACAAAGTAGATACCCTGGCTACGATCCCGATCCTCGACTGTAAAGTTGGCCCGGTCAAGCGCCAAGCCAACACGCCGCCAGGCGCGGTCAAAGCCCTCGTCAATCTGGACTACCGAGACTCCGTTAACGACGGCGGTGCGAGCAGCACTCTTGCCGGGCGTGGCCGCGATGAGCGCCTTCGATTGTTCTTTCGTCGCTCCGAGTTTTACCATCAATCTGCTCAGGAATTCTGCTTCAAGTTCCGGGTCTGGTGCCTTGGGTTGCCATACGGTGGAGTCCTTTTCTTTACTGCCGTACACCTCCATCATGCCGCGGTGGCTGATGTAAATTTCGGTTCCACCACTTGCATTGCGTTCAAGTCGAGTTCGAAATTTGTCGCGTTCACCGGTCGAGTACAGTGAATCAAATACACGGCCCAGTGTGCTGCGAATGATGTCCTGCGGTAGCTTGGCTCGGTTCTCGGCCCACTCGGTTTCCATGATGCCGAGATTGGACTGGTCAAGGATCAAGAGGAAGCCATTTTCCTGCCAGAAATCGCGAACCGAATCCCAAAGCTTGTCCGCAGGTCGACTGATGACCAGCCAACGCTGGTTCCCTGCACGTTCAATGCGCGCATCCCCCAGTTCTGTCATAGCCGTCGGTGTGGCTGGAGTGGCCTGTCCAAGTTGGAAGCTTGACGCAGTGACCACTCCCCCAGGAACAGCATATCGAGTGTTGCGCGAGAGTTGGGTCAGATCGGGTGGTACATCCAGCGATGGGCCTTTGCCTGCGCTCTTATAGTTGATTTTGTCAGTATCGAGAACCGAGCATGCTGCCAATGCCAGCGTGAGGCTCAGTAGTGCGAGTTTGCAGAAATGATTCACAAAAAATGTTCCCTTAGGGTGATGAATTGGGTAGGGTGGAATCTGTCAGAGCAGACCGCTTGCGCGCAAAGCGCTCTCAACTGTCGCTTCGTTGGCCTGCGTCAAAGGCGTCATTGGCAGACGCATGGCTCCCCCGCACAACTTCATTCGTGCCATCGCCCATTTCACCGGAATAGGGTTGGCTTCGACAAACAGATGCTTATGCAAGGGCAGCAACTTGAATTGAATCTCCATCGCTCTTGCTCTGTCACCAGCGATGGCCGCGACGCACAAATCGTGCATTAGTCCGGGTGCCAGATTGGCCGAAACGCTGACGTTGCCGTGACCGCCACACAGCATAAGTGCAACGGCTGTTCCGTCATCGCCGGAATAAATGGAGAATCCCTCTGGCGCCTCACGGATAAGCCACTGTGCCCGTTCAATATTCCCGGTTGCTTCCTTGATGCCAACAATACCGTCGAGTTGAGCCAGGCGCAGCACCGTGTCATGGGCCAGATCTGCGACCGAGCGACCCGGGACGTTGTAGAGCACCATGGGCAGGTCGACAGCATCTGCGATGGCCTTGAAGTGCAGATACTGTCCCTCCTGGGTCGGCTTGTTGTAGTAGGGGACAACCTGCAGTTGGCAGTCGGCGCCAACCGCTTTGGCGAAACTCGCCAATTCAATGGCTTCGGCTGTTGAATTGGCACCGCATCCAGCCATGATCGGTATGCGCCCGGCCGCCTGTTCCACTGCGATACGGATGATTTCGCAGTGTTCCTGGACATTGACGGTGGGCGATTCACCGGTGGTGCCAACGACACCAACGCAGTCAGTGCCTTCTTCGATGTGCCAATCGATCAGTTTGCGCAGGCAGGGATAGTCCACCTTGCCATCTTCGTGCATGGGTGTGACAAGCGCCACGATGCTGCCGGTGATTTGGCTGAATGAGGATGTCATGTCCAAGTGCCTGTAAACGTCGTAAAGAAGCATTCTAACTAGAGAGCCAGGCGCCTTGGCGACTGGATGCCGGGATTCGGCGAATCCGGTTTTACGGCGGCAATTCGCTGCAGAAAGCGAGCCGGTTGATCAAGAAAACCTTCTTCAAAGGCAACGATGCGCAGGCTCGCAAAGGCGTGCAGCAATTCCGCCGGTTGCAGCAGAAAATCTGAACGGGCGGGCTTGCCAACGGTTTCATTTCCAGCGGAGAAGGTTTCGTAAATGAGCAGACCGCCCGGATTCAGACTGGCAGCGATGAGCGGGAAGAGCGGCCGCCACAAATAGTTGGTTACAACTACTGCGCCAAACTGCTGTGCGTGATTCTCCTGCTGGAGTGGCCAGAGTCCATTTTCGAGATCCGCCAGAATGACTTGGCCGAACCTGGCAGCCGTATCCAGTGCCTCGATGGAGCGATCAACGCCGGTGACTGCGTGACCCTGCTCGGCAAACCATTTCATGTGACGTCCCAGGCCGCAGGCTAAGTCCAGCACCGACTGTCCTGGTGCAATCAAATGCGACCATCGCTGGACCCAGGCTGATGCCGGCGCGGGGTCGTGCAAAACACGCCTTTCGGAAAGATCGGTCATACCGGCCGGGTCTAGAAGCAACCCCAAACCTGATTTGCCAGCGTGACCAGGAAATCGGGCTGAGCATAAAGTGAAAACACCGCCAAAAGCAACCCTGCGACCGCAGCGTATATCAAGATTTCTTTGCCGTGTTTCACGATTTCAGGTCGGTTGAAGTGTGGCTTTGCGGACGATGGAGGCTTCCTTGATAGGCAGATTCACAAGCGCTGCCAGAACGCCCAACGCGATGGAGATGTACCAGACCAGATCGTAGCTACCGGTCCGGTCGTACAGGTAGCCGCCCAGCCAGACACCGATGAATGAGCCGATCTGGTGGCTGAAAAAGACAAAGCCGCTGAGCATGGAAAGATGTGCCACACCAAAAATCTGTGCCACAGTTGCATTGGTAGGAGGTACGGTGGAGAGCCACAGCAAACCCATGACGCTGGAAAATACATACACGCTTAAGGGCGATAAAGGTACCAACAGAAACACACTGATGGCGATGGAGCGAGTGAAATAGATAAAGGCCAGAATGTTTTTCTTCTGCAGTCTTTGTCCCAGCGCACCCGCTGCGTAGGTGCCAAATACATTGAAGAGGCCGATCAGGGCCAAGGCGTAACTTGCGACTTGCGGCGACAGACCTTTGTCTCGAAGGTAGCTTGGCATATGGACGCCAATAAAGACCACCTGAAAGCCACAAACGAAAAAGCCGGCCATCAGCAACTGGAAACTTGGGTGCTTGAATGCTTCGCTCAAGGCGTGAACAATGGATTGCTCATGTCGGTTGGCCAGTCCATTGGCGAAGCCCGGCTCGCGCAGACCCCAAGCGAGGGGAACGGCCATCAAGGTGGCTATGCCCAGGACGATCAGTGCCTCCTGCCAGCCCAGGCTGCCGATGAGGAGTCCTTCTGTTGGCACCATCAGGAATTGACCAAACGAGCCAGCTGCTGCTGCCACGCCCATGGCCCAGGAGCGCTTCTCAGCTGATACGTTGCGGCCAATGACGCCGTAAATGACAGCGTAGGTTGTCCCGGCCTGCGCCATGCCGATAAGTACACCTGCGGTCATTGAAAACAGCAGTGGTGTGTTGGCAAAGGCCATGCCGATGAGTCCGAGTGCATAAAAAATGGCACCTCCGACAATCACGCGGAAGGCACCAAACCGGTCAGCTAGCATGCCGGCAAAGATGCCGGAAAACCCCCACACCAAATTTTGCAGTGCAATGGCAAAGGCGAAGGTTTCACGGCTCCAGCCTTGACTTTGCGTGACAGGCTGCAACCAGAGGCCGAAGCCATGGCGGATGCCCATGGACAGTGTCACGATGGTGGCGCCGCACAGAAGAACCTGCAGCATGGAGAGTGGTTTTGGGGATGGATTGCCGGGCATGCCAAATAGAGTTCAGAGTTGCAAAGTGAAATCTGTGCCTTTTCGCCGCAGGGCGAAAGCATCAGTGCCAGATTCTACGTAGTAGCGGCGACACCCGTGACCAATGGGCGAAAATGACGCATTGGCATACTGACATTGAGGTTAAAAAGCTCATGAAGATCGAAGAGAACTGCGCTGTCACATTGCGCTACAAATTAAGCGACGCCGCAGGGAAGGTGTTGGACCAGAGTACTGAGCCTCTGGCCTATCTGCATGGCGGTTATGGCGATCTATTTCCCAAGGTGGAGCAGGCGCTGGACGGCAAGATTTCCGGGTACCAGACCACCCTCGATCTCTCGGCGCAGGAAGCCTTTGGCGAGCGTGACGAGAGTCTGGTTCATGTCATCCAGAAGTCGGACTTTCCGCCGGGTGTCAAGGTCGGCGGGCAACTTCAGGCGCAGGGTCCCGACGGGCGTGCTCGTATGTTTACTGTCATGAAGATTAAGGGGCAGTCTGTCATGCTTGATGGCAACCATCCGCTGGCCGGCAAGGCCTTACGCTTTTCACTCACCGTGACTGAAGTTCGCGCTGCGACTGAAGAAGAGATTGCGCACGGTCATGTGCATGGGGCGCACGGCCATCATCATTGACTGTCGCCTTCAGTCAATCATCCCAGCCTTGCACGGTGCGACGCAATTTGCAGTTGCACCTGATGGGGCGCTGTCCCACCCGTGACATCCCGGGATTGGAGCGACCCGCGTAGGGACAGTACTTTGAACACATCGGCTTCAATCATGGGATTGAACTGTCTCAGTACCTCGAGGGGCAATTCAGACAATTCGATCTGCTGCGAAATCGCCGTCTTCACCGCATGGGCGACGGTCTCATGGGCGTCGCGAAAGGGAAGCCCTTTCTTGACCAGATAGTCTGCCAGGTCGGTGGCAGTGGCGTAACCCAATGAGGCAGCACGTTCCATGGCATGGGCGTTGACCGAGATGCCGCCTTCGATTAGTCCGGTCGTCGGATTGGGGCGACCGCCGATCATTTCGGCGAATATGCGCAGTGTGTCCTTCAGGGTGTCGACCGTGTCGAACAAGGGTTCCTTGTCTTCCTGATTGTCCTTGTTGTAGGCCAGCGGCTGCCCCTTCATCAGCGTGAGGAGGCCCATCAGATGGCCCACCACACGGCCAGTTTTTCCACGTGCCAATTCAGGTACGTCAGGATTTTTCTTCTGCGGCATGATGGAACTGCCCGTGGTGAAGCGGTCCGCGATCTTGATGAAAGAAAAACTCTGGCTCATCCACAAGACGAGTTCTTCACTCAAACGGCTGATATGCACCATGCACAGAGCGGCGGCAGCGGAAAACTCGATGGCGAAATCACGGTCACTGACTGCGTCCACCGAGTTCTGGCAAATTTGCGCCTGCCCACGGTCATCAACCATGCCCAGGGTCCTGGCAACCCGTTCGCGGTCCAGCGGGTAGCTGGTACCGGCCAGCGCAGCGGCTCCCAGTGGCAGATGGTTGGTACGACGCCGAACTTCACTCATGCGTTCGTTGTCGCGACTGAACATTTCGACGTAGGCAAGCAAATGGTGGCCAAAGCTGATCGGTTGTGCCACCTGCAGATGGGTGAATCCCGGCAGGATGACGTCGATGTTCCTCTCTGCAACATTGAGGAGTGCCGTTTGCAGGTCGCGCAGCAACGCACCGATCAAATCTATTTCTCCACGCAGCCACAGGCGTACATCGGTGGCGACCTGGTCGTTGCGTGAACGTCCTGTGTGCAGCCGCTTGCCGGCATCGCCCGCAAGTTGCGTCAGGCGCGCCTCGATGTTCAGGTGCACGTCTTCCAGATCGAGTTTCCAATCAAACGTACCGCCTTCGATCTCCGCTGCCACGGTGCTCAAGCCTCGTTCAATGGCATGCTGGTCCTGTGGCGAGATAATCCTTTGTGCGCAGAGCATCTCCGCGTGAGCCAGTGAACCTGCAATGTCGGCTTGCCAAAGCCGCTTGTCAAAGAACACACTCGCGGTATAGCGTTTCACGAGGTCGCTCATGGGTTCGGAGAACAGGGCTGACCAGGCTTGGGACTTGTTGTCGAATTGGTTATGTGTCATGGGTTTGAAACCTGGATTAAAAAGCTGGCCTTCGTAGACCCATTGGACTGGTGGCAAGGGATCATCAATAATCGGGTCTGCCACGTGAGCATACGCCCGAATCCTGAATGAAAGACCTGCAAATTTTATCGACCTTCCAGGAACTCCCGCCAGGGCCAGGCGGGCCGGCGTCTGCGCCCGCGTTGTTGTTTGATGCCTGCCACGTTGGTGTGGCGCTGCGCGCCGTGCTGTTTGTGGAACTGGTGGTCGGGGTCGGGGCCATGTTCGGTGCGACCACTTTTGTGGATTGGGTGACTCGATTGTCGGTGCTCACAGGTGCTACCTTGCCGGGAACCCTGGTCTGGCTTGTCGCCGCCTGTGCACTGAAGAACGTGATCGCGCTGATGCATCCGGTCCTCCAGCATACAGCAGGTGTGGCACTGGGGGCATCAGCGGGCCTCGGCGGCTGTGCCATGTTGTACATGGCTGGCTGGCAGGAGCCGGTGCCGTGGCTAGCCAGTGCCTGTGCCGGAGCCTTGCTGGCGGCACTGTTGGTGTTGGCGCTGCTATGGCGCCAGCGCAGCAAAGCGCCAGCCCAGACCAAGGCCCGGTTGAATGAACTGCAGTCGCGCATTCGACCACACTTTTTGTTCAATACCTTGAACAGCGCCATAGCTCTGGTGCGCGCAGAACCGGCCAAAGCCGAGGCGCTGCTGGAAGACTTGAGCGATTTGTTCCGTCACGCGTTGGTCGAGCAGGGTGAAAAAGTGACATTGGCAGATGAAATTGCACTGGCTCAACGCTATCTGGCGATAGAGCATGTCCGCTTTGGCGATCGAATCCAGGTCGAGTGGTCGCTCGATGCCGCGGCCGCGACGGCCAAATTACCGCCATTGCTGTTGCAGCCGTTGGTGGAAAACGCAGTGAAGCACGGCGTTGAACCCAGCGCAAGCGGCGCCCAGATCAGAATTTCGACACAGCGCCGCGGTTCCCGCGTCGTCATCAAGGTCATCAACACCGTGCCGGCCGGTCAGGGGGAGTCCGGTAGCGGGGTGGCGCTGGATAATGTAAGGGACCGACTTAGGCTGTTGCATGACGTCCAGTGCCAGTTCAGCTGCGTCATGCGAGATGGCATTTTTCAGGTCAGGATTGAGGTCCCGTTGTGATTGCAGGAGTTTACCTTCCATGCGCCTGAAGGTGCTTCTGGTTGATGATGAGCACCTTGCGCGCGCACGTCTGCGCACCTTGCTGGCAGATTGCAAGGCACCACACGCCAGTGTTGAGGCAGAGGCCGTGAACGCGACGCAGGCGCTGCAATGGCTGCAGCGTCAATCCTTTGACCTGGCTTTGATTGACATTTGCATGCCCGGAGCCGACGGCCTGGCACTGGGGCACGCCCTGCGCGCGTTGCCCAACCCGCCCGCACTGGTGTTTGTGACGGCACACGCTGAACATGCCGTTCAGGCCTTTGAACTCGAAGCGCTGGATTACCTGACCAAGCCCGTGCGCCTGCAGCGTTTGCAACTGGCGTTGGAGAAGGCGGCTCGTTTTGTACAGTCACGACCTGACGCTCAGCCTGATTCACTTGAAGACGTGCTCATCATTCAGGAGCGTGGTCGAACCGAGCGTGTGCCGCTGTCCGAAGTGCTGTATCTCAAGGCGGAATTGAAGTACATCACGGTGCGAACGCATTCTGCAAGTTATCTGCTGGAGGGCTCCCTGAGTGAACTGGAGATCAAATATCCCAACCGTTTTCTGCGCATTCACCGAAACGCCCTCGTAACGAGAAGTCGTGTCCGCTCGCTTGAGAGGCAGCGCGATACTGCGGACGGTGAGAGTTGGGGGGTCCGACTCTACGGCATTGAAGAATCATTGTTGGTGTCACGGCGCCAACTTGCTGCAGTGCGTGAGTTGGTGGCTAACCTGTGTTCCTGAGTCCAGCGGCGATGCCATTGATGGAGATATGGATGCCGCGCTGGATCCGTGCATCGGTCTGTCCCGCGCGGTAGCGCCGTACCAGTTCGACTTGCAGATGATGCAAGGGATCGATGTAAGGAAACCGGTGGCGGATGGATCGCTGCAAAGCCGCGTTGTGGGTCAGGCGCTGTCTGTCGCCTGTGATGCGGGCGAGCGCATTTGCCGTACTGTGCCATTCGAGTTCAATAACCTGGAAGATGCTCTTGCGCAGTCGTGTGTCGGCCACCAGTTCCGCATAACGGCGGGCCAACGCCAGATCGCTTTTTGCCATCACCATGTCAATGTTCGATAACAGCGTATTGAAGAAGGGCCAGTCTCGGTACATTTGCTGCAGCAAGCGCAAGCGCACCTTGCTGGTGGCCATGTCTGACGGGTGAAGAAACTGCTCCACCGCGGAGCCAAAACCGAACCAGCCGGGCAAGGTCAGGCGGCATTGACCCCAACTGAAACCCCAGGGAATGGCCCGCAGGTCTTGAATGTTGTTTGTTCCCTTGCGTGATGCGGGGCGAGAGCCAATGTTGAGTTCGGCAATTTCACGAATCGGCGTTGAGTCAAAGAAGTACTGGGTGAAACCGGGGGTTTCGTACACTAGCTTGCGATAGGCCGCCATGCTGCTTGCGGATAGTTCGGCGGCAGCATCGAGAAAGGAAGTGCTGGCCGATCTTGTCGGTTGCAGCAGCGTAGCCTCAAGCGTTGCCGCGACCAGGGTCTCCAGATTGCGCCGACCGATTTCGGGGTTGGCATACTTGGAACCGATGACTTCGCCCTGTTCGGTCAGGCGTATCTGGCCACGCACGGTGCCTGGGGGCTGGGCCAGAATGGCCTGATAGCTGGGACCACCGCCCCGACCGACGGTGCCGCCCCGGCCATGGAACATGCGCAACTGAATGGGGCGCACCACTGCCAGGCCGGCCAGTTCATCAAACAGTTTTACCAGGTCGGTTTCTGCCCGGTAGAGTTCCCAACTGCTGGTGAAAATGCCGCCATCCTTGTTGCTGTCGGAATAGCCCAGCATGATGTCCTGTTCACTGTACTGGTCTGGGCGGCCACGCTGCACCATCGCCTGGATGCCAGGCAGGTCAAAAAACTCTCGCATGATGGGTGCCGCATTGCGCAGGTCATCGATGGTCTCGAACAGCGGGACCACAATCAAGTCGCAACTGGCGATGGCGTCGAGTGTGCCCTGCAACAGGCCAACCTCTTTCTGCAGCAACAGAACTTCCAGCAGATCGCTCACTGCTTCAGTGTGGCTGATGATGTAGTGGCGGATGGCTTCTGGGCCGAAGCGCTGACGCAAGACTTTGGCAGCTTCGAAAATGGCTAGTTCACTTTGGGCGCACGGCGAATAAAGGGTTCCGACAACACGCAGTGGGCGTGCGTCGTTCAATAAGTTGAGCAGCAGTCGGCGCTTGGCGGCTTCGCCGAGGTCAGCATAGGCTGATTCCAGCCGCGCCACTGCCAGTAATTCGGCCACCACAGCTTCGTGCTGATCTGAACTTTGACGCAAATCGACCGTGGCCAGGTGAAATCCGAAAACATCAAGGGTCCGAATCAAGGGCTGCAGACGCTGCCTTACCAGTGCGCCACCATGATGTGCCAGAAGCGAGGCTTCTATCGTGCGCAAGTCGGCCAGCAGAGCCTGTGCATGGGGGTATGGATTCTGTGGCGCGACGGCGTGGCGTGCCGCCTCGCCGCCCGTCAGTTCTCTCAGACTGGCAGCGAGTCGTGCGTAGATCCCGATCAGGGCTCGCCGGTA
This sequence comes from uncultured beta proteobacterium, assembly GCA_903894475.1. Lineage (GTDB taxonomy): Bacteria > Pseudomonadota > Gammaproteobacteria > Burkholderiales > Burkholderiaceae_C > Rhodoferax. The sequence continues at coordinate 21,876 of CAITQH010000114.1, forward strand.
AGGCTCGTCTTGCCGGTGCTGGCTGTTGTCCGGGGACTGGTCGGCAAGGGCCTGCATTTGCGGCTGACAGTTCACCAGCAATGACGAAAGGGATAGTTCGCCACCCAGGAAGTGGACCTCAGTCAGGTAGTGACGCAGCGCGACTTCAGCCTGGCGGCGCAGCGCGTGCTTCAGCGTCTCTTCGGTCACATTGGGGTTGCCATCGCGGTCGCCACCGATCCACTGTCCCATGCGCAGGAAACTGTGCACCGGGTAGTGCTCAAGCTCGCGCTCCAGGCTGGCATAGACTTTTGGAATTTCCCGCAGGAATGTCAATTCGTAGTAGCTCAGCGCATTTTCAACTTCGTCTGCCACCGTGAGTTTCGAGTAGCGCAGGAGACGGGTCTGCCACAGCTGCGAAATGCGGGAGCGCATCTGTTGCTCGTTGCTGGCCAGTTCGCGTGATGTCAAGGCGTCTTTGTCTTGATGCGACCAGGCGGCCCGGATCTTTATATCGTCACGCACGCTGAGCAATCCGGCGACATCACGCTCTGCGTCCAGAATACTCTTGCGCTGAACCTCGGTCGGATGAGCGGTTAGCACCGGAGAGACAAAACTGGTAGCCAGCGCGGCAACGATCTTTGCCGAACTGATTCCAGCCTGTCGACAACGTATCAGGGCTGCTTCCAAGCTGTCAGCCTGGGTCTGGCCAGCACGTTCATGGATGGCGCGGCGGCGGATGTGGTGACGATCCTCTGCAAGATTGACCAGATGGCTGAAGTAGCTAAAGGCCCGAATCACGCTCAAGGTTTGATCGTTGCTCAAACCTTTGAGCAACTTCTTCAGCGCCTTGTCGGCGCTGGTGTCCGCGTCACGGCGGAAAGCTACTGACAATTGACGGATCCGCTCGATCAACTCGAAAGCCTCAGGGCCTTCTTGCTCGCGGATGACATCGCCGAGGATTCGACCCAGCAACCGGATGTCTTCCAGCAGCGGACGTTCGTTGACCTTGCTGGCGCGAGGCGATCCGGAATTTGACTTTTTCATCATGGTGCCGTTGAAACATTGGGTGAAGGATTCATGCTTGGGCCATGCTAGCATCCTGCGTCCGCATTCGATTACAAGCAAGTTACAACCAAGAAGCACAGTTTATGAGCAGTTTGACGATCGCAACAAGAGAGAGCCGTCTGGCCCTTTGGCAGGCACAGCACGTGAAGTCCTTGCTGGAGCGGCGCGGCCACCAGGTCAGCCTTCTGGGCATGACAACGCTGGGTGATCAAATACTGGATCGGGCACTTAGCAAAGTGGGTGGAAAGGGGCTGTTTGTCAAGGAACTGGAAGTGGCCTTGGCGGACGGGCGTGCTGATCTGGCGGTCCATTCCTTGAAAGACGTTCCGATGGAGTTGCCGGAGGGATTCAGCCTGGCTTGCGTGATGGAACGCGAGGACCCACGTGATGCGTTTGTGTCCAATCGCTATGCCGACCTGGCCAGTTTGCCGCACGGTGCTGTGGTTGGCAGTTCGAGCCTGCGTCGCATGGCGCTGCTGCGTGCAGCACGCCCGGACCTCAAAATCGAGCCTTTGCGTGGCAACCTTGATACGCGACTGCGCAAGCTGGATGATGGGCTTTATGACGCCATTGTGCTGGCCGCAGCCGGCCTGAAAAGGTTGGGGCTGCAGGAAAGAATCCGCAACACTTTTGAACCCGCCGTGATGCTGCCTGCCGCGGGGCAGGGAGCCCTCGGGATCGAGGTGCTGAGTGCACGACACGATGTGATTGACGCACTGGCAGTTCTGGCGCACCACAACAGCTGGCTTGCGGTCTCGGCCGAGCGAGCGGTCAGCCGGGCTATGGGCGGGAGTTGCTCGATGCCGCTGGCTGCGTATGCCACATTGGATGGCGCAACCTTGACCATGGATGCGGCCTGGGGCGATCCCGACGGTGTGCTTGAGTTGGTCAGCGTGCGAGCCAGTGCGCCAGTGACGGATCTTGCCAGCGCAGCGGCGTTGGGAACGCAGCTTGCTGCGGATTTGCGCTCTCTCGTTGTGGCCAGGGGTGGGTCCCTTATGCTGCCGCCCAAACACGACTGAAATGCGCGTTATCGTTACCCGTCCTGAGCGTGAAGCGCAGCGCTGGGTGATCGAGTTGTCGGCGCGGGGTTTTCAGGCGCTGGCATTGCCGCTGATCCAGATTGGCCCACTTCACGATCAGACGGAACTGACCAAGGCGCGCCAGCAACTGGCCCAATACGTCGGTGTCATGTTCGTCAGTGCCAATGCGGTAGACTATTTTTTTGCTTCCGGCGCGTCGTTGGCTGATGGCTTGACTGCGAGTCGCCATGGCAGGACCAGGGCATGGGCCACTGGCCCCGGCACCGCCAAGGCGCTGCTGCGAGCCGGCGTCGCGCCCGAACGACTGGATGTGCCACCAAGCGACGCTGCTCAATTCGATTCAGAAGCGTTATGGCAGGTCGTAGGTCCACAGCTGCGCGCAACGGAACGTGTGCTGATTGTGCGCGGTGTCGACGCACTCGATGGTGCGGAGTTGGCTGGAGGCAGTGGCAGGGACTGGTTCGCTGGAAAAGTTGCTGCAGCGGGCGCGCAGGTGGAACTGGTTGCAGCCTACCAGCGTCAGGCCCCCGATTTCAGTGCGGACGAGCGTGCGCTGGCGCGTCAGGCTGCAAGTGACGGATCCGTCTGGTTGTTCAGTAGCGCCCAGGCGGTGCGTAATCTTCAAACGGCTTTGCCCGGACAAAATTGGGTTCATGGGTGCGCTCTGGCGACTCATGCGCGGATTGCTGCTGCCGCAAGAAGCGCTGGGTTTGGTGTTGTTTTGGAGTCTCGACCGACGCTACCTGACGTGTTGGCAGCGCTAAAATCAAACGATGAACACCGACGCCAAGGCCCAAGCCGATGACTTGACTGCAGTGGCTGCGCTGGCCGGTCAACAGTTGGCTCCGGTGAAGTCAATCAGCACTTCGCGCTGGTTCATCATCAGTCTGGCAGTGCTGTCCTTGATGGGATTGTTGTCGAGTGCCTTCCTGTGGCAAAAGTTGTCGTCGATGCAGGAGCAATTGGCACGTCAAAGTGCCGATGCCGGAACGCAATCAACGGAAGCCCGGGCCATTGCCAGGCAGGCGCAGGAGATGGCCCGCGAGGCTGCCGCTCGAGTGGCGGTTTTTGATGCCCGGCTGAGCGAGGTTTCATTACAGCGAACGCAGCTCGAGGAATTGATGCAGAGTTTGTCGCGTTCACGCGATGAAAATATGGTAGTCGACATTGAATCGGCGATCCGCCTGGCACAGCAACAGGCTCAATTGACGGGCAGCGTCGAGCCCCTGTTGGCGGCACTTAAAAGTGCCGATCAACGAGTCTCGCGCGCGGCACAACCTCGTCTGACACCTCTGCAACGGGCGATCGCGCGCGATATTGACCGGATCAAATCGGTTGCGATCAGCGATACACCGGGCCTGCTGGTGAAGCTCGATGAGTTGGTGCATTTGACCGACGAACTGGTGCTTGCTAACGCGCTGTCATCCATGCGTGCCGCAAGCGCGGTCAGGCGCGAGCCTTCTGCTGCTGAAGTGGCGCCGACCTGGTGGCTGCGCAGTTTGCAGGTGTTGCGTGATCAGGCCACTTCACTGCTAAGGGTTAGCCGGATCGAGCAACCGGAGGCGGCGCTGCTGTCACCTGAACAATCTTTTTTTCTGCGCGAAAACCTGAAACTGAAATTGCTCAATGCCAGACTTGGTTTGCTGGCACGCCAGCTTGACTCGGCGCGCGCCGATCTGGCAGCCGCAACGGTTTCACTGAATCGCTATTTCGATCCGGGTTCGCGCAAGACGCAGCTCGTGGCCTCCATGCTGCAGCAGGTTCAAATGCAGATGAAAACTCTGCAGATCCCGCGCGTCGATGAGACACTGGCGGCGCTCACAACTGCGGCTGCTGGACGATAGCGATGCGCTCGGCATTGTGGTTCTTGGGATTGTTTGGTGTGGCGGTTGCGGCTGCGCTATTTGCTGGCAACAACCAGGGCACGATCACGCTGTTCTGGCCACCTTACCGCGTCGATCTGTCGCTCAATCTTGTGCTACTGGTGACAAGCTCGTTGTTTGTCGCCTTGCATCTCGCCTTGCGTGCGCTGGCGGCCCTTTTTGCCATGCCGGGCCTAGCGCGGCGCTGGCGCATCCAGCACCAGGAGCGTGCGATTGCTCAAGCCTTGCTTGACGCGATATCGCATCTGATTGCGGGACGCTTTGTACGGGCAAGAAAAGCTGCCGAAATCGTTCTTGCACGTGACCGAGCCATGACTGCGAGCGGTGAGCCACTGGCGTATTCTGCACGCCTGCGTGCACTGTCACACTTGCTGGCCGCCGAAAGCGCGCAGGTGTTGCAGGACAAGACGGCCCGCGAAGCACATTTTCGTTACGCCCTGGAGCAGAGTTCAAGCCGCGACGCGCAGGAAATGCGCGACGGCATCCAACTGCGTGCCGCGCGCTGGGCGCTGGAGGACAGAGACGCACCGGGAGCTCTTGCCTGGATCGATGATCTGTCGCAGGGGGCCTCGCGGCGCACCATTGCCTTGCGCTTGCGTCTGAAGGCGGAGCGGTTGGCACGCCAACCGAAGCTGGCCCTGGAAACTGCACGATTGCTTGCCAAGCACCGAGCTTTTTCAGAGGCCGCAGCACTCGGCTTGCTGCGCGCGCTCGCGCTGGAACTCGTTGGCACTGCGCACGACCCTGAACAACTGCTGACGGTCTGGCAGCAACTTGATGTCGCAGAAAGAACAACGCCAGAGGTGGCGCTGGAGGCCTGCCGGCGTATGCTGAAGATGGGCGGCGATGTGGATACGGCGCTGGCTTGGTTGTTGCCGATTTGGGAAAGAATGGTGGACGGCTTTGGCACCTTGACCGAAGTTCAGCGCATCCAACTTGTGCTGGGTATGGAGGCTGGTTTTGCATCCGCATCAGGCACACCGCAGGCGCTTTGGCTGAGCCGCATTGAGCAGGCGCAAATGGCCAATCCAGGAGATCCGATTTTGCAGTACCTGGCAGGAGTCACCTGTTTGCGTCTCCAACTGTGGGGTAAAGCACAACAGTTGCTAAAGCAATCGCTGCCGAGGTTACCTAATGCAGGACTCGAGCGAAGCACGTGGGCTGCATTGGCTGAACTTGCAGAGCAACGCAGCGATACGGCTGAGGCGGCGCAGGCATGGAAAAATGCTGCTAAAGCCGGAATTTTGTAGCTGCCAGAGGGCCACATGACGCGTTAAAAAGGGCGCCTTCGGCGCCCTTTTTGCTTGTGCTAATAGCGGTTATCGCGCTTATTGGCGTGCTTCAAATGGCAACTCCATATTGCTCAGATCGCGTTTGGTTTCTACCAGGATCAGCGGTCCCGTGTCGATTTGGACCCGTGCCGGGCGTTCTCTTGGAATATGAATCTGCTTCGGTTCGGCTTCGATGACTGCCTGTACTGCCGCGATCTTTGCAGCATCCGAATTTACCCACGTCAAACCCGAATTTGCGGCGATCTGGGCCAATTCGTCCAAGGGCAGCGAAAACGCCTCCAGTTTGGGCATGGTAACGGCGTCGACTATGACGGCTGGCGTTGGGGTCACTGTGTTGACCATTGGCACCTCAACGGTGCTTTCGGGGGCCGCGGTCTCCGGTGTCACAGACAGCGCTTGAACTGTTGTCCTGTTGTCCGTCGTGAAATAGGACCGACGCGGCTCTTCGACGAGTTCCGGCTCCACTCCTGGAGCAGCCGGTTCCTGTCGGTCACCTTGTTCGGAACGTTCAGTACGGGGGGCGCGATCGCGTCCGTAACGATCCCGCGGGCGCCTTTCGCGCGGCGCAGTACTTTCGGCCTGGGAAACCGAAGCTGTTGGTGCATCGGTGCGCTCTGTTGTGCTGTCCGCTGGAGGCAAATCGGAGCGTGGATTTTCCTCCGGACGCCGGTTCCGGTCTGGCCGGCGCTCAGCGCGAGTGTCTGCCTTGGGTTCGCCACGGTTGCTGCGCTCTCGCCCTGAACTGCGCGGTGGACGTTCTGCAGTCCCCGGTTCCGCTCTGGTTGCGTCCTGTGCCGCTCCGTTTGTCGGCGCTACGGCAACATTCGAGCCAGCTTCACCTGGCACGGGCCGGCCTTCAGCATCGAATCGCTCACGTTGACCCTGCACGGGTCGGTCAGTGCGAGGCCCTCTGCCACCGCGACCACCACGACCCTCTGGGCGTCCACCGCGGCCTGAACGAACATCATCACGACCTTCGCCGCGTGGCTCGTTTCGTCGCGCTCCATCACGGCCTGCTCGACCTTCGCGCTTGTCCTCTGCGGCAGTGCTGGGTTTGGCCGGAGCAACGGGAACTGGCGCAGGCGCAAAAAGGTTCTTCAACCAGCCGAAGAAGCCTGTCTGCGCAGGCGCGGCGGCCACCGGCCTGGCCGGCGCGCGCGGCGCTGCTACCACTGGCTTGGGCAATTCCGGCTTCGGGATGGCAACCGGCGCCGGTGCGTCGGGTAGAACGCCCTTGATGATGGGGCTTTGCTTGTTGGTCGGCTCTTGCGAACGGCGCGTTACCGCAACCGGATCTTCCATCTCTTCCGCCATCTTGTAGCTGGCTTCGACGTTATCCAGGCGCGGGTCGTCGTGCTTGAGGCGTTCCAGTTTGTAATTCGGCGTTTCCAGCGTCTTGTTCGGAACCATCAGCACGTTGATGCGCTGCTTGATTTCAATCTTGGCGATCTCGGCGCGCTTTTCGTTGAGCAGGAAGGATGCGACCTCGACCGGCACCTGGCACAGCACCGAGGCCGTGTTGTCCTTGAGGGACTCTTCCTGGATGATGCGCAGGATTTGCAGTGCGCTTGATTCGGTGTCACGGATGTGGCCGGAGCCGCCGCAACGTGGGCAGGGAATGGAAGCACCTTCGGAAAGTGCCGGGCGCAGACGCTGGCGGCTCATCTCCATCAGACCGAATTTGCTGATGGTGCCGAACTGGACGCGGGCCCGGTCTTGCCGCAGCGCGTCGCGCAGGCGGTTTTCAACGTCGCGGCGATTGCGGCTTTCTTCCATGTCGATGAAGTCGATCACGATCAGGCCGCCCAGATCGCGCAGGCGCATCTGGCGTGCCACTTCGTCCGCCGCTTCCAGATTCGTGCGGGTGGCGGTTTCCTCGATGTCGCCCCCCTTGATGGCGCGCGCCGAGTTGACGTCGACGGAAACCAGGGCTTCGGTGTGGTCGATCACGATGGCACCGCCGCTGGGCAGCTGCACGGTGCGGGCATAGGCCGATTCGATCTGGTGCTCGATCTGGAAGCGGCTGAACAGCGGCGCGTCGTCACGGTAGCGTTTCACGCGCGCGGCGTGTTCCGGCATGACGTGGGCCATGAACTGTTGGGCCTGCTCATAGACATCATCGGTGTCGATCAGGATGTCGCCGATGTCGTTGTTGAAGTAGTCGCGGATGGCGCGGATCACCAGGCTCGATTCCTGGTAAATCAGGAAAGCGCCTTTGGCGCCCTTGGCGGCACCGTCAATGGCGGTCCAGAGTTTGAGCAGGTAGTTCAGGTCCCACTGCAGTTCCGGCGCAGCACGGCCGATGCCGGCAGTACGCGCAATGATGCTCATGCCGTTCGGGTATTCGAGCTGGTCCAGCGCTTCCTTGAGTTCGGCGCGGTCTTCGCCTTCAATCCGGCGCGAGACGCCACCACCGCGCGGGTTGTTGGGCATCAGCACGACGTAGCGGCCGGCCAGCGAGACAAAGGTGGTCAGGGCTGCGCCCTTGTTGCCACGCTCTTCTTTTTCCACCTGGACCAGCAGTTCCTGGCCTTCGCGTATCGCATCCTGGATGCGGGCCTGGCTGACCGACACACCTTGTTGGAAGTACTGTCTGGAGATTTCCTTGAACGGCAGAAAGCCGTGGCGGTCTTCGCCGTAGTCGACAAAGCAGGCTTCCAGCGAGGGCTCGACGCGCGTGACGACGGCCTTGTAGATGTTGCCCTTGCGCTGCTCGCGCCCTTCAATTTCAATTTCATAGTCGAGCAGTTTTTGTCCGTCGACAATCGCCAGGCGGCGTTCTTCAGCCTGCGTGGCGTTAATCAGCATCCGTTTCATGATGAGCGTTCCTTCAATTCAAACAACAACGTAGCTCTTGAAGAGCTATTGATATCAGAACTAGCGCTTTGAATTGAGGAGGAAAAAGCCGGAGAACCGAGACTTAAACAATAAGTCTTGGCATAGGCGCGTGGAGGGGAGCGAGGAGTCCGGGTTGTGGAAGTGCTACTTGATAAATAGCGGGTTGCGACCCTATTGCGGTCGCTGATGAGTGAGCCATGCCAAAAAACGGGGCGAATACGCACCGCAGGCAACTGGCGATCAAACTCATCAACACAAACATCTCGCTTCATTCCGTTCACAGACCAGGGTCTGTGAACTTGGGGTATTCCGTATCAGTTTTTCAAGGCGTCGTCTTGACCGCTCGTCTGGCATGCCACTGCAGGCATTTGGCTAGCAGTTTGCACGCATTGGCAAGCGGCGATATCGACTTGCTAGAGGGGCTGGTGCTGGTGGGTGAACTAAACTCCACCTAAACTATGACTTAACTCGTCGTCAAATCAACCACTTACAGCGCATCGCTAGTGAAACACATTATAGGGGGCAATGAAGCATCACCGCTGCCCCAGGTCAAAACGGTCGTCGTCAGCGAAGACTGCGCGGGTCAGCGATTGGATAATTTTTTGCTGCGCCAACTCAAGGGTGTACCTAAGACCCATATCTATCGAATTATCCGTAGTGGAGAAGTAAGAATCAACAAAGGTAGGGTATCGGCGGATTCCCGTGTTCAGTCCGGTGACGCCGTGCGCCTGCCGCCAGTGCGAATTTCACAGCGGATCGCTGAAAAGACCATGGACATGGCAGAGAAAGCCGCCCGCGAGGCACCGCGCCGCGACTTTTCCATTTTGTTGGAAGACGATCATTTGCTCGCGATCGACAAGCCAGCCGGACTCGCGGTTCATGGCGGCTCCGGCGTCAGCTTTGGCGTGATCGAACAATTGCGCATGGCAAGACCTGAGGCCAAATTCCTGGAGCTGGTACATCGCCTGGACCGGGACACCAGCGGCATCTTGTTGCTTGCCAAAAAGAGGAGTGCCTTGAAACATTTGCAGGATCAGTTTCGCGAACGCGAGACCGGCAAGACCTACCTGGCCATGGTTGCGGGAGCCTGGCCAGCGAAAAAGAAGGTGCTTGACAAGCCATTGCACAAGTATCTGCTCCCTGACGGTGAGCGCCGCGTCAAGGTGGTGGCGCGCGATAACCCGGACGGCATGGCTTCGGTTACTCTGGTCAAGGTGCTGCGGCGAGGAGCCGCCGTACATCCTGTTGATACGACCGCTGGCGCCGGATTCAGCTTGCTCGAAGTCACACTCAAGACCGGGCGCACGCATCAAATCCGAGTTCATCTGGCGACCGAAGGACATCCGATTCTGGGTGACGACAAGTACGGTGACTTTGAATTGAACAAGGTCTTGTCACGCAGCAACCAGGTGCCCGGCTTGAAAAGAATGTTTCTTCACGCTTGGCGCCTGCAATTCAATCATCCCAACAGCAGCGAGCGAATTGAACTGCTGGCGCCATTGCCTCCTGAACTCGAGAATTTTGTAACCCATGCAGTACCCTGATATGTCGACCTCCCGGCGCTTTGATTTGATTGCATTTGATTGGGACGGCACGCTGTTTGATTCGACCGCTCTGATTACCCGCTGCATTCAGGAAGCAGTGCGTGACGTCGGGGGTGCGGTTCCTAGTGATCGCGATGCCTCCTACGTCATTGGCATGGGGTTGATGCAGGCGCTGGCGCATGCGGCGCCTGATGTACCAGTTGAACGTTATCCGGAACTTGGAGCACGTTACCGTCACCATTACATCGCGCACAAGCACGACATCAGCCTCTTCGCAGGAATTTTGGAGATGCTGACGGAACTCAAGACGCGTCAACACTGGCTGGCAGTGGCAACCGGCAAAACCCGGCAAGGACTTGATGATGCTTTGCATAGTTCGGAACTCAAGGGGATGTTCGACAGTTCGCGAACAGTGGATGAAACCGCTGGCAAGCCCCATCCTCGAATGTTGCTGGAGTTGATGAGCGAATTTGGCGTGGATCCAGGGCGAACCCTGATGATCGGTGATACCACCCATGACTTGCAGATGGCAGCCAACGCCGGGTGTCCCAGCGTGGCAGTGAGCTATGGCGCTCATGAGCCTGAAGCGTTTCACGCTCTTGAGCCATTGTTCGTTGCCCATTCGGTGCGCCAGCTGCACGATTGGCTCCTTGTCAATGCATGACGGTGGTGAGTCTGCCCATGACACAGCGCATTGCCTTGTGCGAATCGAGCGATTTGATCAATAGCGACCAGGCGGTGCCGTTTGAAGTCAGCTACGACCGGAGGAACTGCGCTGCCTTTGCCATTCGATTTCAGGATCATGTGTACGCCTATCTGAATCGGTGTGCGCACATACCCATGGAGATGGACTACCAGCCCAATCGCTTTTTTGACAGCACTGGACGACTATTGATGTGTGCCACCCATGGTGCCACTTATCAGCCGCAGACGGGAGCCTGTCGGGGTGGTCCATGCCGGGGCGGACTGATAAAAATTGACACTTCGGAGAGCGAAGGCATCGTCTACTGGCATACTGCCCCCAACTTGAACCTTCCGGTATCCTGAAATGACTCCATCCGAACTTCCAGAGCCACTCAATGCCCCCGGGCAGGCCGACTTCTTGCCAAGTCAGGAACCGGCACCTTCCAACAGTGAAACGAGCAAGACTGAAAGTGGAGCAGAGTCCGCCGCTGGTCAGAACTGGGAGCGGGCAATCCTGGAGAAACTGGCTTTTGCGGCGCTGACGGAACAACGTCTGGCGCGTCGCTGGCGCAACTTTGTCCGTCTGGCGTGGTTGGCGTTCTTTATCCTCATTGCCTGGGTCGTCATAGCTCGCAGCGGACCGACCAAAGACAGTGCAACGCCGCACACCGCCCTGGTCGAAATCAAGGGAGAAATCGCCTCCGGGGCCGAGGCCAGTGCCGAACTGATTGTGGCTGCCTTGCGTGGAGCGTTTGAAGACGAAGGCGCTCAGGCCGTTGTCCTGTTGATCAATTCCCCTGGTGGCAGCCCGGTACAGGCCGGCATCATCAATGACGAGATCAAGCGACTCAAGCTCAAGCACAAGAAGCCAATCTACGCCGTCGTCGAAGAGTCCTGCGCTTCCGCTGCCTATTACATTGCCGTAGCAGCCGACAAAATCTTTGTTGACAAGGCCAGCATCGTGGGCAGCATCGGGGTCTTGATGGATGGCTTTGGCTTCACCGGATTGATGGATAAGTTGGGGGTCGAACGTCGACTCATGACTGCTGGTGAAAACAAGGGGTTTCTGGACCCATTCAGTCCGCAAACCGAAAGACAGCGTGCCTTTGCACAGACCATGCTGGACCAGATTCACAAGCAGTTCATCGACGTCGTCAAGGCCGGCCGCGGTAATCGTCTGAAGGAAACACCAGAAACCTTTAGTGGCCTGTTCTGGAGTGGTCAACAAGCGATCGAACTGGGACTGGCCGATCAACTGGGCAATCTTGATTTCGTGGCACGCGAAATCGTCAAGGCTGAAGAAATTGTTGATTACACACGGCGCGAAAATGTGGCCGAGCGACTGGTCAAGCGGTTTGGAGCGGCCATGGGTGCGGGTGCTGTTCACGCCCTTCAATCGATTCCGGCACTGCGCTGACTTGCTGCCTGCTAGAGTACTCAGCGACCCAGCGCGAAGACAGCCGGCGTTGAGTTGTCAAGCGGCGATGGCTTTTTTCGCCAGTTCTTGATGCTTTCGCTGCGGCAGACGCCGCACCCCAGCGTCAATCCACTGGACACGGCCAAGCGCGTATTGTGCTGCAGTGTTTGTAGCAAAGACTGCAGCATCGCGGCGTTGCGATAGGGGGTTTCGATGAACAACTGGGTCTGTCCGGTCTTTAATGCCAGGGATTCGAGTTCCCGGATACGCTGACAGCGTTCAACTGGATCTTGCGGCAGATATCCTGCAAAGGCGAAATTCTGGCCGTTCAGGCCACTGGCCGCCAGTGCCAGCAAGAGCGAAACCGGCCCGGTCAATGGGATCACCTCTAAACCCAGTTCATGGGCAGCGCGCACCACCGAGGCGCCAGGGTCCGCTACGGCTGGCATGCCTGCTTCGCTGGCCAGTCCCATGTCGTGACCCTTCATCGCTGGAGCCAGCCAAGGGCGAGCGTCAAAATTCCCTGTGTGATCACCCTTCTTGTGTACCTCCCGCGGCAGTTCCTCAATGCGCAGTGCTTGCACGGATTGGCTCAGGGGCGTGACAGCGTTGACGCGCTTGAGGTAGGCGCGCGTCGATTTGGCGTTTTCGGATATCCAGAACTGCAGTTGAGCGGCCACTTTCAGCGTTCCCAAGGGCATGGTGTCTTGCAGGTCGGCATGGGTCTCGCAGCCAAAATCAAGGGGGCTTGGAACGAGGTAAAGTTTTCCAAAAGGTGTAGGCTCCAATGCGCCAGGGTGTGTGTCTGCAGCCATGGTCACAAAATCTTGATGCCGGCTGCACGAAGCATCTGGCAGGTGCGGATCAAGGGCAGTCCCACCAGAGCGCTGGGATCGTCGTTTTCGATCGATTCCAGCAAGGCGATTCCCAGTCCTTCGCTCTTGGCGCTGCCAGCGCAATCGTAGGGTGTCTCGGCGCGCAGGTAGGCTTCGATTTCGGCATCCTCCAGTTCGCGGAACCTTACCCGCACCTGAGCCAGATCCAACTGAGCAAAACCACTGTCCTGGCACACCACCGCCACCGCAGTTTGGAAAATCACGGTTTTGCCACGCATTTGCTGCAGTTGGGCCATAGCGCGCGCGTGACTGCCGGGTTTGCCCAGTGCCAGCCCATCCAGATCGGCCACCTGGTCCGAACCAATGACGACACAGGCCGGAAACTGGGCGGCCACGGCGCGGGCCTTGCTCATCGCAAGCCGGCAGGCCAGTTGCTTTGGTGTCTCAGCCGCCTGCGGCGTTTCGTCTACGTCGGGCGTCGCGACCTGAAATTCGACGCGCAGTCGGGCCAGCAGTTCGCGGCGGTAGGGTGAACTGGAGCCCAGCACAAGTTTTCTAGCAAGAAATTCTGTCATGGTGCGATTCTCTTACACTGCTGCGATGAAACAGGATTTATTGAACAAGCATATGGATGTCAGGGCATTTGCACAGTCGTCGGGTAGCGTTGCCGAAGAGAATCTGCTTGCAAGGTATGGACGCCTGATGCAGGAGACGCAGGGGTTGGGGGCGGGAAATACCCTGAAATGGTCGGCGCGGGGTGAGTTGCGACTCGATTCTGCCGGTGCCGAGCAAATTTGGTTGCATTTGAAGATTGATGCCCGGGCGCCATTGACCTGTCAGCGATGTCTGTTGCCGGCCGATATGGCGATTGCCATTGATCAGTCCTATCGTTTTGTGGATAGTGAGGAGTTGGCCGAAGTACAAGATGCACAGGCCGAGGAAGATGTGCTCGCATTGAGTCCCGACTTCAGTTTGGCTGACCTGATCGAAGACGAAGTACTGATGGCTTTTCCGTTGATACCACTGCACGATCCATGCCCGGTTCCTGTCAAATTGGAGGCTGTGGATCCAGGATTTGATGCGGCATTCAAGGAAAAGCGGCAGCCGTTTGCAGTTTTGGCCAAGCTAAAAACAGAGAAACCGGACTGAACTGGAGACTTGCCCTATAATGGCAGGCTTCACGCGTGCCTGAGGCGTCGCATTTTTCACCAACCCAAGGTGCTGCAGTGGCTGCAGCACGCACGACAAGGAGCGGATCATGGCCGTCCAGCAGAATAAGAAATCACCTTCCAAGCGCGGTATGCATCGCTCGCACAATGCATTGGTCGTCCCAGGTATCGCGGTTGAGGCCACCACCGGGGAAACCCACCTTCGCCATCACATCAGCCCCACTGGCTTTTATCGGGGTCGCAAGGTCGTCAAGACCAAGTCCGAAGCCTGATTTTTCATAAAGCGAAGGCCCGAGGCTACTGTGTCTGTAGCGTCGGGCTTTGTCTTTTATACCGCCCGCTAACCCAGTGCGCCCTGTCCGGTCGAACTGATTGCCCATGATCACTATTGCTGTCGACTGCATGGGGGGTGATCACGGTCTTGTCGTGACGCTTCCCGCCTGCCGCAATTTTCTGGAAACACACACAGATGCGAGCTTGATCCTGGTGAGGCTGCCTGACGGTCCCGGCACGTTTTCCCATGCGCGGGGGACTACTGTGACCGCGACCGAGGTGGTTGGCATGGATGATTCGCTGGAAGTAGCACTGCGGCGGAAAAAAGACTCGTCCATGCGTGTTGCCATCCAGCAAGTCAAGGAGGGCAGGGCACAGGCGGCGGTTTCGGCTGGTAATACTGCGGCCTTGATGGCCATCTCGCGGTACCTGCTCAAGACACTTGACGGTATCGACCGGCCAGCCATCGCCGGGCAGATCCCCAATGCCAAGGGTCAAGCCACGACGGTACTGGACATGGGCGCCAACGTTGACTGCTCTGCTGAGCACTTGTTGCAGTTTGCGATCATGGGATCGGCCCTGGTTTCGGTGTTGAACGGTGTTGAGAATCCGACGGTAGGCTTGCTCAATATCGGTGAAGAATCGATCAAGGGAAATGAAGTCATCAAGAAGGCTGGGGAATTGTTGCGGGCCGCATCCAAAGCCGGGGATTTCAACTTCTATGGCAATGTCGAGGGAAATGACATTTTCAAAGGCACTTCAGACATTGTTGTCTGCGACGGCTTTGTCGGCAATGTGGCCCTGAAAGCCAGCGAGGGTCTGGCAACCATGATTGTCGACTTCCTGAAAATAGAGTTTTCTCGTAATATCTTTACGAAACTTGCGGCCGTTGCTGCATACCCTGTCATATCTGCACTCAAGAAGCGGATGGATCACCGGCGCTACAACGGTGGTGCACTGTTGGGTTTGCGTGGTCTCGTGTTCAAGAGCCACGGTTCGGCCGATGAGATGGCGTTTGAGTACGCGCTGACAAGGGCTTACGACGCTGCCCGGCATCAATTGCTGGATCGTGTTCAGGCTCGAATTGCCCACGTGGCGCCGCTCATGTGCGCGGTTGCGCCAACAATTCAATCTTCTGCGCCCCTTGCCTGATTCATGAAACCGTATTCACGCATCAGCGGTACTGGCAGCTGTCTGCCACCGCGCCGATTGACCAATTCCGAACTGGTCGCAGACCTTGCCACGCGTGGGGTGGAAAGCTCGGACCAGTGGATTGTTGAGCGCACCGGCATACGGGCACGTCATTTTGCTGCGCCCGATGTCTGCAGTAGCGACTTGGGTCTGGAGGCCGCGCGCCGCGCTCTGGAGGCGGCCCAGTGTCAGCCCAAAGACCTTGATTTGATCATTGTCGCCACATCGACGCCCGACATGGTATTCCCATCGACTGCCTGTATCTTGCAGAACAAATTGGGGGCCAACGGCTGTCCCGCCTTTGACGTGCAGGCGGTATGCAGTGGCTTCATTTATGCATTGACGATTGCCGACGCGATGATCAAAACCGGGGCTGCCAGCAGGGCGCTGGTGGTGGGTGCAGAGGTTTTTTCCCGCATCCTTGATTTCAAGGACCGTGCGACCTGTGTCCTGTTTGGCGACGGGGCTGGTGCGGTGGTGCTGCAAGCGTCTGAAACTCCGGGAATATTGGCCAGTGATCTGCACGCTGATGGCAAGTACTCGGGTATCTTGTGTGTTCCAGGGCAACTGTCCGGTGGTCAGGTGCTAGGCGATCCCTTGCTCAAGATGGATGGCAAAGCGGTGTTTAAACTGGCTGTTGCCGTGCTGGACGAGGTGGCTCGCGCCACCTTGGCGAAAGCCGGCAAAGCGACGTCGGATATTGATTGGCTGATTCCGCATCAGGCCAACATACGGATCATGCAGAGCACAGCCAGAAAACTCGCGCTGTCGATGGACCGGGTTATTGTTACGGTGGACCAGCATGGCAACACGTCTGCTGCATCGATTCCCTTGGCGCTCGACACTGCAGTCCGTGCCGGCAAAGTCAAACCCGGTGAACTGCTTCTGCTTGAGGGAGTCGGTGGCGGCTTCACCTGGGGTGCGGTGCTGCTAAATCTGTAGTTTATGAGTGCATAACTGGCATGAAACCTTTTGCTTTTGTTTTTCCTGGTCAAGGCTCTCAATCCGTAGGAATGCTGGATGCCTGGGGCGACCACCCGGTGGTGCTTGAAGTGCTTCGGGAGGCATCGGATGCGCTGCACGAAGACCTTGCCGAACTGATCCGCAGCGGACCCAAGGAAGCGCTTGCACTGACGACGAACACTCAACCTGCGATGCTGGTGGCTGCACTGGCCGCCTATCGGGTCTGGATGGCGGAGACTGGCCTGGTGCCCAATGCGGTAGCGGGGCACTCGCTGGGTGAATATTCAGCATTGGTGGCTGCCGGCGTACTGACGCTCAGCCAAGCTGCACCGCTGGTTCGTTTGCGTGCCCAGGCGATGCAGGAAGCGGTTCCCGTCGGTGTGGGCGCGATGGCCGCCATTTTGGGTATGGATGCGGCTAGGGTCGCGGCACTGTGCACTGACGTGACGCGTGGTTTCGGGGACGATTCGCGTGAAGTGGTAGAGGCAGTTAATTTCAATGATCCAATGCAAACCGTGATTGCAGGCAGCAAGATGGCGGTCGAAAAGGCTTGCCTCGAATTGAAAGCCGCAGGTGCCAAGCGGGCGCTGCCGCTACCCGTGTCAGCACCCTTTCATTCCTGTTTGATGAAGCCAGCAGCCGAAAAGCTTCGTGTCAGAATTCAGGAAATCGAGTTTTTGCCGCCACAAATCGACTTGATCAACAATATTGATGTCAGTGTCGAAATTGATGCCAATCGTATCCGGGATGCCCTGTATCGTCAGGCCTTTGGACCCGTGCGCTGGGTCGAATGCATGCAGGCGCTCAAGGCACGGGGGCTGACTTGTGTGGTTGAATGCGGGCCTGGCAAGGTGCTGGCCGGATTGGTCAAGCGCATCGATCCGGAACTGAGCGGACTGGCGCTGCTGGATCCGGCCTCCCTGGCGCATGTGAGAGAAGAATTATTGGGTCTTGAACATGAGTGATATGAAATTTGAAGGGCAGGTGGCCCTGGTCACTGGAGCGTCGCGCGGCATCGGTGCAGCCATTGCCGTGGAATTGGCAAAGCGCGGGCTTAAAGTGATTGGCACTGCAACAACCGACCTTGGGGCGGGCCACATTTCCCAGGCCCTTTCTGCCTTTGCTGGTTGCAGCGGAAGGACGCTCGACGTCAACGATGCGCAGGCCGCAGAAATCCTGATTGGATCTGTCGTCAAGGAGCACGGTGGATTGCAGGTTCTGGTCAACAACGCAGGCATCACACGAGACAACCTGGCGATGCGGATGAAAGATGAAGAGTGGGATGCAGTGCTGGACACCAACCTCAAGGCCGTATTTCGCATGAGTCGCGCTGTCATGCGGACCATGATGAAACAGCGCTATGGTCGCATCATCAACATCACCTCCGTCGTGGGCGCCTCAGGCAACCCGGGGCAGGCCAACTACGCGGCAGCCAAGGCAGGCGTTGCCGGCATGACTCGTGCGCTGGCGCGTGAACTCGGTTCACGCAATATCACCGTTAATTGTGTGGCGCCAGGTTTTATTGAAACCGACATGACAGCAGGTTTGCCCGAAGAGCAACACAAAGCATTGCTTGGTCAGATTCCCCTGGGACATCTTGGGAAACCATCGGATGTGGCACATGCTGTTGCGTATTTGGCTTCGCCGCAGGCCGACTATGTAACGGGACAGGAATTGCATGTGAACGGCGGTATGTTGATGTAAGCCGATTGATCCGTTCGGCAGTCGGATTAGGGAACCATCTCTAAGGCCGGCTAAAATCGCGGATCCATTTACAACCCTCTGAGGGAACCCATGAGCGATATCGAAGCACGCGTGAAAAAAATTATTGCCGAACAACTCGGCGTTGAAGAGTCACAAGTGACCAGTGAAAAAGCCTTTGTGGCTGATCTGGGTGCCGACTCTCTCGATACCGTCGAGTTGGTTATGGCTTTGGAAGACGAGTTTGGAATTGAAATTCCGGACGAAGACGCGGAAAAGATCACGACCGTGCAAAACGCCATTGACTACGCGAATACGCATAAAAAGGCGTAAGTAAGTTGCCATGTCGCGCCGTCGCGTTGTTGTAACAGGATTGGGATGCGTCAGTCCCGTGGGTAACACGGTGGCCGACGCTTGGGCCAATGTAATTGCTGGCAAGTCCGGCATTGACCTGATTACAAAGTTCGACGCGTCGACCTTCTCCTGCAAGATCGCAGGCGAAGTGAAGAACTTCCAGTTGGATTCCTACATTGGCGCCAAAGAGGCGCGCACGATGGATGCCTTCATTCATTTTGGCGTTGCCGCGGCCGCTCAGGCGATTGTCGATGCCAATCTGCCGACGCAGGATGCTCTGACAGATGAGTTTTCAACCCGTATTGGTTGCTTGATCGGTTCGGGTATCGGTGGTTTGCCGATGATTGAAGACATGCACACCGAGTTCTTGCAACGAGGCGCACGTCGGATTTCGCCGTTCTTTGTGCCGGCTACCATCGTCAATATGATCGCCGGGCAGGTGGCGATCCGTTTTGGCTTCAAGGGACCGAACATGGCCATTGTGTCTGCATGCACCACCGGTTTGCACTGCATCGGTGAAGCCGGGCGCATGATTGAGTACGGTGACGCCGACGTGATGGTGGCAGGTGGTTCAGAGGCCACCGTCTCGCCCCTTGGCATCGGGGGATTTGCCGCCATGCGTGCCCTGAGTACGCGTAACGATGATCCCCAGACTGCTTCGCGCCCGTGGGACAGGGATCGTGATGGTTTTGTGTTGGGAGAAGGTGCGGGTGTCATGGTTCTGGAGGAGTACGAACACGCCAAGGCGCGAGGCGCCACAATTTACGCCGAACTGGCTGGCTTCGGCATGAGTGCGGATGCTGGTCACATGACGGCGCCGAATCTCGATGGTCCGCGGCGAGCCATGCTCGGCGCCATGCGCAATGCGGGCGTCAATGCCGACGAGGTCGACTATCTCAATGCACACGGCACCTCGACTCCGCTGGGGGACCTGAATGAGTCCAATGCGATCAAGGCGGCGCTGGGGGATCATGCGAAGAGCATTGTCGTTAATTCAACCAAGTCGATGACAGGCCATTTGTTGGGTGGTGCTGGTGGTATCGAGTCGGTTTTTACCGTTCTGGCCTTGCACCATCAAAAGAGCCCGCCGACCATCAATATTTTTAATCAGGATCCAGAGTGTGACCTGGACTATTGCGCAAATACTGCGCGCGACATGAAGATTGACGTTGCCCTGAAGAATAACTTCGGCTTCGGCGGAACCAACGGGTCACTCGTGTTCAAACGAGCGCCCTGAGTCTTCTGCATCACTGATTTGACAACCAAAGCTCGACCGATCTCAGCATGCACAAGGCTCCGGCGGTTGCTTACCCGGTTGGACGGTCGGTCCTTCATGGCTGGCTGCTTGGATTGAGCAGTTTGACTGGAGCGCTGGCCGGCTGGTTCTGGCGCATTCAGGCATCACCGGATGCGTGGTTTCAGTGGCTGTATGCGGTCGTGCTTTTGCTTGCCAGTCTTGCTGCCTGTCGGATTTGGTGGCGCTCGCCAAGTGGCAATTTGCGGTGGGACGGGCAGGCCTGGAAGCTCAACGTGCTGGATAGAGGCCTTTGTGGGCTCGTGACTGTCCACCTGGATTTGCAAGGGTATTTGCTGCTTTGTCTGCGCTCAGAAGACGGTGGCCGAAGCTGGCTTTGGCTGGAGCGCCGTGCGAATGCGATCAACTGGCATGCTTTGCGCGGGGCGGTGTTTTCCGCACGCGCGGGCAGTGTGTCAGGCCTTGAACGCAGCCAATGAGTCCCTAGCTAATGGTTTTGTTGATTTTTTCAGAGAAAGGTTGATGATGCTTCAATTCGGTATGAAAAGACTGCAATTCTGGTCTCTGGCGGCTAGTTGCAGTATCGCGGCTGTAGCCGCTTTGGTGCCATTCAGTGCCGCGCAGGCACAGCAGCGGACGTTGCCGGACTTTACCGACTTGGTTGAGCAAGTAGGTCCGTCTGTAGTGAATATTCGGACACTTGAAAAAATTGCTCCCAGAGGTGGGCCTGACGGCACAGGTCAGGATGAAATGCTCGAGTTCTTTCGGCGTTTTGGTCTGCCCATTCCGAACATGCCGCGCCAGTTGCCGTCACCCCATCCGAAGCGCCCTCAGCAGCCGGAAGAAGAACAGCCGCATGGCGTGGGCTCCGGCTTTGTATTGTCTGCAGATGGTCTGATCATGACCAATGCGCACGTCATCGAAGGTGCAGACGAAGTCCTTGTGACCCTGACCGACAAGCGCGAATTCAAAGCGAAGATCATCGGTTCTGACAAGCGCAGCGACATCGCACTGGTCAAGATCGAGGCCAGTGGCTTGCCAGCAGTGAAGGTTGGCGACGTGAATCGACTCAAGGTCGGTGAATGGGTCATGGCCATTGGCTCTCCGTTCGGGCTGGACAACACCGTGACGGCCGGCATTGTCAGTGCCAAGCAGCGCGACACTGGAGACTATCTGCCGTTTATCCAGACGGATGTCGCCATCAACCCAGGCAACTCGGGCGGTCCCTTGATCAATATGCGTGGGGAAGTGGTCGGCGTCAACAGTCAGATCTATTCCCGCTCTGGCGGATCGATGGGAATCTCTTTTGCCATTCCGATGGACGAGGCTGTTCGCGTCAGTGAGCAGTTGCGCGCGACGGGTCGTGTCTCGCGCGGTCGCATCGGGGTCCAGATCGATCAGGTCACCAAGGAGGTGGCTGAGTCCATCGGACTTGGAAAGCCTCAAGGCGCCCTGGTGCGGTCAGTGGAGAGTGGCTCACCGGCCGAGAAGGCAGGCGTTGAAGCGGGTGACATCATTACCCGGTTTGATGGCAAGGTGGTTGACAAGTCCAGCGACCTGCCGCGCATGGTTGGCTCAACCAAACCCGGGAGTCGCAGTTCATTGACGGTGTTTCGTCGCGGTAGCTCCAAAGAACTTGCTGTCACCATCGCAGAGATTGATGCCGACAAGCCAGTCAAGAAACCGGCAGAAAAGGAAGAGAAGGCGAAGGCTTCCAACGTCGGCCAGGCGCTCGGCTTGTCCGTCAGCGAGGTCACCGAAGCCAGCAAAAAGGAACTCAAGATCAAGGGTGGTGTGAAGGTCGATGCTGCTACGGAGGCGGCGGCGCGCGCTGGTTTGCGCGAGGGCGATGTCATCATTCAAATTGGCAATCTCGAGGTGACGAGTGTCAGAGAATTTGAAGCAGCCCTTTCAAAAATCGACAAGAACAAGGTTGTTAACGTGTTATTTCGCCGCGGAGAATGGGCGCAATACGCCGTCATCCGAACCGGGCACTAGCTCTCCCGCGCTCCGCAGCATTTGCCTCAAAAAGACAGGTGAAAAAATATTTTTACCTGGCTTTTTGGATTTTAATGTGTGTAGATACTAACTTGCTGACTGAAATACGCATGGTTTTGGTTAGAATATAGCCCAATCATCAAGGGTTTCAGGCATATCAACTGGTATGCAACCCACGATACGGGAAGAATTGAATGGATTCACAGGCGGTCCACAGTTCACCCACAAGTTGTCCATACGATGATTCTCTAAAATTGTTAATAAACTGTGTATAAAACTCCTGTTGCGGTACGGCAACGACTTGTGATCGTGTTGAAGGGGGCTGTACCTTGCTGGCTTTTTGCCTACAATGAAGTTCCAACCTTCGCAGTTGCCAATGATTGTTGGTTCAGGGCGCGTCACAACTCGACGCGCCCTTTTTTCTTGGCCCTCGTCGTTCTAATTCAACCACTTAAGTGCTCTCGTTGATGAATCACATCAGAAACTTTTCGATCATTGCGCACATTGATCATGGCAAATCGACGCTGGCAGACAGATTGATTCAACGTTGTGGTGGCTTGCAGGACAGAGAGATGCAAGCACAAGTGCTGGACTCCATGGATATCGAAAAAGAGCGTGGGATAACCATCAAGGCGCAGACCGCTGCGTTGAAATACAAAGCACTCGATGGTCAGACCTACAACCTCAATTTGATTGATACACCGGGGCACGTTGATTTTTCCTACGAGGTAAGCCGCTCGCTCTCAGCTTGCGAAGGTGCGTTGCTCGTCGTCGATGCCAGTCAGGGCGTGGAAGCGCAAACGGTGGCCAATTGCTACACCGCACTCGAGTTGGGTGTCGAGGTCGTGCCAGTACTCAACAAGATGGATTTGCCCAACGCCGATCCAGAGAATGCCAAGGTTGAAATTGAGGACGTGATCGGCATTGACGCCACCGACGCGATCGCCTGCTCGGCCAAGACCGGCATGGGAATCGAAGAAATTCTGGAAGCTGTCATCGCCAGAATTCCAGCTCCCAAAGGCAATCCACAGGGGCCGCTGCGCGCCATGATCGTCGACAGCTGGTTCGACAATTACGTGGGCGTCGTGATGCTCGTGCGCGTCGTTGATGGGCGACTGGCCAAGGGTGAGCGCATTAAATTGATGGCCACCGACACGACTTACAACGCCGACAGCCTGGGCGTCTTCACGCCCGCTAACGAATCGCGGGAGTCGCTCGAAGCCGGCGAGGTTGGCTACGTCATTGCTGGCATTCGTGAATTGCAGGCGGCCAAGGTGGGCGACACCATCACCCTCATCAAGCCTGGAACTGGTGGTGCGGCCTTCACCGCGACCGAACCGCTGCCGGGTTTTAAGGAAATCCAGCCCCAGGTGTTCGCAGGCCTGTATCCGACCGAGGCCAATCAGTATGAAGGCCTGCGCGACAGCCTGGAAAAACTCAAGCTCAATGACTCATCGCTGCATTACGTACCCGAGGTATCGCAAGCTTTGGGATTCGGTTTCCGGTGCGGCTTTCTGGGGCTGCTGCACATGGAAATCGTGCAGGAGAGACTTGAGCGAGAGTTTGACCAGGACCTGATTACCACGGCGCCCAGCGTCGAATACCAGGTGGTGCAGGTTGACGGAACCGTGAGAATGGTGGAAAACCCGTCCAAGATGCCTGATCAGGGTCGTCTCGATGAAGTGCGCGAACCCATTGTCACAGTGCATCTGTACATGCCGCAAGATTACGTCGGTGCGGTCATGACACTGGCCAATCAGAAGCGCGGTTTGCAGATGAACATGGCTTACCATGGGCGCCAGGTGATGCTCACCTATGAGATGCCGCTGGCTGAGATCGTGATGGACTTCTTCGACAAGCTCAAGTCGGTCTCGCGCGGCTACGCCTCGATGGACTACGAGTTCAAGGAATACCGCACGGCTGATGTGGTGAAGGTGGACATCCTGCTCAATGGTGAGAAGGTCGATGCCTTGTCGATCATTGTGCATCGCTCGCAGTCACAGTACCGTGGACGGGCGGTTGTGGCCAAGATGCGGGAGATCATTTCACGCCAGATGTACGACGTTGCGATACAGGCAGCCATCGGTGCCAACATCATTGCCCGTGAGACAATCAAGGCGCTGCGCAAGAACGTGATCGCCAAGTGCTATGGCGGCGATATATCGCGCAAACGCAAACTTCTGGACAAACAAAAGCAAGGTAAAAAGCGCATGAAGCAGATTGGTTCGGTTGAAGTGCCACAGGAAGCCTTTCTGGCAATACTGCAGGTGGAAGACTGATGCAGGCCCTGACGTCAGCCATACTGGCAGCGTTTGTCGGATACATCGTTGCCTGGTACTTCGGTGTCGTTGAAGGCAACTTTGCTCTTTTGTTGTTCTTGGCAACGGTTGTAACCGGCATTTACTGGTTTCTGGAGCGCTTTTATTTCCTGCCGCAGCGTCAAAAAGCAGCGGCGCAGCTTGAGTCACAGACTTTGCAGCGCCGTGCGGAACTGGGCAAGCAGGGGATCGCCCAGGTCGATGACAATATTGCCGAGGCCAGGAACCTGATCCTGGCGCAACCCTGGTGGCTGGACTGGACGGCAGGTCTCTTTCCGGTCATTATTGCCGTCTTTTTTCTGCGGTCCTTTCTGTTCGAGCCCTTCAAAATACCGTCCGGTTCCATGATTCCAACCTTGATGGTGGGCGATCTCATTCTGGTCAACAAGTTCCACTACGGCTTGCGCTTGCCGGTGAGCAACACCAAGATCACCGAGGGCAATGTGCCTCAACGTGGTGATGTGATGGTGTTTCGTTACCCACCCAAACCCAGCCTCGATTACATCAAAAGGGTTGTGGGAACGCCGGGTGACGAAGTGGCCTACCTCAACAAGCGTCTGACGATCAATGGCAAGGCCATTGAGACTGCAGCGGTGCCGGAGTTTTTCGACGACGATGCCATGCGCTACTTTAAACAATACGAAGAATCGCTGGGCCAGCACAAACACCGCTTGCTTAACGACGATGACCGCCCGGCGTTTGTACCCGGGGCGGACGACTTTGTTTTCAAGCAAAATTGCCGCTACAGTATTGAGGGCGTCGTTTGCAAAGTGCCGCAAGGCCATTATTTCATGATGGGGGATAACCGCGATAATTCGCTGGATTCTCGCTACTGGGGTTTTGTGCCGGACAAAAATATTGTGGGCAAAGCATTTTTTGTCTGGATGAACTTCAGCAGTTTGAAGCGCATAGGGTCATTTGATTGAATTTGGGGAAGGTATGACGATTCAGTTCAGATCCAGGCAACATGGCTTGTCTTTCTTGGGGCTTCTGGTGGTCGGCGGTCTGCTGGCGGTCTGCGGCGTGATTATTGCTGAAATTGTGCCAACCGCAATAGAATACCAGGGCGTGCGCAGAGCCACCAACAAGGCTCAAGAAGGGGCTTCCGTGGCGGAAATACGCAACATTTTCGACAGGACTGCCTCGGTGGACAATATCAAATCCATCAGCGGCAAGGATCTGGAAGTGAGCAAAGAGGGCGACAAGATCGTCGTCAGTTTCGCCTATCAACGAGAAATTCACCTGTTCGGGCCGGCCTACCTCACGCTCAAGTACAGCGGGCGCTCCAAGTAATGCGGTCAAATCAAAAAGGCACAGGAGCGTGAACGAGGCGCTGACTGCATTGCAAGACCGCTTGCAGCATAGATTCTCGGACGCCCATCTCTTGCTGCGGTCAGTTACGCACCGCAGTTTTTCGATTGATCACAATGAACGACTCGAGTTCCTTGGGGATTCCGTACTGAATTTGGCGGTGGCTGATTTGCTGTATCAGCGTTTGAGTGCCTTGCCCGAAGGCGATTTGTCCCGGGTGCGGGCCAATCTGGTCAAACAGGATACCCTGCATCGCCTGGCGGTGGACTTGGGCTTGTCAGAGGTCATTCGCCTGGGCGAGGGCGAGGCCCGTTCGGGAGGGCAAAAGCGACCTTCCATTCTGGCCGATGCTTTGGAGGCCATCATCGGAGCCGTCTATCTGGATGCCGGTTTTGCGGCGGCGCAAAGTCTGGTGCACCGCCTGTTTCAGGCGGTCGAAATCAACCCTGAGATGCAGGCCATAGACAAAGACCCCAAGACCGAATTGCAGGAATGGTTGCAGGCGCGCAAAATGAGTCTGCCGCTGTACCGTGTGGTTGGCACGCTGGGAGCAGCGCACAAGCAGACCTTCGATGTCGAGTGTGAGGTCATCGAACTCAATTTTTCAGAGCGTGGTATTGGCGCCTCGCGCCGTGCTGGTGAACAGGCGGCGGCCAGTGCCATGCTGGAAACGATCAAGGCCAAGACCGCGATATGACTGATACAAAACTTCTGCCCGAGCAGGCGCGCGAGAGCCCCCCCGAGGGTCAGGATGATCTCGAAAGCATGCTCAAAGGCCTGCATCGAACAGTGGCGCCAGGGACCCCCGCTGCAGACCAGCGCTGCGGCTTGATCGCCATCGTCGGCAAACCCAATGTTGGAAAGTCGACGTTGCTCAACGCACTGGTGGGTCAAAAGATCAGCATTACCTCGCGCAAGGCGCAAACCACGCGCCATCGCATTACCGGCATCCACACCCTGGGCAAGACCCAGTTTGTGTTTGTCGACACACCTGGTTTCCAGACTCGTCACAACAATGCGCTGAATCGTTCTCTGAACAGGACCGTGCTTGGCGCTGTCGGCGATGTCGACCTGATTCTGTTTGTGGTCGAAGCGGGCATGTTCAACCAGGCCGACGCCAAAGTGCTTGAACTCTTGAGCAAGGAAGTCCCCACCCTATTGGTGGCCAACAAGCTTGATCAAGTGGCGCGTCGCGCCGACATCGCACCCTGGTTGCAGCAGATGCAGCAACGCCATGCGTTCACGGAGTTTGTCCCCATGTCAGCCAAGAATGCCAAAGATATTGAACGTCTGCTTGGCATCTGTGAGCGTTTCTTGCCAGAGCAGGCCTGGTGGTACGCGCAGGACGAATTGACGGACCGCAGCGAGAAGTTTCTGGCCAGCGAGACGGTGCGCGAAAAATTGTTTCGACTTACGGGCGACGAGTTGCCCTATACGTCCACTGTCGTGATCGACAAATTCGAGGAAGAGCCAGGACGCGGGAAACAAAAGCGTTTGCTCAGGATCGCCGCCACCATCGTGGTGGAGCGCGATACGCACAAAGCCATGGTCATCGGCGACAAGGGCGATCGCATCAAGCGCATTGGCACCGAAACACGGGTCGAACTCGAAAAAGCGCTCGACGCCAAGGTCTTCATCGAGTTGTGGGTCAAAGTGCGCTCTGGTTGGGCCGATGATGAAGCACGGGTTCGTTCATTTGGTTATCAGTGACGGTTGTGCGTGGCCACCAAACGCATTTCAGATGAGCCTGCCTATGTGCTGCACCGCTATGACTGGAGCGAATCAAGTCTGATTCTTGAAGTGTTCACGCGTCATCATGGGCGCATCGCCTTGGTGGCCAAGGGCGCAAAGCGTCCCAGTTCGAGTTTTCGGCCCATTTTGTTGCCGTTGCAGCCCTTGCACCTGGCTTTTGGTGGTGATGGCGAAATACGTTCCCTCAAAGGAGCAGAGTGGCAAGGTGGGCACATCATGCCCAGCGGCGAGGCCTTGCTGTCGGGCTATTATCTGAATGAATTGCTGCTCTTGTTGTTGGCGCGTGACGACCCGCACCCGGGGCTGTTTGATGTCTACGCCAACGTTGTGCAAGTGATCGCTTCGGATCATGGTGAGGTGCTGCAGTCGGCATTACGGGCTTTTGAGTTGCTGTTACTGCGCGAGATTGGCTTGCTGCCTCTTCTTGATGCTCAAACCATGACGCTGCGCTCACTTGACGCCCAGGCGCAGTACAGCCTGGTACCTGAAGGCGGTCTGCGCCAAGCCAGTTCAGCCGACCGCAGCAGCCTTAACGGTGCGCAGTGGCTGGCATTGCAGGAATCACTGACCACGGCCGCACCTTTCACCGCGACTTTGCGTGCCTGTTCGCAAGTGATGGCAGAACTCAAGCCGCAACTGCGCATGCTCCTGAATTACCATTGCGGCGTAGGAACTTTGCGGACCCGGCAGATGATGATGGATCTGCAATCGCTATGAACAAGACTTCTCTTTCTGTCAACCTCAACAAGGTGGCTCTGGTGCGCAACACGCGCCATCTCGGCATTCCCAGCGTGAAGCGCGCGGCGACGCTGTGTCTGCAGGCGGGCGCCAGCGGCATCACCGTTCATCCCCGACCCGACGAACGCCATATTCGCGCCACCGATGTGCGAGATCTGGCCGAATTGTTGCGTGCCTGGCCGCAGCGCGAATTTAATGTTGAAGGCAATCCCCTGCACAACCTGATGGATTGCGTGCGCGACTTGCGTGAGCGCAGCCTGCCCGTGCACCAGGTCACGTTTGTGCCCGACAGCGAAGGCCAGTTCACCAGCGACCATGGCTGGAATTTTCCGGCCGATGCCGAGCGCCTTCGCCCGCTGATCGCCCAGGCCCATGCTTTGGGCGTTCGCGTCAGCCTGTTCATGGACGCCGAGCCGCAACTTATGGCCGCCGCCAAGGCGGTTGGGGCGGACCGCGTCGAACTCTACACCGAGCCCTACGCGGCAGCCTGGGGCACGGCGCAGCAGGAGACACAGTTGGTGCGCTTTGCCAGCGCAGCGCGTTCGGCGCTGGATGCCGGTCTGGCGGTCAACGCCGGTCATGACCTGAACCGCGACAATCTTGCCGCTTTCATTCGTCGGGTTCCTGGTGTCAGCG
This sequence comes from uncultured beta proteobacterium, assembly GCA_903894475.1. GTDB lineage: Bacteria > Pseudomonadota > Gammaproteobacteria > Burkholderiales > Burkholderiaceae_C > Rhodoferax. The sequence goes on from CAITQH010000114.1 coordinate 50,119, forward strand.
AGGTGTCGATTGGTCACGCCCTGATCTCTAATGCACTCGAGCTGGGTTACGCCGCCACCGTTGCCGACTACTTGCGCTGCATCGACGAAGGCTTGTCGTGATATTTGGCATTGGCACTGACATCTGCGACGTGCGCCGGATCCGCCAGAGCCTTGCGCGCCATGGGGACCGCTTTGCCAAAAAGATTCTCAGCGAGGCTGAATTCAACACCTGGCAGGCGCGCAGTGCGCGCTGGCCCGAACGCGGTGTGCGCTATCTGGCGAGTCGCTTCAGCGCCAAGGAGGCGTTCAGCAAGGCGATCGGTCTGGGCATGGTCTGGCCCATGCATTGGCGTCAGTGCGAGATTGCCAAACTTTCCAGCGGCAAGCCGACCATCGTGCTGCATGGGGAACTGAAAGAATGGTTTGAATCCCGTCAACTGGCCGCGCACGTCAGCCTGACCGATGAGACCGACTATGCCGCCAGCTTCTGTGTGGTCGAGCAAATCTGACAACCATCAGCGAGATTTTTCATGGCACAACACGCGCCCCTCATCATCGATATTGCAGCATTGAGCCTGAGCAAAATTGACCGGCAGCGGCTCATGCACCCGCTGGTTGGTGGTGTGATCCTGTTTGGCCGAAACTGGCAGGATCGTCAGCAGTTGACCCGGCTGTGCCGCGACATCAAGGCGCTGCGCCGCGACCTGCTGATCTGTGTGGATCACGAGGGCGGTCGGGTGCAGCGTTTCAAGACCGATGGCTTCACGCACCTGCCACCCATGCGCGCCCTGGGCGAGATGTGGCTGCAGGACGGCAAAGCCGGTGCCGGCAGCGGCGCGCTCCAGGCCTGCAACGCAGCCACCGCTTGCGGGTTTGTGCTGGGCTCCGAGTTGCGTGCCTGCGGTGTTGACTTGAGCTTCACCCCGGTACTTGATCTTGACTATGGTGGCAGCAGCGTCATTGGCGACCGCGCCTTTGCGCGCGACCCGCGGGTCGTCAGTGTGCTGGCCAAGAGTCTGATGCACGGTTTGCTGCAAAGCGGCATGGCTAATTGTGGCAAGCACTTCCCCGGTCACGGTTTTGTCAAGGCCGACTCGCATACCGACATTCCGGTTGACCGACGCAGTCTGAAAGCCATTCTGGCGGACGATGCAGCACCCTACGGCTGGCTCAACACCACGCTTTCCAGCGTCATGCCGGCGCACGTGATCTACCCCAAAGTAGACAGTCGTGCGGCCGGCTTTTCATCGCGCTGGTTGAACGACCTTCTGCGCAGCCAGCTGGGTTTTGGTGGCGCCATCTTCAGCGACGACCTGTCCATGGCCGGGGCCCGACTGCTCGACGGCAAGCCGCTGACGTACACGCAGGCAGCGATTGCGGCCTTGAATGCGGGTTGCGACATGGTGTTGCTGTGCAATCAGACACTGGTCGATAGCGTTGGCGGCGGCCTGGCGGTCGACGCCCTGATGGCGGGCCTGACTGAGGCTTTACTCAAGGGACACTGGCAGCCGCACGAAGTCAGCGATGATCGACGTCGTGCGCTCCTGCCGCGTTCACCGGCACCGGCATGGGACGACTTGATGCTGCAGCGCGACTACATGCATGCGCTTGATTGGGTACCTTGAGCGCTGCTTTGGCGGGCTTATTAACGGAGGTAACAAATGAAATATCTGAAACTGGTCGCTGGATTGACTGTCGCCCTGGCTGCCTTGCCAGGGGTTTCACAAGCTCAACTGGCCTATGCCGCCAAACAGGTCAATCTGCGCGCCGGGCCAGGGATGGAATACCCGGTAATTGCCATTCTGTTGGCCGGTGTGCCGGTCACCGTTCAGGGCTGCGTGGCCGACTACCGCTGGTGTGATGTGGAGGCAGGACCGAGCCGGGGTTGGGTCTACGGTGCCAACATTGTTTACCCGTATCAGGGATCCAATGTTCCGGTCATCAGCTACGGTGCCGTGATCGGTATCGGCATCCTTGCCTACAGCGTTGCCAGCTACTGGGATCAGCACTATATTGGCCGCCCCTGGTACCCGCAGCGCCAGCGCTGGATCAACCGCCCGCCACCACCGCCCCATGCGCCGCCAGTGCAACGGCCGGCGCAGTCAGAACACCGAGGACCCGTGGGTCACCCGCCAGTGCCGCCAGAACATCGGGCGCCTCCTGGCCAGCGGCCAGCCCGGCACGTCGAGCCGCCAGAGGCCAAGCCGTATGGAGCGCCACCGATCGCGCCGCCACAGCGTGAGCAGCGTCCGGCGCAGCGCACGCAGGAGCCGAGAGAGGCTCACCGCGGGCCGAAAGACAAGGACCAGGGACCACCCACCCGATGAAGTCGAAGTCACCCCAGGGTGGCCTGGTTTACTCGACCGAAGTCGGGCGCACGTGCCCCAAGTGTCGTCAGGCCCTTGCCGGTTGTCGCTGCAGTGCTGCGATCGCGCGACCGGCCACGGATGGCGTGCTGCGGGTGTCTTTGGAGACCAAGGGCCGTGCCGGCAAAGGCGTCACCGTGCTGCGCGGTTTGGCGCTTGACGATGCAGCCATCGCTGCCTTGGGTAAACAACTCCGAACTTCCTGTGGCAGTGGTGGTACTGTCAAAGACGGTGTGGTCGAAGTGCAGGGCGATCACCGCGACCTCGTTATCAGGATGCTGACGGATCAGGGTTACGTCGTGAAACGTGCGGGCGGCTGAGCGCGCCCCGACGGAGACAGCTCAGTTCATGCCACAGCCACCCGGTCCGCCGGCATGGCTGCACGACGCGCAGGGGCTTGGCATGGCCGGCGCGGTCTGCGTTGTCGTGGTCGCAAAGACCGACAACAACTTGTCAAGTTCAGACGACTTGCACGCGGGGCACTGGGGTTCAGTGCCTGATCGCACGAGGGCTTCAAATTTGTGGCCGCACGCACTGCAGGCGTATTCATAAATCGGCATGGCTACTCCAGGGTCATGGTCAATTATCAACCCAATCCACTGCATTGCCCTGTCGCCAACGCTGGCTGTGCCGCGATGGGTGTATAACCCGGGGGCCTTGGCGCAACAGCGCGCCACAACAACAAGGAAGAACCGACATGGGCGCACAGTGGAAAGCAAAAGGTAAGGAACTGGCGGCAAACGCCAAAGGCCGACTGTTTGGAAGATTGGCCAAGGACATCATGATTGCGGCGCGCAGCGGGGCCGACCCCGCGTCGAACGCGCGTTTGCGCCTGATCGTGGAGCAGGCGCGCAAGGTTTCCATGCCCAAGGAAACGCTGGACCGAGCGATTAAAAAAGGTGCCGGTTTGACCGGCGAGATGATCAATTTTGAGCACGTCATCTACGAAGGCTTTGCGCCGCACCGCGTGCCCTTGATGGTTGAATGCCTGACCGACAACGTGAACCGCACCGCACCCGAAATGCGCGTGCTGTTTCGCAAAGGGCAGCTGGGTACCTCAGGTTCCGTCGCCTGGGATTTTGACTACGTTGGCATGATAGAAGCCGAGCCGGCAGCCGCTGGCGCCGATGCCGAACTTGCGGCCATCGAAGCCGGCGCGCAGGACCTGGAAGTTGGCGATGAAGAGGGTTCAACCACTTTCCTTACCGATCCTGCTGATCTGGACCTGGTGAGTCGCGCGCTACCGGCTCACGGCTTTCGAGTCATGTCCGCCAAGCTCGGCTATAAGCCGAAGAACCCGGTCAACCCGGCTGCTTTGAGCGCCGAGCAACTCGAAGAAGTTGAAGCCTTCCTGGCCGCCATCGATGCGCATGACGATGTGCAAAATGTATTCGTCGGCTTGACCGGCTGACGCAGGACGGGCCTTCTAGACAAACTCAACGCTCAGGCTCGACAGCGGCGAACTGAAAACGCCGCTCCAGAGTTGCCCGGGTTCGACCGGCCAGGCATCCGTCCAGGTGCCCGTCGTCACCACGTCGCCGGGCATGAGATCCGGCGCACCGGGGCACTGGCGCAATTCCTGCAGGAAGTAGTGCAGGGCGCGCAAGGGGCTGTCCAGCACGTTGGCACCACATCCCTTGTCGACGAGCTGTTGTCCATTGAACAGGCTGACCTGGGTTGCAGCCAGGCGCTCATCGAGTTCACGAGCGCTGCTGGCCAACTCGCCAATGGCGACTTTTCTGCCAACCAGCAAACGCGCATGCAGACCACCATCGGCGACCGAATCAGCGGCCTTGAATTTCCAGTCAGGCAGATGTGATTGAACCACTTCAAAGCCGGGCGCCACCCAGTCAATCGCCTTGAAAAGATCCTCCATCGAGGCGTTGGCCACAGGCGTTGCCTTCATGCCAAATACGGCTTCGGGCTCGATGCGCGGCTGGCAACTGCCAGCCAGTGACACCGTGCCATGTCCTTCACAGAAGGCCAGGGTGCTGTCGTAAACCGTGCCCCAGATCGGCGCGTAAACCTGGTAGCGCGACCAGATGTTGCGGTTAGTGAAGCCAATCTTGAAGCCGCGTGGCAGTTCGCCCCGGGCCACACGCAGACTGTGTACTGCCAGTGCGCATCGGTAGGCACTGGACACGTCAAAACCAACCGTAGCGCTGGGCGAAGCGCTCCAAAGCTGGCCGCTGTCGCTGCACTCAAGTAGTTCCTCGGGCGTCATCATTGGCAACGCCATTCGGTGAATGCGTCTTCCGGACTTTCTGCCGTGACCACCACCAGGTAGTCCTTCGGTCCGCGCTGTGCCACCAGCACACCGTAGTCGGTCAGACCCTTGGCAGCGGCACTCTGCGCAGCGCTGGTCCAAACCTGATCCAGGTTGCTGACGTAACTCGGCAGGTGTTTTGCAAGCAGTGCACGCCCATCGCTGCTCAGTCGCAGCAGGTGAACGTGCAGCTGGTTCTGGCTACGGTGAAGTTGTGGATTGACGACCAGAGCAAGTGCCTCCGTCTCGATGCGACTGGTCGCCACATCCCAGGCAAATTGCCAAATGCCATCGGGCCGCTTTGGATCTTCAACGCCTCGCACCGGGCTGATGGGCAGAGCCAGGCCATGCACAAAACCGGCTGGGCAAGCACACATCTTGATGTCACGAATCGCCGTGTAACGGGCGTTGAGTGCCCAGACTTCGGTGTTCTTCTTGCATTCGAGCGCGGCGCCGCAGGCCGCATCGTTTCTTGGCGCGCGACACACGCTGCAATAGTTGGCCTGCGCCGGATCGACGCAGTGGGAAACAAGGTCGAGCAGAATGTCGCTTCGGTCAAGCGCAAAGGCTGGCCATTGGAAGATACAGCCAAGCAGCACGGCAACTCCGAGCGCAAGTCGTGTTGAACGGGTGGTGGTCATGGCAGTCATCATGCCACGGAAATCGTTGATCACTGTGCTTGACCAACGCAGCGACAGTATTTAGAAGTAACCCAGAATGTTACCAACATTAGGCACTCCCAGGCCCGTCACATCGTCGTAGCCTGGACCCGCGACGCACAGCGCGCAAACACCACGCCCCATCCTGTTTGTGCCGCTCGTGACGTCAAAGAAACTGCTGCTTGCACTCTGGATAATCTTGGCCTGATAAATCAAGTTGTTGAAGCCGCTGTTGCCAATCACCATGGTGCTGAGCGAAGCGCCATTTTGCTGCATATGCTGCGCCATCAGAGCAACAATACCAGCCCACTGGGGTGATCCTGCGCTGGTACCGCCAATCGCAGACCAGGCGCCGTTGACGTAAACGCCCACCGGGCTGGTCATCGTGTCGGCGTTGTAAGCCACATCCGGAATTGCGCGCTTGCCGTGATTGAGCGAAAGGATGCTTGAGTTACCGAGGTAGCCGACTTGATAACGCGGCATAACTTCAAAAATACTTGCGCCCCCGCCGCCCATCGACCACGCCACCTCACTGTTGTTTGAAGTCAAAGTCAGTGACTTGATACTGGTACCACCAACGGCCGTGACGAATGGGGATGCTGCCGGATAGATCTGGTTGTTACCATTGTTACCGGAGTCCCCCGCCGCGGCCAGGAATACGACGCCAGGATAGCCAGCGAAGACCCCGTCAAACGACGCCGAAGTTTCTGCACTGAACTCCGCAGTACCCCAACTCATCGATACCGCGGCAACACCCGGTAGCGCAGCGGCTTTTTTCACTGCCGCGAACATGTCAGTCAGAGACGAACTTGCTGCCACCACCAGGTAAATAGTGGCCGCCGGAGCCACGGCATGCGCCCACTGCACGTCCAGCGCTATTTCACTGGCCCAGTCGTTGCTGCGTGATACTGCTCTGCCATTGCTCAGATCAATTTTCTGGAAGCAGGGGTTGACCGTATTGCACAAGGGCAAGCGGTAGAAGGCTGAAAATGTATTCAAGTCACTGGCAATGCTGCCCGATCCAGGCGCGGTGACGACAGCAAGGACTTGCCCAGCCCCTGTCAATGCTGAAGGCATGTTGTAGTGGGTGCGAATATCGGCAGGACTGAGCGTGGTGCCAATACCCGTCCCAATCCATCTGTTGACAGCCAGGGAACGGGTCGCCATGGGCACCGAATGACTTTGCGCCCGCGCCATTGGCTCTGCAGTCACATCGACAAGTTCGCCGCCACCGCATCCCTGCAGCAGGACAGACACGCTCGCTACCAGCAGGCAACCCGCACTGCGGCAGACAACTCTTGAGAATGCAAATCTGGTAATCAATCTTCGCTCCAATATGAACAGAGGGTCAGGATGGCACCGTGTGAAGACTATTCCATTCTTCTTGGCAGTGTTGCAATAAATTGTCACAGCGCGAAGGAAATTGAGTTGACATTGTGGGAAACTTTCCCGACAATGGCGACCGTTGCAACTCGCCGCTCGTAGGCTGGAAAATTTGACCAAGCAATGACGAAACACAATCGACGGGCTGCCAGCTTACCTCCCCAGAAAGCGGCGGGTTTGCCCGAGCCAGCGATGGCAGCGCAGGCCATTGCCCTGGTGCTTCAACCACTTGCACGCCTGATGATCGATCACGGTCTGCAGTTGCCATCTCTGATTGATTTGCTAAAAACGGCCTTGGTTCAGGAAGCTGTGACCGCGTATGGCCTGGCGGAAAAGGGAAGTTCTGACACACGGATTGCGCTGCTGACAGGAGTTCATCGTAAGGACGTCAGACGGCTGCGTGCACAGCCTGTTTCAACTGAGGGCGTCAGTCCGATGATGCCGGTGGCTGCATCGGTTGTGGCACGCTGGATCAGCGAGCCACGTTATTTGAATGCGGATCAAACCGCCCGAGCTCTGGCGCGCACGCCGGGCCGTGGCAGTGAGGGCGAATTTGACTTCACGACACTGGTCGCGGAGGTCAGCCGCGACGTTGGCGCCCGGGCCGTCCTGGATGAACTCGATCGGCTCGGTGTTGTCGACCTGCGTGAAGACGGCTATGTGGCGCTCAAGTCCACGGCCTTCGTGCCGCAAGAAGGACTGCGCGAGTCCTTTCACTTTCTCGCCGCCAATGTCAGCGACCATCTGAGCGCGGCGGTGCACAACTTGAAGCCCGGTCGTCAAAGTCCGGCTCTGCTCGATCAGAGTGCCTTTTCACAGGATTTGTCGGCTGCACAGGCGCAGCAGTTGCAGCAGCAGGCGCGGCGCCTTTGGGCCAGCGCGCTGCAGCAGTTTTTGCAGACTGCAACCGTCGCTGAGGAGCGCAGTCAGAAAAGCAAAGGGGCGCGGCATCGCGTTCGCTTCGGTGTCTACTTTCACGAAGCGCTGCAGCCGTCAGCCGATGCGGGCAGTGCCGGTGGCGCAACAACGCAAGAGATCAAGAGGAAGAAAGCATCATGAGCAAGTCTGAGAAGGCACATGCGCAACTGACACGGCGTCACTGGATGGTATTGGCGGCGTCCGCCGTGACGGCCGGATGCGGCGGTGGTGGCACGACTGGCATCGCCGGCTTGCCCGGCACCGGTGGCACCGGCGTGTTTGCGCAGGGGGCCATTTCCGGCTTTGGCAGTGTCATCATCAATACGATCAAGTTTGACGACACGCTGGCCGCCGTGCTGATTGACGGTCAGAGCGCCACCTCGGCGGATTTGCGACTGGGTATGGTGGCGAGCGTGCAGGGCCAGCGGGGTTCTGATGCCACGCAGGGAACAGCCAACAGCATTGAAGTCTGGTCGATTGCCCAGGGCCTGGTCAGCGCCGGGCGCGCCACGCCTGGCAGCAGCGGCCAGTTCACGCTCTCTGGCATGACCGTGCTGACCGACTTGAACACGGTATTTGAGGGCAGCAGCGCAACGCACCCCGTTCTTCCCGGTCAGCGTGTTGCGGTATGGGGTTTGCAGACCGGCACCGATGCTCGTACCTGGAGCGCAACACGAGTTGCTCTTGTATCTGCCACCGCAGTGGTCAGCACAGGTCTGGTCAGCATCGCCAACTCGCAACGCAGTGTCAACGGACTGCTGCTGAGCGGCGACGCAGCGCGTGCACTCGCTGCCGGTGACCTGGTGCGCGTTCGCGGGACTCTGTCCTCCACCGATGGCAGTCTGTCGGTACAGAGCGTCCAGTATCCTTCTGTGCCTGCGACCAGTGCGCAGCAGGGTGAGGCCGAAATTGAAGGATGGGTGACCAGTGTGGCCACAAGTGGCCGTTTCAACCTCGGTAGTGTTGTGGTGGATGCCAGTCAGGCCGTGTTCGACCCAGCCAGCGCCCTTGTCGCTGCCGGTAGCCGCGTTGAAGTCAGTGGCGTCTGGCAATCAGGGGTGCTCAAGTCGACCAAAGTCCGAATCCAGAACGTGCAAGAAATCGAAACGGTGGAAATCAGTGGCCGCATTCAGGAGTTCACGAGCCTGGCCAACTTTGTGGTGCGGGGTCAGCCCTGCGATGCGTCCGGTCTCGGCGTGGTCAGTAACGGAAAATTGACCGACCTGAAGCTTGGCGTTGCCGTCAAACTCACAGGCACCAAAGCCGGCGATGTGTTGAAAGTGACCAAGCTCGAACTTGCCTAGACGCCATCGATCATTCGTGCGCCGTCACCATCAACGCAGCGAATCCGATGAAGATGCCGCCTGTCAGTCGATTGAAAGCGCGCATGACGCTCGCGCTTTGCAGGTAGGCAGACAGGCGCTTGCCGCTGAAGGCGTAAACAAAATACCAGACGATCTCAATTACCGTAAACGTCGCCAGCAGGATGCTCAACTGCGGCAAAGTGGCCGCCTGTGGTTGGATGAACTGCGGAAAAAAGGCGGCGGCAAAAAGTAGCGCCTTCGGATTGCTCGCCGCCACCAGCAAACCTTGCCGAAATAGCATCGCCGGTCTTGCTGCCAAAGTGGCTGGCTGAGGCGCGCCCTTCATGTCCTGCGCAACCGGTGAACGCCAGTTCTTGACACCCAGGTAGGCCAGGTAGGCGGCTCCGGACAAGCGCAGCGCGTCAAATATTGTCGGAAAGGTATGCAACAAAGCGCCCAAGCCGGCAGCAGAAATAGTCATCATCGTCAGCAAGGCCGTCAAGCATCCGGCCATGGTGGCGACGGCCGCGCGCAAACCGAAACGTGCACTGTTGCTCATCACCAGCAGCATGTTTGGACCCGGTGTTGCTGCCACAAAAAAGATCATCAGAACGAACAGCCACCACGTTTGCAGACTCATCTATTGATCTTTCCAGAATTCAAGGCACCAACTTGCGTCATCGCGAGGCCGCAGGCCGTGGCGATCCATGACTTCTGACTGCATGGATCGCCACGCTACGCTCGCGATGACGGTTCAAGCTGCGCCCCGCAAATGACCACTGAGAAAGGCGCCCAGTTCCAGGATCGACTGGTCTGCCTCGCGCATCCTGCCGTGCAGCGTTTGCCAGACGTGCCACATGCCAGGAAACACCTTGACCTCTGCTTTGGACCCCTGCGCGTTCATGCGCTGGCTCAGCAGCAGCGAGTCATCCAGCAGTGCCTCCCGCGTGCCCACGTGAATCAACGTCGCCGGCAGATTTCGGAGTTCCGCATATTGCGGTGATACCAGCGGATGCCGCAGCCGTGCCTCACCTGCATAGTGAAGTGCTGCAACCCTGAGGCGCTCCGTTGACGGAAAGAAGGGGTCGACAGCAGCTTTGGTGCGATGCGTGTCATTGGTCAGAGCCAGGTCGGTCCAGGGTGACATCAGTGCCAGTGCTGCGGGTGGAGTCGCGGCCTGATCGCGCAGATGGACGGCCAGAGCCAATGCCAGACCGGCACCAGCAGAATCCCCGGAGACAGCAATCGGCACATCGGGATGAGCAGCGCTCAACGCCATGTAAGTTGCAAGTGCATCGTCAAGTGCCGCCGGGAACGGATGCTCTGGCGCCAGACGGTACGCAGGATGAAAGATGCTGTGTTTGGCGGCGCTGGCCAGTCTGGCAGCCAGCGCACGGTGCGTAACGCACGAGCCACCGGTGTACGCGCCACCATGCAGGTACAGAACGATGCCCTGGCCCTGTGGCGCCTCAGGGCGCAGCCATTCGCCGCGACAGCCGCCAAGCTGTGCCTCCTGCACCGTAACGTCGGGCGGCATCTTGAACAAGCGCAGTGCCGCCGCCTCACGTGCCAAACGATACTGCGGCAGGGGCAGATTGAGCCGAGCGAGTTTGGCCAACTGGTACTTCACCAGGTGGTACAGCAGACGGGATTTGAATGATGGCATCAGTCGCGCAAGGCCGACAGAAACTGCTGCAACTCTGCCGTCTTGGGGTGGTTGAAAATCTCGTCTGGCGACCCTGCTTCGTGGATCAGACCCTGGTGCATGAAAACGACACGGTCACTGACCTTGCGCGCAAAGGCCATTTCGTGGGTCACAAGAATCAGCGTCATGCCCTCTCTGGCCAGCATTTCAAGCACCTGCAGCACTTCGCCTACAAGTTCCGGATCCAGCGCGGAAGTGATCTCGTCGCACAGCAGTACAGCCGGCTCCATCGCCAGGGCGCGTGCGATGGCAACCCGCTGCTGCTGACCTCCAGAGAGCTGTTCAGGCAATCGGTCAAACATGCCGTCCAGACCCACGCGTGTCAGCAGCGTCTGGGCACGTGCGCGCGACTCTTCTTTGGATAAGCCCTTGACCAGCGACGGCGCCAGCATCACGTTGCGCCCCGCACCCAAATGCGGAAACAGGTTGAAGCTCTGAAAGATCATGCCTACGCGTTGCCGCAACTCGCGCATTGCGGCGCGGTCAGCGTGCTTGAGCGGCTGTCCATCGATACTCAAGCTGCCTTTCTCAAATGTTTCGAGTCCGTTGATGCAACGCAACAGCGTGCTCTTGCCAGAGCCACTCTTGCCAATGATGCAGACAACTTCTTTTCGCTGTACCTGAAGATCGATGCCTTTGAGGACCTCGGTGGGGCCAAAACTCTTGTGCAGCCCGCGGATGTCGACCAGGGCAAAGGCAGCAGGGTTTGAGTCAATCATGTGTTCAGGCCAGACGGCGGGTTTCGAGATGCTGGCTCCAGCGCGAGAGCGGATAGCACAGGGCAAAGTACAGAAGACCCACAAAGGTGTAGGCAAGAAAGGGTTGATACGTGGCGTTGGAGATCATCTGGCCAGCCTTGGTCAGTTCAACAAAGCCGATCACCGAAGCCAGCGCTGTGCCCTTGACGATCTGCACCATGAATCCGACGGTCGGCGCAATCGCCACCCGCAGGGCTTGCGGCAGGATCACGTGACGCATCTGCTGTGGAAAGTCCAGCGCCAGACTGGCCGAGGCCTCCCACTGTCCGCGCGGGACCGAGTTGACGCAGCCACGCCAGATTTCGGTCAGGTAGGCGCTCGCATAAAGCGTCAGACAGATCGCCGCCGATACCAGTGGCGAAGTGTCCATGCCCAGCAGAGCCAGACCAAAGTACACCAGAAACAACTGCATCAGCAATGGCGTGCCCTGGAACACCTGCACATACCAGCTAACCACCACACCGACGCCGCGCAACTGCGCAAAACGCAGCAACAGCAGCGCCATGCCGACCAGTCCACCGCCAACAAAAGCAATAAGCGAGAGCGCGACTGTCCAGCGCATGGCGCCCAGAAGAAACGTCAGAATATCCCAGAGCGAAAACTGAACCATGAAATCCTGCGCTTCAGCGGCTGAAAAAGATAAAACGCGGCCCGACCCAGTTCAGCAACTGGCGCAGCGCGATGGCAAGTGCCAGATAGGCTGCTGTCACCACGATGTACGACTCGAAACTGCGAAACGTGCGGCTTGAAATCAGATTGGCCGCTTGCGACATCTCTTCAGCCGAGATTTGACCGCACACTGCCGAGCCCAGCATGACGATGATGATCTGACTCACCAGCGCCGGCCAGATGCGCTGCAGTGCCGGCGGCAGCACCACGCGTGAAAACACCTGCCACGGCGTCAGTGCCAGACTCAAGGCCGCTTCCAGTTGGCCTTTGGGCGTGGCTTGCAGACCCGCACGCACAATTTCGCAGGCGTAAGCACCCAGGTTAAGCACCATGGCAAGGACGCAAGCCAACTCGACCGAGAGTCGCACGCCCAGCGATGGCAGACCAAAGAAGATAAAGAAGAGTTGGATGATGAATGGTGTGTTGCGCACCAGTTCAACATAGCTGCCCACCAGCCATTTCAAGATCGCGTTGCCATGCAGGCGCGCCCAGGCACAGGCCGTGCCGAGCAGCGCGCCCAGCACGGCAGAAGCCGCCGTCAGCGCCACGGTCAGGACCAAGCCATGCAGCAGCATGGGCCACTGTGCCAGCACCACGGCAAAATTGAACTCGATCACGGCAAACCCGTTTTGCGATGTCGGTACTTAATCAGGCAACGCACCCGTGCCGCGGCCAAGAAACTTTTGCGAATACTGTTCCAGCGTGCCGTCGGCCTTGGCAACGCGAAGAATTTCGTTCACCTTGTTGAGCAGGGCGGTGTCACCCTTGCGCACGCCAATGAAGTTGGGCGAGTCCTTCAGCAGCAGCTTGTATTCCGCCTGCACCTGGGGGTTCTTCTGAATGGCAGCAGCGGCCACGGCAGCGCCAGTGGCCAGCAGTTGGGTCTGCTGCGAGATAAACGCTGCTACCGTCGTGGAATCGTCTTCAAAACGCATGGTCTTGAGTGTCGGTGGCGCCATCTGCTGCAATATATCGTCCTGAATCGTGCCGCGCGTTACCGCAATGGTCTTGCCGGCCAGATCTGCAAAGCTCTTGATCGTCCACGCCGGTGAGTTTGAAGTCCGGACCCATGTAACCGTAAGGCGGAAAGTCGGAGGCAACGCCTAACGCAATAGATTTTTTGGCCAGAATGGATGTTAACGAGTCATCAGCCCGAGCCGGTGTAGCGCAGACCAGCAGTGCGCCGGCAAACAGGCCAGCCAGTGTGGAGAGTACTTTGAATTTCATGAAAGTTCCTGTAATGAGTAATGCGACACACTTTCCCTCGCAAGATGTGTGCCGCCGATATTGTCGGGTGCCGCTTGGCTATCGGATGCCCGACATAATGTTGACGCCAAAATCCTCTTCAATGCTGACCGCCGGGTAATGAAACCGCACCGGCCCATCAGGACGCTGATTGACATACTGAAACACCAGCGGATCGGTACTCTTGCGTACCTCATCGACGCTACCCTGGAAGGCAAGCTTGCCTTCGTCCAGGATGACAACGTGATCGGCAATGGCAAGAGTTTGCGTGATTTCGTGCGATACAAAAATGCTGGTCAGCCCCATGGAGTCGTTGAGCTGACGAATCAGGCGCGCCGTGACCAGTACCGAGATCGGATCCAGACCGGAAAAGGGCTCGTCGTACATCAGGAATTCGGGGTCCAGCGCAATCGCACGCGCTATGCCAATGCGCTTGGCCATTCCGCCCGATACTTCGCTGGGCATCAGGTCGCGCGCGTTTCGCAGACCCACTGCATTGAGCTTCATCAGGACAATGTCGCGAATCAGCGCTTGCGGCAGGTCAGTATGTTCCCGCAAGGGGAAGGCAACATTGTCAAAAACGCTCATGTCCGCAAACAAGGCAGCAAACTGAAACAGTATGCCCATGCGACGTCTGACGGTAAAGAGTTGCTTCTGGTCCATCAGGCCAATATCCTGTCCATCAAACAGCATTTGCCCCGACCGCGCGCGGTGCTGACCGCCCATCAGGCGCAAAGCAGTCGTCTTGCCAGCGCCCATCGGACCCACGAGTGCAGTGACTTTGCCCCGCGGGATCTGCAGGGATACATCCCGCAAAACGGCCTGCTCACCGTACCCAAAAGTGAGCTTGCGAAATTCAACAAGTGATGCGTTAGCGGCAGGGGGCATAAATAGCCAGTGGAAGCATTGGTCCCGTTCCTTGGGGCTTGGCGGTGGGCGTAGTCTAGCGCGAAGCTGTCTCACCTGGATTTTCCCGCTAATGGGGAAATTATCAGAGAAAAGTTGCGACCGTAGGCCGACGTTCTCGACATAGGTGGTTCATGGCGTCAACTGTGATGGATGAGCTTTTCCTTGCCTCCACCGTAGAATGGGCTTTGAGGTGGCAAGTACCATGTTCAAAACTAGCGCCAAAGGTTGATGAGTGTTTGAAGTCCACAAGCCCGAATGGCTATATGAGGCGCTTCCCTATGTTTACGGAGTTGCTGGGATTGCGACGATCGCCAGTCAGGGCAATTTGCTTTCCATTGCGAGCGGAGTCCTGCTTGTCACGGCAGGCTTGTCTATCTGGTGGCTGAGGCGGTCCTATCGCCTGGAACATAAACGCGACGAAGTTGAACGCAGACTTGCCCAGCGCAAAGCCGCAGAATATGCGGAGTCTGTGCGCAGGGAGTCCGAGCGCCTGCGCAACGAGGTGTGAATGCAAGCAAACGCTTGCCGTGTCATCACTGCTTTATGACCGGTGCACAAGGACCTCGATCATCAAAATTGAAAGTCAGCTATCGAGCAAAAAAGTGATTCAGCTGTGCAGCAAGACCAGTCGTTCACGACGGGCTGCTTGCGGGAAGTCCAATTTCAGTTGCGCGGCTTGAACATCTTGTTATCTGCTATCAATACTCGACAAGCAGCGGCTTGGTCGATAAAGCATAGACAGAAAACCGCCTCTTTTTGGGGGCTGATTTCAAGGGAAACTCCCAATATTGCATAAAGAATATGTCAGGTACCGTTGACTTGTACGTCAAGAGCTCAACCAGAGTTGATCTGCAAGCTCGACGAACAAGGGCAAAGTCGGCGAAAGTCGGCGACGCAAAACTTCCGAGCTTCAACTTCGACTTAACGGAGTTATGCCAGCGGGGTCACCGGGATGTAGTCCCCGAAAGACTGAAATCTGGTTTGCGCTGCCTTTGAATTTGAGTGTTCATTGAGGGGCAATCGGATGGGTCAGGTCTTTTTGGACAGAAAATTCGGTGTACCTATCCTATGATTGCAGGTACCAACTATCGCGCGCGACTTGAAGTTGCCGCGCCAGTCCTGGTGTTCCTGCTTTCGGTAGGCGTCTTTACTGCAGCCGCCTTGTGGTTTCAGCACGATGTTCACCGAGACGCCCAAGTCAAAATCCAGAACATCAGCGAACGACTGACCGTTGACATTACGCTTCGCTTGCTCAAGCCGCGCTACGGTTTGAACGGTGCCAAGGGTATGTACGCTGTGGCGCCAGGTATCAATCGCGCGGCCTTTCGAACATACGTTGGGTCCCGCGACCTGCCCGGCGAATTCCCTGGCGTCCGTGGTCTTGGTTTCATCCAGCGTGTCCAACGCCCTGAACTCAACAGCTTCGTGGCTGCCGAACGGGCAGACGGTGCGCCCCAGTTTGCCGTTAGACAACTGGTGGACAAAGACCGGGCAGACCTGTACGTCATTAAATACATTGAACCCGTTGCCAACAATGTCGAGGCAATGGGCTTGGACATTGGCTCTGAGCCCCTGCGTCGCCGCGCTGCACAACAGGCGATCGATACCGGTGAGTCCACGCTGACGGCTCCCATCACGCTGGTGCAGGACCAGCGCAGGACGCCAGGTGCATTGCTTTTCGTGCCGGTGTACACCAACGGGATGCCCCTGACCAACACCAGCGAACGCCGGTCCGCATTGCGCGGACTGCTATACGCGCCGATCGTGATGGAAGAGTTGTTCCGTGATCTATACGAAGTGTCAAGTGGCGACGTGAATATTGAGGTCTTCGATAGCACGTCGGATGGACCCGGCGCAAGCCTGCTCTTTGACTCATCTAAACCCGATGCCACACTGGGAGGACCTTCAATGTCGGCACCGGAGCATCTCTATTCTGCTCAACAGCCGGTTTCAATCATGGGCCGAAACTTGACCGTTCGAGTCAATTCCGAAGGCGGTTTCAACGCATCGATTGACCAAACCACTCCCTGGTTCATTTTTGCTTTCGGCCTGATGATCAGCGCCTTGGCGGCGACTTACTTGCGCAGCCAGTTTCGACGCAACCAGGTAGTCACACAACTGGTTTATGACCGCACTAAGGAACTCGCGGCAGAAAAGGTCAGACTGCAAAGGAGCGAGGCACGCAGCCGCGCGATCACCGAATCGGCCCAAGAGGCCATATTTACTTTCGACAGCGCAGGAAACATCTTGAGTTGGAACCGTAGTGCCCAGAAAACCTTTGGTTATACGGAGTCCGAGGTCATGAATCGGTCCTTAACAATGCTGATACCAGAGCGCTACCGTGAGCGACATCTGGACGGACTGAGGCGGATGACTTCCGGGGGAACAGCCAGCCCGCTTGTCAAGATCGTCGAGTTGCAGGGATTGCACAAGGGCGCCAGGGAGTCTCCTCTCGAACTCTCGCTCTCCGGGTGGGAGAGCGGCGAGGGTCGCTTCCTTAGCGCCATCATTCGCGATATCAGCGAACGCAAGCGCTCTGATGAACTGGTCGCTGACAACAGGGCACTTGCCATTGAAAACCGCGAGAAGGCCAAGCGTGCCGATGAAATGGCCATCGCCAACACCGAGTTATCCATAGCAAAGGAAGCTGCCGAAACCGCCAATCTCGCCAAAAGCCGTTTCCTGGCCACCATGAGCCATGAGATTCGCACACCGATGAATGCCATCCTGGGCATGTCGCAACTGCTCATGCGCCCGGGGATCACCGAGGAAAAGCAGCAGCACTATATCGGTGCCATTTACAGTTCCGGCCAATCCCTGATGGCCCTGCTCAACGACATCCTGGACCTCTCCAGAATCGAGGCCGGCAAGCTTGAACTCGAAACCCTTGCCTTCGATCCGGTGCAGATCATGCACAGAACACAAACTCTGTTTGAAAAGCTCGCCAGCGACAAAGGCATTCAAATCGAAGTCAGCTGGCGCGGCCCGGGCGTTGCCGACTACCAGGGCGACAACAACCGGCTGACCCAGATGCTCACCAACCTTGTGAGCAACGCCATCAAGTTTTCCAGCCAGGGCAGCATCCGGCTCGATGCGTGTGAAGTAGGGGGCGGCGCAGACAGCGTCATGCTTGAATTTTCCGTTACCGACAATGGCATCGGCATTGCAAAGGAGAAGCAGGACCTTTTGTTTCAGACCTTCTCGCAAGTTGACAATTCAAGCACGCGCGTCTACGGCGGCAGCGGCCTGGGCCTGTCCATCGTGAGCAAGCTGGCGCTGGCCATGGGTGGTGAGGTTGGCCTCCAGAGCGAACTCGGCAGCGGTTCGCGCTTCTGGTTTCGCATCCCTGTACAGCGTTCGTTGGATGTGCCAGAACACGCAGAGGCGGTGGCGCAAGCGGCGACCCTGCAGATCGTCTGCGGTGCGCACGTGCTGGTGGTGGAAGACGACCTGTTCAATCTGGAAGTGATATCGGCCCTGCTCGACCAGTTCGGCATCACTGTCTGCGCGGCACAGGACGGTCAGCAAGCGCTGGCCGCCCTCATGCAGGGTGCGCAGGTTGACCTGATTTTTATGGACTTGCAGATGCCGGTGCTCGACGGCTACGCGGCCACCGAGCAGATACGCCAGTGGGAGGCGCAAACCGGCCGCTCACGCTGCCCCGTCATCGCTCTGAGCGCCGATGCCTTTGCGCGTGATCGCCAGCGTTGCCTGGATGTGGGCATGGACGACTTTCTGGCCAAGCCGATTGACATCCAGCTGCTGAGGGCCTTGCTGGAGCGCTGGCTGCCCTGAAGTCGGATGCCGCCCTCCGGACGCAGCTATCCGGACAAAATCTTCACGTTCAATCCAGCCACGCGCTTGAACGAAGAATCACCGGTCAGAAAGAGGTGTTCAGGTCCCAACTGCAAACAACTTGCCGCCTGCAGCGAATCCGGCGTCTTCAGTCCGTGCTTGACGCGGATAGCCGCCGCCAGTTCCACGACATTTTGGTTTAGCTCAACCCATACCAAGTCAGAGCGCGCGAAGAAGGCATCGAATGCAGCCAAGCTCGCGCTGTCATTGGCTTTCATGGGGCCCACACGGCACTCCAACCAGGTCAGACGTGACACGCCGGCACCAAGCTCAGGGTGTCGTTTTGCAGCACTCGCCAGTTCCTTACGAATCTTGGTGCAGAACGGTTCGTTACCCTCAATCAGATAGATAAGGGCGCTTGAGTCGAAGAATGCGATCACCAGGCACGCTCTGCTTTGAGATCAGCATCGATTTGATTTTTGCTTCGTTTACCGACGCTAGGCTGTGCCAGCAACCACTGCATCGCCGTCATGCCCGATGGCGAGGATAACTTTTGATTGGTCAGGCGCTGATAGTCGCTCTCGGATAGAACAACGGCGGCCATCTTGTTTCTTTTGATGATGTGCACCGGACCGCGCCGCAAGCTCTCGTCAATGGCCGACATGCCACGGCGCTTGATTTCAGAAACAGACACGGTGTTTTGGTTCATGCAAATACGATAACAGTATTGAAATTGTCGCTTATGGTACCAAACAAGGTACGTTTCAACAACTCCCAAATATCAAATATCCTCTGTCGTGAGACCGACGACGGCTGCTTCTGACCATCCTCAACATCCAAGCTTCCAACAAAAGTTTCAATCGGATTGATTGAATTTGATGTAATCTTCCAGGGTGCCGTATTGGTGCCAAGGAAGCAATATGGCAGTCTCGAATGACCCAGTAAAGCCCAAGAGTGGCAAGCGCGCTCCGTCCAGCGATCAGAACGAGGCTTTGTGGCCTGCGGCGGCGCAGCAAGCACTTGCCGAACTGCATGTGCACCAGATCGAACTGGAGATGCAAAACCAGGAGCTGCGCCGCACACGGCGTGCACTTGACATTGAGCGTGAGCGCTATTTCGACCTGTATGAACTCGCGCCGGTAAGCTATTTCAGTGTCGGCAAGAATGGCTCGATTTTGCAAGCCAACCTGACGGCCTGCACCTTGTTCGGGCGTAGCCGAAGCGAGTTGCTGAAACAAGCTTTCTTTCGCTGCCTGCACAAGGATGACCGGTACACCTTTCACAACTGCGTCAAACAGCTTGAGAGTGGCAGCGCAGTACAGAGTTGCGAATTGCGCTTGCTGGGCAAGCCCGGCCTGCCAGATGTCTGGGTGCAGTTGCTGCTGGGTCATGGCAAGGCAGTTGATGGCACGCCGGTATGGCGTATCGCCATCAACGACATCAGCGAGCGCGTTCGCGCGACTTTATCCCGGGACGCGGCACAGGTCTTGCTGCAAAGAGTCGCCGCTCGTGTGCCCGGCATGCTGTATCAATATCACTTGCGTGTCGATGGCAGCTCGTATTTTCCCTACGCCAGCGAAGCCATCCGCGAGATCTACCGCGTCAGCCCGCAGCAGGCCCTTGAAAATGCCGCCAATGCATTTGCTGCTCTGCATCCGGATGACCACGACGCTGTCCTGATCGCACTGCAACAGTCGGCAGCCGACGTAAGCCCCTGGCAGCAGGAGTACCGGGTCAAGTTTGACGACGGCACGGTGCGCTGGCTACTGGGCAATTCACTGGCGCAGCGCCAAGCCGATGGCAGCACGCTGTGGCACGGATTTGTTACCGACATCACCGAGCGCAAAAATCTCGAGGCCCAACTGGCCGCCGCCCATGAAACGCTGGCCAAGCACAACGACGAGCGTGCCGTAAAACTGACAACTGCCAGAGACGATGCGCAATCAGCCAATCTTGCCAAGAGCCGCTTCCTGGCCACCATGAGCCATGAGATTCGCACGCCGATGAATGCCATCCTGGGCATGTCGCAATTGCTCATGCTGCCGGGGATCGCCGAGGACAGGCGGCGACACTACGTTGCTGCTATTTACAGTTCCGGCCAATCCCTGATGGCCCTGCTCAACGACATCCTGGACCTCTCCAGAATCGAGGCTGGCAAGCTTGAACTCGAAACCCTTGCCTTCGATCCGGTGCAGATCATGCACAGGACACAAACCCTGTTTGAAAAGCTCGCCAGCGACAAAGGCATTCAAATCGAAGTCAGCTGGCGCGGCCCGTCCGCCGCCGACTATCTGGGCGACGACAACCGGCTGATACAGATGCTCACCAACCTGGTGAGCAACGCCATCAAGTTCTCCAGCCAGGGCAGCATCCGGATCGATGCGTGTGAAGTAGAGGGCAGCGCGGCCGGCGTCATGCTTGAATTTGCCGTCACCGACAGCGGCATTGGCATAGCAAAGGAAAATCAGGCCCTTTTGTTTCAGATCTTTTCGCAAATTGACGATTCAATCACGCGCAACTACGGCGGCAGCGGCCTGGGCCTGTCCATCGTGCGCAAGCTGGCGCTGGCCATGGGCGGTGAGGTTGGCCTCCAGAGCGAACTCGGCAGCGGTTCGCGCTTCTGGTTTCGCGTCCTGGTGCAGCGCCTGGCAGATCAGCCAAGCCAGCCCGACGCGCTTGTGCAAGCTCCGACCCTGCAGATCAGCCGCGGCGCACGCGTGCTGGTGGTGGAAGACGACCTGTTCAATCTGGAGGTGATATCGACCCTGCTAGAGCAATTCGGCATCGGTGTCGCCGCCGCACACAATGGTCAGCAAGCGCTCGACGCAATCATGCAGGGCGCGCCGGCTGACCTGATCTTTATGGACTTGCAGATGCCGGTTTTGGACGGCTACAGCGCCACCGCGCGGATACGCCAGTGGGAAACCGAGACAGGCCGCTCGCGCTGTCCCATCATCGCCCTGAGCGCCGAAGCCTTTGCGCGCGATCGCCAGCGCTGCCTGGATGTGGGCGTCGACGACTTTCTGGCAAAGCCGATCAACGTCCCGCTGCTGCGGGCGTTGCTGGAGCGCTGGCTGCCCTGAATCAAGCCTTCTTGATTTCTCCGGAATTCAAGACACTCGCCTCCGACATCGCGCCACGCTCGTCATGGCACCAGTCTCGTCATCGCGAGGCCTTTCTCTGTCATTGCCGGCCCCGACCCGCAATCCTGTGGTGGTGTGGCACTGGATCCCGGATCGAGTCCGGGATGACAGCTGATTTGTCATAGCGAGGCCTTTCTCTGACATTGCGGGCCGTTCTCTGTCATTGCGGGCCCCGACCCGCAATCCAGTGGTGGTGTGGCACTGGATCCCGGATCGAGTCCGGGATGACAGCTGATTTGTCATTGCGGGCCGCGACCCGAAATCCAGTGGTGGTGTGGCACTGGATCCCGGATC
>CAITQH010000115.1 GCA_903894475.1 uncultured beta proteobacterium
CCTGAGTGTCTGCTGCGGTCGATCGCGGTTCCCGTCAGTTCAAGAAAAAGCGCCCGGTCTATTGACCGGGCGCTTTGCGCTTGGGGTTTGAGTGATCAGGCAGCGTAGGCTGGGAAGAGCGCGACGTTCTTTGCTGTGTTTTCGATTGCAACTGCTTCTGTGCGGGTGATGTTGGCGTTTGTCATGATTTTCTCCAGTTGGATTTGCGATTCAGATGACATTACCTACGCATGGCGCGTGCCAGACTGCCGCCGTTCAGAAAAGTTGTTGTTTATCCCGGGAAGTGCGCGTATAGACCGCGCAGCACAGCGGGCGCACCGTGCAGAATACAACCTAGACAGACTAGTCAGGACTCAATATGCAGACATGGCAATTGCAAGAAGCTAAGAGCCGCTTTAGTGAGGTTGTGGATATGACTCTCAAAGAAGGGCCGCAGCTCGTCACGGGACGTGGGCAGGATGCCGTGGTGATTCTTGCCGCAAGCGACTACCGACGTATGAGCGGTACGCCGTCGCTGCTAAGCACATTGTTGAGCGCGCCACGAGGCACCCCCTTGATCATGGATCGCTCGCAAGAGCCCATTCCGCAGGTCGACCTGTGAAATACCTGCTGGACACTTGTTTCCTGTCCGAGTTGGTCAAGCCCGCCCCCGAACAAGCAGTTTTGAGCTGGATGAGCGAACGCGTCGAGTCCGATCTGTTCGTGAGCGCAATGACTATTGCCGAGATTGGTCGCAGCATTGAGAAGCTTCCTGCGTCAAGTCGACAAGCCGAGCTATCAACATGGCTACAGCAGCTCAAAGTCGGGTTCGAGAACCGCGTGTTGGTGTTCACTATTGAGACTGCAAGCGCCTGGGCGCACATGTGCGCAGATGTCGAGGCCAAAGGCAAGCCGATGGCTGCTTTTGACTCCATCATCGCGGCGACCGCCTTGGAACACGGATTGGCCTTGGTAACACGCAACGTACGTGACTTCGCGCAAGCGCCGGTTGTCTTGATTAATCCCTGGCCTGTCGATTGACCAATTGCGCATGGCGCCGCCACACCGGGCTGCGGAAGTCAAAATACGCCCAAAAATCAGGAAAAATACCGACTGTTCACATTCATTCTGGCCGCCAAAAACTTAACTTCGAACTCGCTCACAGCGATCCAAGTTGGCCCAAGCCCCGCACCACGCGGGGCTTTGTCCAAGTGCCGAGATTCGCCGTCGCGGCTGCCTGCTTCAGTGCCGCCGCCAGCTCGGCCCCCTGGACGATAGTGAAGAAAGATTCCCTGAATCGTGTGACCAGCGCATCCCCATCTCACAGACCCAAACCCTTCTTGCGCGCCATCACCCCATCTACCCATCGCTTTTCACTGGCGCTGGCAGGATAAAAAAACAAAACGCCCGGTAGGGCGCATGTTTATTAGGTGTCTGGCGGAGAGACAGGGATTCGAACCCTGGATACGTTTGACCGTATACTGGATTTCGAGTCCAGCGCATTCGACCACTCTGCCATCTCTCCGGTATCGAACGGGCTCGATTATATCCATGGGCCCTGTCTTAAAATTTGTTCTGCTGTTGCTGGCAATGTTTCCTCTTTGGGCAACTGCCGACCCGGCGCCCATGCGTTTGCCCGGCGGGGTGGTGCCGCTGTCCTATCGTCTGACTTTGACGATAGACCCCGAGCAGGACCAGCACAGCGGAGAGGTGTCCATCGCTTTGGACATCAAGGCCGCAAGTCGCGTGATCCGTCTGCATGCCAGCGACCTGCACGTTGGCAGCGCGGTGCTGAAGACGGCAGATGCGAGCTATATCGCCAGCGTCAGCCCGGTGGGTGACAAGATGCTCGAACTCGCCTTTGCGCAAGCGCTGCCGCTTGGCCAGGCTGAACTGAGCATGAGTTTCACCGGCCACATCGACGACAAGGCGAGTCAGGGCCTGTTTCGGCAGAAGGAGGGTGGCGACTGGTATGTCTTCACCCAGTTTGAATCGACCGATGCGCGGCGCGCCTTCCCCTGCTTTGACGAGCCGGCCTGGAAGGTGCCCTGGACCCTGTCCCTGATCATTCCGGAAAAGCTCAGCGCCGTTGCCAATACGCCGCTGGCACGCGAAGCGCCGCTAGACAATGGCATGAAGCGGCTTGATTTCTTGAACAGTCAGCCGCTGCCGAGCTACCTGGTGGCATTTGGTGTGGGGCCGTTTGACATTCTGGACGCCGGCAAGGCGGGTGCCACACCGCTGCGCTTGGTGGCGCCGCGTGGACGCGCCGCAGAAGCGCGTTACGCGGCCAGCATGACGCCTGCCATCCTGGCCAGTCTGGAAGCGTATTTTGCTATGAGCTATCCGTACGACAAGCTTGATCTGATGGCTATGCCGATCACGCTCAATTTCAGCGCCATGGAGAATCCCGGTCTGGTCACGCTGGCGTCGCACGTGCTGCTGGCCCGGCCCGATGAGGAGACCAGCAGTTTCCGGCGTGATGCGGTGGAGACGATTGCGCACGAACTGGCGCACCAGTGGTTTGGCAACTACGTCACCATGGCCTGGTGGGACGACCTCTGGCTCAACGAGTCGTTCGCTTCGTGGATGGGCGACAAGATCACGGCGCAGGTAGTGCCGGAGTGGCATTCGCAAACCAATGTCCAGCAGGCACGCGCCGCGGCCATGCAGTTGGATCGTCTGGCTGTGGCGCGGCGCATTCATCAGCCGGTGGACGATGCGGAAGCACTGGAGAGCGCGTTTGACAGCATCACCTACAGCAAGGGTCAGGCGGTGCTGGCGATGTTTGAAAGTTGGCTTGGAGCGCAGCAGTTTCGCGCCGGCGTACAGCGTTACATGAAGCAGCACCCCTGGGGTAGTGCCACGGGCGACGATTTTGTTGCCGCGCTGGCCCCCGGACAGGCGCAGTTGACCAGCGCCTTCAAGAGCTTTACCGAGCAGCCCGGCATACCGCGTCTGAACGTCGCGCTGGTTTGCGATGGCAAACCGTATCTGCAACTCTCGCAGTCGCGCTTTTTGCCTAAAGGCTCGAGCGCTTCGGCGGATTCAGTTTGGCAAATTCCGGTGACGGTGCGCACACCGGCTGGCGCGTCGCGCCTGTTGCTGCAGGAGCCCACGGGCCAACTGCCGCTGCCTGACAGCCATTGTCCGGCCTGGGTTGAGGCCAATGCCGACGGTGCAGGCTATTACCGGGCGGTCTATGCGCCGGGGCAGTTGCTGAACCTGTTGACGAACGCGGATTTAAATATTGCCGAAGTGCTGGCGAACCTGGATGACGCACAGGCCTTGACCGAGTCTGGCGACCTGCCGCTGGCGGATGCGCTGGCGCTGGCTTTGCGTTACGCGGCAGATTCACGCCGCGAAGTGCTGGATGCGGCCCTGCACATCCTCCGGTCGGTCGAGCCTTCGCTGGCCCTTGAACAAGGTCCCGCCTACGCCGCTTTGTGGCAGCGAGCCTTCGGTGCGCGGGGGCGTGCGCTGGGCTTGCTGGAACGCGCCGCAGACTCTGACGATGAACGGTTGATTCGTGAAAACTGGGTTGGTGTTCTGGCAGATCTGGGGCGCGACCAGAACCTGCGTGCGCAGGCCATGGCGTTGTCGCAGGGCTGGCTGAAGGACCCGGCGACGCTGGCTGTCGCCAGTCGCGGCCTGGTCTTGAGCGTTGCAGCGCTCGACGGTGACGTGGCCTTCTTTGGCGCTCTGGAGCGCAAAGCACGCTCCAGCGATGACCGCTCCGAGCGTGCCGACATTTACGCGGCGCTAAGCCGCTTTCAGTCGCCGGAGTTGGCGCGCTCGGCGCGTGCTTTGTGGTTGTCTGTGCAGCACGACGTTCGCGAAGTGCTGGAAGCCGCCTCTGACCGCGCTGCCGGGCAGGCTTCGGCCAGCGGCATGCTGGACTTCATGCAGCAAAACTTCGCTGCCCTGGCGGCACGTCTTCCGGCTGAGTCTGTGAGTCGCTTCCCGCGTTTCTTCAGCGGCTTGTGCAGCATCGAGCAGGCGTTTTCCGCCGAGCGCTTTTTTGGTCCGGCACTCGCTCCCTTTGAAGGCGGTGCCAGCAGCCTGGCGCAAACACTCGAGACCATCCGGCTGTGTGCGTCCCAACGCGATTTTCAGCAGAGCAGTCTGTCGGCGTTTCTGGCGCGACCTTGAGGTATGAAGCGACGTTCAATGAGGTCGGATACTGCGTTGTCATTGCGGGCCTGACCCGCAATCCAGTGGTGGTGTGGCACTGGATCCCGGATCAAGTCCGGGATGACAAACTTCTAGTCCGGGATGACAAACTTCTGGACAGGGATGACAAACCATGTGACTGGCAGTGATGCTGAGCCAAACTTGAGGAAGTGAAGCCGACGCTATTGGTCAGCGTCCATCTGCTGCAAAGCCAGCAGCACATCGTCCTGGCTGATACCGGCCGGCATCTCAAGAGTCTCTTCAAGTTGAGGCAGGGCAAGCGAGCCTTGCTCGCGCAACAGCGCAATCACTTTCGCTGCTTCCTGCGGCGTGGCAAAGCCGGTACTTTGCAGCAGCACGCGGCCGGCGCTCTCTTGCAGCTTGAAGTAGAACTTGCCGTCGCTCTGGCGGTACTGCTTGAAGCTCGGCAAGGCAAGCTTGCTGGCCTTTGCCGCTTTGACCGATGCGGGGGCGCTGCGCAGATCACGCAGGCCAACGGCTTGGCGTAATTCCGCCGTGAAGGGCGTGGCCAGCTTTCTCGCCTTGTCGGCGCCGGCGCGCAGGATGTCTTCCATTTTGTCGGGCGCTGCCATGAGTGCCGTGTAGCGTTCGCGCATCGGCGCCATCTCCCGGTCAATGCGTTCAAACAGCAGCTGCTTGGCGTCGGCCCACCCAATGCCATCGAGGTAGGCCTGGCGCAGAGTGGCGGTTTCTTCGGCGCTGGCGAAAGCCTGGTAAATCTGGAACAGGGCCGAACCTTCGGTTTCCTTGGGCTCGCCGGGGGCGCGTGAGTCTGTCAGGATGCCGGCGACCAGCTTCTTGAGTTGATGACGCGGTGCAAACAGCGGAATGTGGTTGTCGTAACTCTTGCTCATCTTGCGCCCGTCCAGGCCCGGCAGCGTGGCCACGCTTTCCTCGATGGCAGCCTGCGGCAGCGTCAGGTGTTCGCCGTAAAGGTGATTGAAACGCTGCGCAATGTCGCGTGCCATTTCAATGTGTTGTACCTGGTCCCGACCGACCGGCACCTGATGCGCCTTGAACATCAGAATGTCGGCGGCCATCAGCACCGGGTACATAAAGAGACCGGCATTGACCTCGGCGTCAGGCTCCTGCTGCGCGGCGGTGTTTTGATCGACGGCCGCCTTGTAGGCGTGAGCGCGATTGAGCAGACCTTTGGAGGTGACGCAGGTCAGCAGCCAGGTCAGTTCGGCAATTTCCGGAATATCGGACTGCCGGTAAAAGGTGACGCGCTCGGGGTCCAGCCCGGAGGCCAGCCAGCTCGCGGCAATTTCCATGGTGGAGCGCTGGATGCGCGCCGGGTCGTCGATCTTGATCAGCGCGTGGTAGTCGGCCAGAAAATAAAAGCTTTGGACATCGGCGCGCAAGCTGGCTTGCACCGAGGGCCGGATGGCACCCACATAGTTGCCCAGATGGGGCGTGCCGGATGGTGTAATGCCGGTCAAAAAACGCTGGATACTCATGACGAAATTCTTTTTTTTCTAATTGAACAGAACGGCAAGCGGCGTCAGGACGAAATCGAGCAGGCCATAGGTCAGTGCCATCAGGGGCTGCATCCACAAACTGCTGACGACACCGGCAATCACCAGACCCATGACGATGAAAAAGCCCCAGGGCTCAACCCTGGCGACCAACGTAGCCTGTCGATACGGCAGCAGACCGACCAGAATGCGTCCGCCATCGAGTGGCGGCAGCGGGAACAAGTTGAAGGCAAACATGACGACATTGACCAGCACACCACCTTGTGCCATCTTGAGGAAGAAGGGCTCGGCGACGCCGGCGCCGCGCAGCATGACCAGAGCCACACCCCAGAGCAGGGCCTGCAACAGATTGGCAGCCGGGCCGGCCAGTGCCACCCAGATCATGTCGCGTTTTGGGTTGCGCAGATTACCAAAGCGCACCGGAACCGGCTTGGCATAGCCAAACAGAAAGGCGCCCGAGGTGGCAAAGTACAGCAGGAGCGGCATCAGCAGGGTGCCCATCGGATCGATGTGCTTGAGCGGATTGAGTGTGATGCGCCCCAGCACAAAGGCGGTGTTGTCGCCAAAGTGGCGCGCCGCGTAACCGTGCGCTGCCTCGTGCACGGTAATGGCGAACAGTACCGGCAGGGCGTACAGGGCGACAGTTTGAATCAGGTGAGCAATATCCATCGCGCTATTGTCTCAGAGCCTCAAGGCCCAGGGCGGCCAGCGCGCCGCCGCCCTCGCGGATCAGCACCGGCTCGCTGCCACTGAGGTCGATCACGGTGGTGGGCTCCAGTGCGCAGGCGCCGGCGTCGATCACCCCGGCGATCTGATTCCGATAGCGCTGCAGAATTTCCTGCGCGTCATTGAGTGGTTCGCTTTCACCGGGTGCGATCAGGGTCGTGGCCAGCAGTGGTTCATGGTGCAGGGCCAGCAAGTCCTGCAACACCTTGTGATCGGGCACGCGCAGGCCGATGGTGCGCCGCGCCGGGTGGCTCAGGCGCCGCGGCACTTCCTTGCTGGCTTCCAGAATGAAGGTGTAGGGTCCGGGTGTCGCCGACTTGATGAGCCGGAATTGCTGGTTGTCAACCCGCGCGTAGTTGGCCAGCTCACTTAAGTCGCGGCACAGCAGGGTCAGGTGGTGTTTGTCATCCACACCGCGGATACGCCGCAGCTTGTCAGCCGCCGCCTTGTCGTCAAGATGGCAGACCAGGGCGTAGCTGGAGTCGGTTGGCACCGCCAGCACCTCACCTTTTTCCAGCAGGGCGACGGCCTGCTTGAGCAGACGCGCTTGCGGGTTGTCGGGATGCACTGCAAAGAACTGGGCCATGGCCGTATTGTCGGCGAAACCGGGTTTTTAGCGCGGCACTGCAGTAGGGCTTGATGCCAATGGCTTGTTGACTTCGCTTGAGAGCAGCAGGGCGTTGCCGACGCCGCTGCCGGCAATCACGGCGATGCCGAGCCAGGCCAGTGCGTCGGGTACATGGTCAAAGAAAATCCAGCCCGAAATCGTGGCAAATCCGATCTGCGTGTACAGGTAGGGTGTGAGCACCGGGGCCGAAGCCCGCGCAAAGGCCCGGATCAGCATCAGGTGGCCGAAAGTGCCAAGAAATCCTATCAGCAAGAACCAGGGCCAATGGGCTGCCAGCGCAGCCGTCTCCCAGCTGAAAACAACGACCGGGCACATCACCAACGTGCCGACCAGACCGGTATAAAAGTGGGTGGTGTACGGGTTTTCTTCACCGCTCAAGCGACCTGTGAGCAACATGAACCAGGCGTAGCTGGCAACGTGCACGGCAGGAAACAGCAAGGCCCAGCCAAACACCTGACCGCCCGGTCGCACCACCAGCAGAACGCCGGCCAGACCAGCGACCAGCAGGAGCCAGCGCTGATGGGAGACGCGGGTCTTCATGACCCAGGCGGCCAGCGCGGTGGCGGCCACAGGCGAGAGCATGGTCATCGCTGTGAACTCACCCACCGGCAGATACTGCAGCGCCAGAAAAGAGCAGGCGCTGGTGAGCAACAACAGCACGCCGCGCAGCAGCTGAAAGCGCGGGTTCGCAGTGGCAAGCAGACTGAACTTCTGCACTGGAAAGCGCAAGGCCAGCGTGGCCAGCGCCTGAAACGCATAACGAAACCACAGCAGCATCAGGACGGGCGCCAGTCGGGTCGCATGTTTGATGCTGGTGTCGAGTGTGGCAAAACACAGGGCTGCCAGCACAATGAGGACGATGCCGACGCCTTGCCGGCTGCGCCAGAAACTCATTGAAGGCGCTGGATGCGTCCGGCCAGCAGGTCCCACACCGGCGTCAGATGCGCTGGCAGCGCCGGCAGTGTGCCAAGTTCGGTGTGACTCTCAAGCGGGCTGTGAAAGTCGCTGCCGCGCGAAGCGGCCAGACCGAACTCGGTCGCCATCGCAGCGTAGCTTAGATATTCTGCAGCGGTGTGACTGCCGGTTACCACTTCCACCGCCTGTCCGCCGTGGCTCTTGAATTCACTGAACAGGGCAAACTCTTCGGTGGCACTGAACTTGTAGCGTGCCGGGTGCGCGATCACCGCAACGCCGCCAGCCTCGGCAATCCATCGCACGGCGTCCTTCAGGTTGGCCCATCGATGTTCCACAAAACCGGGCTTGCCCTCGGTCAGGTACTTGCGAAAGACTTCGTTGGTCTCGCGGCAGACGCCGCTCTCCACCAGAAAACGGGCAAAGTGGGTGCGTGAGATCAGATCGTGGTTGCCGGCAAATTTCAGCGCACCTTCGTAGGCGCCTTGAATGCCGATTCTGGCCAAACCCTCCGACATGTCGAGTGCGCGCTGGCCGCGCCCGCCGCGTGTTTGACACAAACCCCTTTGCAGCGCCTGGTTTTCAGGATCAAAGCCCAGGCCCACAATATGAATGGTTTGTTCAATGAAGGTCACTGAAATTTCAACACCGGTGAGGTAGGGCAGCCCCACTGCACCCGCCGCAGCAGCGGCACGTCGCAGGCCACCAATTTCGTCATGGTCGGTCAATGCCCAGAGCTCCACGCCATGGGCTTTGGCGCGTTCGGCAAGGGCTTCTGGAGTCAGGGTCCCGTCGGAGATGACGGAGTGGCAGTGCAGGTCAGCGTTGAGTGAAGAAGTCACCGGCTGATTTTAGGCCACGCTGCTGTTGATGTAGGCGGCTTTTTTTTCCAGATCTTCCACACTGTCGGCGAATCTTGTGGCCACTACCTGGAATTCGGCGTCCAATGCCAGGAAAGCATCAACCACGTCCGGGTCGAAATGCTTGCCCCGGCCTTCCACGATGATTTGCACTGCCTGTGCGTGCGGCATACCAGCCTTGTAGACACGTTGACAAATCAGCGCGTCATAGACGTCGGCCAGCGCCATCAAGCGCGCTGGTATCGGGATTGCCTCCTGCGCCAGCCCCTGCGGATAACCCGAACCATCCCATTTTTCGTGGTGCGAATAGATGATCTGTTTGGCTATATCGAAGAACTCGCCGTCTTGTGGCGCGCTGGCCTGTGCGTTGGCAATGGCGTTTCGACCCAGCGTTGGGTGCGCCTTCATAATTTCAAACTCGGCTTCTGAATAACGGCCCGGATTCAGCAGGACCCGGTCCGGAATCCCGACTTTGCCGATATCGTGCAGTGGCGCACACTGGATCATGAACTGGATTCGCTCGGGGCTCAGGAAGTCCGTGAAGCGCGGCTGGCGGCGCAAATACTTGCAGAGCAACTCCATGTAGTACTGCGTGCGTTTGAGGTGGTTGCCAGTTTCAGAATCGCGCGTCTCGGCCAGCGACGCCAGCGCCAGAATCGTCACATTCTGCAGCGACGCCATTTGTCGGGTGCGCTTGCTCACCTCAAATTCGAGGTATTCGTTATTGATGCGCATGGTCTTGGCATTCGCTGCGACCATGAAATGCGCCTTGACGCGTGACATCAGGATCGCCGGTGTCACGGGGCGTGTGATGTAGTCCACCGCACCGACGGTCATGCCGAGTTGTTCGCTCTCGGAGTCGGTCTTGCTGGTCAGAAAAATCACCGGAATCTGACTCGTCAGGCTGTCGGCCTTGAGACGTCGGCAGACCTCGTAACCGTCCAGGTCCGGCATCATGATGTCAAGCAGAATCACGTCCGGCTGCTCGGTGACCGCGATCTTCATCACCTGCGCTCCGGCGATGGCGGTCTTGACCGTGTAGTGATTGAGCAGCAGACCAGCCATCAAGGACAGGTTGTCGGGCGAATCGTCAACGATCAGGATGCTGGGTTTGACGGGTTGGAAGAGTTCCATATTCAGTTTTTCACGGCAGCTCAAGCTGCACAGCACTGGCCGCATCATAAAGCTCTGTCAGAGCTTGCGAGAACTCGAAGTCCTGCACTCGACTCTGTAACGACGCGAAGTTGGAGCCCAAGCCGCCATGTAACAGTGCAGCATGCTCGTGCAGCAATAAGCGGGCTTGCGCATTGCTACTGCGCAGCAGGTCGGCCAATTGGCAGCACAGACGCTGCAACTGCTCCCGGTCAACCGGCTCCACCAGGGCTTGCTGCGCCGGCGTGGCTACCGGCAGGGCACGACCTATGCCCAGCGTCAGCTCAATCAGGTGCTGTTCCAGCGCTGTCAAGCGGGCTTGAATGGCTGCTGCAGGCTCCTGCTGTTTGACTGACTTTTCGAGTTCGCTGCTCAAACGGCTGCACGCGCCAGCGCCCAGATTGGCGGCGACGCCCTTCATGGTGTGGGCACTGCGTTCGGCCAGCGGCAGGTCACCCGTCTCAAGGGCTTTGCGTATTTCCTTGGGCGTGTTGACCAGGCTGGCAACAAACCTTTGCAGCAGCGACTCATAAAGTTTTCTGTTGCCGCCACATTGAAGCAGACCCTTGTCGACGTCGATCCCGCTGATGCGCAAATCGGCGCCACCGGCTGCGGCTTTGCTCCAGTAGGCGATAGCACGGTGCAGGGCAGCTGGCTCAATCGGTTTGGTTAAATGTGCATTCATGCCTTCGCGCAGGCAGCGTGCACCTTCTTCGGCCGAAGCGTGTGCCGTTAGCGCAATGATGGGCAGCTTGGCAAAGCGTGCATGCTGGCGTAGCAGCAGCGTAGCCTGGTGTCCGTCCATCACCGGCATCTGCAAGTCCATCAGCACCATGGCCCAGGGCAGTGGATCGGGCGCGCTGAGCAGCAGGTCCAGCGCCTGCTGGCCGTTATCAGCCAGTGTGACCTCGACTCCCATGGATTGGAGCAACTCACGCGCAATCTGCTGGTTGATGTCATTGTCCTCGACCAGCAGCACGCGCACACCAGACAGCGCGGCATAGCCCTCGCCCTGGTCTGGCATCAGACTCGGTGCCAGCCGTTGCGGCGCAATGATGCCAATCAAGGTGTCCCACAGACGCGACTGGCTGACCGGCTTGTCCAGAAAGGCGGTCGCGCCAGCGCCGCCGCCGGCCTTTCGCGCCTCGTCGGCGCCATAGGCTGTCACCATCACCACCGTGGGCTGGTGCGTCAGCCCCAGGTCGTGGCTGATGTGCCAGGTCGCCTC
>CAITQH010000116.1 GCA_903894475.1 uncultured beta proteobacterium
CCGATGTCATTGCCCGCCAGGTCACCCATCCGGAACGGCCCCATGGCAAAACCAAACTTCTCAATCGCTTTGTCAACCTGCGCCGGCGTGCAGCCTTCGTCAAGCAGAAAGCCACCCTGGCGACCATACTGCTCGATCATGCGGTTGCCGATGAAGCCATCGCAAACACCCGACACCACGGCCGTCTTCTTGATCTTCTTGGCGATCACCATGACGGTGGCCATCACGTCCTTTGCGGTCTTGGCACCGCGCACCACTTCAAGCAAGCGCATCACATTGGCGGGGCTGAAGAAGTGCAGGCCGACCACATCCTGCGGACGCTTCGTGAAGTCGGCAATGGTGTCGACATTGAGCGTCGAGGTGTTGGAGGCCAGAATGGCACCAGGCTTCATGACGCGATCAAGTTCCTTGAAGACAGCTTCCTTGACGCCGATCTCTTCGAACACCGCTTCGATCA
Source organism: uncultured beta proteobacterium (assembly GCA_903894475.1). Classification (GTDB taxonomy): domain Bacteria; phylum Pseudomonadota; class Gammaproteobacteria; order Burkholderiales; family Burkholderiaceae_C; genus Rhodoferax. The sequence goes on from CAITQH010000116.1 coordinate 458, forward strand.
CCATGTCGGCGCCTGTCAAAGCGTCGTAGCTCAGCGTGGTACTCAACAGGCTCATACGCTGCTCGTACTTCTCCTGTTTGAGTTTGCCCTTTTTCACCTGGGATTCGTAGTTCTTGCGGATCGTGGCCACGCCGCGATCGAGCGCGTCCTGCTTCATCTCCAGCATCACGACCGGGATGCCGGCGTTCAGAAAGTTCATCGAGATGCCGCCGCCCATGGTGCCGGCACCAATCACGGCGACCGACCCGATGGTGCGCAGCGGTGTATCAGACGGTACATCGGGGATCTTGGAGGCAGCGCGTTCCGCCATGAAGATATGGCGCAGCGCCTTGCTCTCGGGGGTCCACATCAGGTTGATGAAAAGTTCGCGCTCGGTCGTCATGCCGGCTTCGAACTTGCCCTTGGTGGCGGCCTGCACGGCGTCCACGCACTTGCCAGGCGCCGGGAAATTCTTTGACATGCCCTTGACCATGTTGCGGGCAAACTGGAAGTAAGCGTCGCCCTGCGGATGTCTGCACGGCAGTTCACGCACCAGCGGCATGGGTCGCACGTCGGCCACAGAGCGCGCGTAGCTCAAGGCTTCATCGAGCAGTGTTTCGGCCGAAGAGGCCATCTTGTCGAACAGTTTCTGCCCTGGCAGCATGGCCAGCATTTCACTCTTGATCGGCTCGCCCGAAACAATCATGTTGAGCGCCGGCTCGACACCCAGGGCCCGCGGCAGACGCTGCGTGCCGCCGGCACCTGGCAGCAAGCCGAGTTTCACTTCCGGCAGTGCAACACTGGTGCCAGGTGCGGCCACGCGGTAGTGGCAGCCAAGCGCCAACTCCAGTCCGCCACCCATGACGACGCTGTGAATCGCGGCCACCACGGGCTTGGTCGAATTCTCCACTGCCAGTATCACGCTCAGCAAATTGGGTTCCTGCATCGCCTTGGGACTGCCAAATTCCTTGATGTCGGCGCCGCCAGAGAAGGCCTTGCCAGCACCGGTGATGACAATGGCGCGGGCTGCTGGTTCGGCGTTGGCTTTGGCCAGGCACTCGGTAATCCCCTGGCGGGTTGCCAGACCAAGGCCGTTGACTGGTGGGTTGTTCAGCGTGATCACGGCGATGTCGCCGTGCAATTCGTATTGGGCAGTCATGCTTGCTTTCCTCAGTGGTGAAAATAGAACGGTCGTTCTCTTTTTTGATTGTAAGAACTATAGCCCCCGTGGCCTGCTCGTTTTGTCACGGGTGGGACAAGGTGCGTTGGGGCGTCGGCTCACGAGGCACTCACCCAGTTTTCAACTTTCAGGCCGGGGTAGTCTTTGAAATCGTCCTCTTTGTTGGTGACCAGCGTGAGCCCTGCGCTCAGCGCGTGGGCGGCGATGAGGCGGTCCATGGTGTCACGTTGACGGTCGCGCACGGCAGCACGCAGCACACCAAAACTTATCGCATCGGATTCTCCGAACGGCAATACCGGTATGCGAAGTGTCAACAGGGCCAGTACACGTTCGTCTTGCGCCCGGTTGGCGGTCTGAATTTCAAGCCCGGCGCGCAGTTCGGCATAGCTCACCACTGACATCACGGTACTGCCTTGTGCCAAGGTTTCAAGTCGATGCAGCACTTCGGGCGGCTGACGCTTGATGATGTAGATGCAAATATTGGTGTCGAGCAGGTAGCGCATGACTCTCAACCCTGTGGCTTATCTACGGCCACTTCCGGGCCCGCGTCAATGCTCCATGGGCTATTGCCGCTCCAGTCGCGTTCGCGCTGTTCATGGAATTCACGCCCGCCGGCCATGAAGTTGGGGCTAAACATGGACAAGATGGGGGTCAGGTCGCCAATGGTTTCCTGCACTACCGGTCGCAGCACCAGCGTGTTGCCCACACGCTCGACTTCAACGTCCTGTGCACAGTCAACAAAAGCCAGCTCTTTGGGGATGCGCACGGCCAGAGAATTGCCGCTCTTGAAAACTCGGGTCAGCATAAGGTTTTCTCCTTGAAAATTGAAGTATATACAGGATATACAAAGATGGCCAGGACTAAAGCGCCACCGGGCCACTCTTCAATTTTTCAGCCAACTAGCGCGCAATGGGTTCACACTCAAACCTCCAGCCACTCCTTACGGATATAGCTGTCATTGCGCAGTTGCGCCGGCGTTCCCGTGAACACAATGCTGCCGTGGCCCATCACCATGCATTGGTCAGAGATCTCCATGGCAATCGTCAGCTTCTGTTCGATCAGCAGCACCGAAATGCCGCGCCGCTTGAGTTCCTTCAGGTACTGGGCCACCAGCTCGACAATCTTCGGCGCCAGTCCCTCGGTTGGCTCGTCAATGATGATCAGGTCGGGGTCCCCCATCAGCGTGCGGCACAGGGTCAGCATTTGCTGCTCGCCACCCGACATGACACCGGCCAGCATGTGCTGGCGCTCCTTCAGACGCGGGAACAACTGGTACATGTCGTCGAGCGACCAGCGTCCGGTTTTGCGCATGCTTTTTTGACCGAGGTAGAGGTTCTGCTCAACCGTCAGCGTCGGAAAAATGTCGCGGCTTTCGGGAACATAGCCTATGCCCAGATGGGCAATCTCATAAGTCTTTTTACCCAGTATTTCCTGGTCGCGCCACAGCATGGAACCCTGGGCGTCCACCAGCCCCATGATGGCCTTGGCGGTGGTCGAGCGGCCGGAGCCATTGCGCCCGAGCAAGGCCGTGATTTCACCCGCCTTCACTTCCATATGAACACCGTGCAGCACATGACTCTTGCCGTAATAGGCGTGCAGGCCGTCAATTTTCAAAAGGCTCATAGGTACCCCCGCGCTCGGCATTGCATGTCCTCGCTGCCCCCCGAGGGGGTGCGAGCTTGCTTGGGGCGGCCCGGCGCGGCGCTCATACGTGACTCCCGGCCTGCGAGTCGGCCACCGAGGAACCCAGGTAGGCCTCCTGCACGCGCGCATTGGCGCGCACGGCGTCGGGCGTATCGTAGGCCAGCAACTCGCCGTAAACCACCACGGCAATCTTGTCAGCCAATCCGAACACCACACCCATGTCATGTTCCACGGTCAGCAGTGTGCGCCCGACGGTCACGTCCTTGATCAGCTTGATGAAGCGGCTGGTCTCCGACTTGCTCATGCCGGCCGTCGGCTCATCGAGCAGGATCACGTTGGCACCACCGGCAATGGTGATGCCAATTTCGAGTGCCCGCTGTTCCGCGTAGGTCAGGTTCATGGCCAGCACGTCGTGCTTCTTGTCCAGCTTGACCATCTCCATCAACTCATCGGTTCGGTCATTGGCGTCTTTCAGATCCGCCAGAAAGTTCCAGAAACTGTACTTGTAGCCCAGACTCCAGAGCACACCGCAGCGCAGGTTCTCGAAAACGCTGAGCTTGGGGAAGATGTTGGTGATCTGGAAGCTGCGCGACAGCCCCATGCGGTTGATCTCGAAAGGCTTCTTGCCGGTGATATTCTGGCCGTTGAGCAGGATCTCGCCCTTGCTCGGGGCGAAACGGCCACTGATGAGATTGAAGAGCGTCGATTTGCCGGCTCCGTTGGGGCCGATGATGCCGACGCGCTCACCCGCCGGAATCGCCATGTTGATGCCGCGAATGATCTCGGTGCGACCAAAGGCCTTGCGCAGGTCCTTCAACTCGAGGGCGTAAGTCATAGCTCGGCCCTCCGCTTGATTTCTTTCTCTATGTCTTCCTGACACTGACCCCAGTCCGCCACGAACTGTCGGCGGCATAGCTCAAACAAGCCAAGACCGGTCAGCATCACAAAGACCGAGCCGAACCAGCTGTTAAGGCCTTTGGAATCCAGCACCATGCCCAGGAATTTGACTTCGGAGCCGAGCGCGGCGTTAAGTTGCATGTGATACACCATTTCGATCATCGCCCCGGCACCGACCAGCACGACCAGCGCGGTCAAGCCGAGCGCCAAATAGCTGACCCAAAGCCTGCGCAGGTAACCAAACATTGCTACCCGCAGGTTCATCATGATCAGCGACGCCACACCGCCTGGCGCATACATCACCATGAACAAAAAGACCAAGCCCAGGTAAAGCAGCCAGGCCTTGGTGAATTCCGAGAGGAGCACAAAGGCCAGTACCATCAGAACGGCCCCGATGATGGGACCGAAGAAGAAGGTGGCCCCGCCCAGAAATGTGAACAGCAGATAGGCGCCGGAGCGGTATCCGCTAACCACTTCCGAGGTGACGATTTCGAAATTCAAGGCTGCCAGTCCGCCAGAGATTCCAGCAAAAAAGGCAGCCACAATAAACGCGATGTAGCGCACCTTCTGCGTGTCATATCCGACAAACTCGACGCGCTCGGGATTGTCGCGCACTGCATTTAGCATGCGCCCCAGTGGCGTGCGGGTGAATGCGAACATCAAGGCCGTCGAGACAAAGGTGTAGACGGCGATCAGGTAGTACAACTGAACCTGCGGTCCGTAGGTAATGCCAAAAGTCTTCACCCCTGTCACGCGGTTGCCCGAAACGCCGCCCTCGCCACCAAAAAACTCCGGAAACATCAGCGACATCGCCCATACCAGTTCGCCAATGCCCATCGTGATCATGGCAAACGGTGTCGCTGCTTTCTTGGTCGTCACCCATCCGAGCAGGATTGCCACCAGCATGCTGGCCAGACCACCCACAACGGGAATCAGACTGACCGGCAGGGGCAACCCTCCAGTCACCCTATTGAGCGTATGAATCGCCAAAAACGATCCCATTCCGGAATACACGGCATGACCGAAGCTGAGCATGCCGCCCTGCCCCAGCAAAATGTTGTAGCTCAGGCAAACAATGATCGCGATGCCCATCTGGCTCAGCATGGTGTGACTCAGACTGCTGGTGAACAGCAGCGGTGCGGCGACCAAAACCAGTGCAAACAGCGACCAGATCAGGGCGCGCCCGACATTGAGCGGTTTGAACTCATAGACCTGAACACTCATACCTTCAACCTTCCCGTGTACCCAAAAGACCCTTGGGTCGGAATATCAGGATCAGCACCAAAAACAGATAGGGCAGGATCGGTGCCACCTGACTGAGTTTGAGTTTGAGCAAGGGATAGCCGAAAGCATCAGGTGTAAGAGAAATGCCCAGCGTTTGCAACGCAGAAAGCACGGACGCATCAACCGCAACGGCAAATGTCTGCAGAACACCGATCAACAATGACGCCAGAAACGCGCCAGCCAAGGAGCCCATGCCGCCGACCACGACCACCACAAAAATGACGCCTCCGACGGAAAAAGCCATGCTCGGCTCAGTGACGAAGGCATTGCCGCCAATGACACCCGCCAAACCAGCCAACGCACAGCCACCGCCGAACACCAGCATGAACACGCGCGGAACGTTGTGACCCAACGCTTCAACCATGTCAGGATGTGCCAGCGCACCCTGTATCACCAAACCAATGCGCGTGCGTGTCAGCATCAGCCAAAGCGACAGCAACATCAACAGGGCCACCCCCATCATGAAAGCGCGGTACATCGGAAACTGCGTGCCAAACAGGGTAAACAAGGGCCCGTCCAGCGCCTGCGGAACGCGGTAGTCAACAGAACTGCGCCCCCAGACCAGTTGCACCAATTCCAGAATGACGTAACTGAGCCCGAACGTGATCAGCAGTTCAGGCACATGACCGAATTTGTGGACCCGACGAAGGAAGTACCTTTCGAACCCGGCGCCCAGTAGTCCAACCAACAACGGCGCGACCAACAAAGCAGGCCAGAAACCAAGGACAGCAGTCACTGTGTAGGCAAAATAGGCGCCCAGCATATAGAACGACGCATGAGCAAAATTGAGAACGCCCATCATGCTGAAGATCAGCGTCAATCCCGAACTCAACATGAACAACAGCAGACCGTAGCTGACGCCGTTGAGAAGAGAAATGGTGTAGAACTCCATCAGTCACTCGCAAAGTAGCAAAAAAACAAACGCCGGGCAGCGACCATGTCACCCGGCGTTCAATGAGATCCGCTTTAGCCTGGGCGTTTCATCTGGCAACTCGTGGGCGTGCTGGCCACGTAAGCCTCAATGTATTTGACCGGAGCAAAGGTATATCCCGTATTTTCGACGTTGTAAGGGTACTTCTTGTCCACTTTCTGCCATTTGGAAATATACAGCCCCTGCTGCATCTGATGGTCGGACTTGCGCATTTCGGAATCACCGTTGAAGCCCTTGAACTTCAGCCCTTCCATCGCCGCAGCAACCTTCATCGGATCAGTGGATTTGGCTTTTGCCATCGCTTCCGACAAAAGGATGATTCCGTTGTAAATGGAAAAAGTATAGAAATCCTCGCCAAATTTCTTCTGGAACTCGGTCATGATGGCGCCCAACTCGCCAGGGTAATTGGAGTGGTTGTAAGCGATCTGATAGACCTCGACTTCGCCCCCAGCAGCGAGCGCCGTCGGGGTACCGGATACGCCCGCGTAGTAGGAGTAGATCGGAAGCTTCATGCCAGCCTCGTTGAGCGCCTTCACCAGCAGTGTCATGTCCTGACCCCAGTTACCGGTCACGATGGTATCGGCGCCCGACTGCTTGATCTTGGCCACATAAGGCGCGAAATCCTTCACCTGCCCGATCGGGTGCAGGTCTTCGCCGGCGATCGTAGCGTCCGGACGCTTGCGGGCCAGGCCCTCCTTGAAATACTTGGCAACCTGGTGCCCGTGCGAATAATTCTGGTTGATCAGATAGACCTTCTTGACCTTGGGCTGATCCTTCATGAAACTGGTCAGCGCTTCCATCTTCATGGAGGTGTCGGCGTCGAGGCGGAAATGGGCGTAGCTGCACTTTTCGTTGGTCAACGAAGGATCAACTGCCGAGTAATTGAGGTAAACGACTTCCTTGCCAGGATTGCGTTCATTGTGCTTGGCCACGGCATCGGCCAAGGCGAGCGCGGCACCAGAACCATTGCCCTGCACCACGTAGCGATAGCCCTGGTCGATCGCGGCCTTCAAGGTGTTCTGAACTTCCTGCGGCGACCCCTTGCTGTCCATGCCGACAACCTCAAAATTGACGCCTGCAACATTCTTGGCACCATTCAGACGCTGGGCCAGAAACTGCCAATTCTTCAGTTGATTCTGTCCGACATTGGCCATCGGTCCTGACAATCCTTCCAGCATCGCAATTTTGACGGTTTCGCCCTTCTGGGCAAAAGCGCTTCCGACGCACAGAGCCGCCGCAGCAACGGCCGCCATTCTGAATGCAAACTTCATATTGATCTCCTAGGTTGTAATCCGCTTAAACACGCCCAGCGTACAGCCGATTGTGCATTGCGCGCCGGGGATTGCCAATGCAGAGAATCACCCATGCGACAGGTCGTCTGAATCACCTTAGCCGGGCCGCTTCATCTGACAGCTGGTCGGTGTGCTTGACACGTAGGGATCCATCTGCTTGACAGACACGGTGGTGTATCCGGTGTTCTCGATGCTATAGGGATATTTCTTGTCGGCCTTTTGCCACTTCGTCACAAACATCGTCTGTTGCAATTGGTGATCGCTCTTGCGCATGGTGACGTCACCGGCGAAGCTCTTGACAGTCAGCCCCTCCATCGCTGACGCTACTTTCACCGGATCAATGGACTTGGCTTTGGCAATCGCCGCCGCCATCAAATTGATACCGTTGTACGTGGCCAAAGTGTAATAGTCGTCATTGAACTTCTTTTTGAACTCTTCCGCCATTGTGGCGATTTCGCCAGTGTGGTTGGCGTGACCATAGGCGATGATGTACACCTCACTGTCGCCACCTGCGGCGAGTGCGGTCGGAGTCCCGGTTACCTGTGCATAGTAGGTGTAAAGAGGTAGCTTGAGGCCGGCGTCATTGAGGGCCTTGACCAGCAGGGTCAGGTCAGTACCCCAGTTGCCGGTGACGATGGTATCAGCGCCGGACTGCTTGATCTTCGCCACATAAGGGGCGAAGTCTTTCACCTGCCCAATCGGATGCAGATCCTCACCCGCAATCTGCACGTCCGGGCGCTTGCGCGCCATGCCTTCCTTGAAGTACTTTGCCACCTGATGCCCGTGCGAGTAGTTCTGGTTGATCAGATAGACCTTCTTGACCTTGGGCTGGTCTTTCATGAAGGTCGTCAAGCCTTCCATCTTCATGGTGGTGTCCGCATCCAAGCGGAAATGCCAATAATCGCATTTTTCATTGGTCAATGAAGGGTCGACGGCGGCATAGTTCAAATACACAACTTCCTTGCCGGGATTGCGTTCGTTGTGTTTGGCTACAGCGTCTGACAGCGCCAATGCTGCGCCAGAACCGTTGCCCTGGGTGATATATCGAAAGCCCTGATCGATGGCGGCTTTGAGTGTATTCAGACTCTCCTGTGGTGAACCTTTGTTGTCGAACCCGGTCACGACAAATTTCACACCCGCTGGGTTTTTAGCGCCGCTCAGATAGTCGGCGGCAAACTGCCAGCTCTTGAGCTGGTTCTGCCCAACATTGGCGAACGGACCCGACAGCGGATCCATAAAGGCTATCTTGACGGTTTCACCCTTCTGCGCAAAAGCACCACTGGCACATACTGCGACCACCGCGACGGCCACAAATTTAAAAGCAGACTTCATTGTCATCTCCAAGGTTGTAATCGATCGAAACCGGTGCAGCTTACAAGGATGCAGGCCGCGCGCCACGAGGGCTTTCCCTATCGTCAGTCAGGCAACTGGCCATCGGCCCGGTCGCCAAGCCCCAATCAGGCATCCGGCAATTTGTAATCCTTGAGCAGTTCGCGCAGCTTGGTTTTCTGCATCTTGCCAGTGCCACCCAGCGGAATGGCATCGACAAACACCGCATCATCCGGAATCTGCCATTTGGCGGTCTTGCCTTCGTAAAAGGCAATCAACTCGTCGCGCGACACCTCGGCCCCCGGCTTCCTGACCACCGCGATGATGGGACGCTCGTCCCACTTGGGATGCTTCATGCCGATGCAGGCTGCCATCGCCACTGCCGGATGCGCCATGGCAATGTTCTCTACATCAATCGAACTGATCCATTCGCCACCGGACTTGATCACGTCCTTGCTGCGATCCGTGATCTGCATATAGCCTTCGGCGTCGATGGTGGCCACGTCGCCGGTAGGAAACCAGCCGTCCACCAGGGGCGAGCCGCCCTCGCCCTTGAAATAGGCACTGATGATCCACGGACCCTTGACCAGCAAATCGCCATAGCTCTTGCCGTCCCAGGGCAACTCATCACCATTGCCGTCAACGATCTTCATGTCCACACCAAAAACGCCGCGGCCCTGCTTGAGTCGCACCTGCATTTTTTCCTGTGGCGTCATCGTCAGATGCTTGTTCTTCAGAGTGCAGACGGTTCCCAGCGGCGACATCTCGGTCATACCCCAGGCGTGCAACACTTCGACGCCATATAGATCGTTGAAGGCGGTGATCATCGCTGGCGGGCAGGCCGAGCCGCCGATCACCGTGCGTTTGAGCGTGGAGAAACGCAGGCCACCGGCCTGCATATGACCGAGCATCATCTGCCAGACGGTGGGCACGCCAGCGGCAAATGAGACTTTCTCGCCTTCGATCAACTCGAAAATGGATTTCCCGTCCATCGCCGGCCCCGGGAACACCAACTTGGCACCCGTCATGGCCGCTGAATATGGCAGTCCCCAGGCATTGACGTGGAACATCGGAACCACTGGTAGAACGGTGTCACGCGCACTCATGCTCAGGGCGTCGGGCAAAGCACCGGCAAGCGCATGCAGCATGGTTGAGCGATGGCTGTACAGGGCAGCCTTCGGATTGCCTGTGGTGCCGCTGGTGTAGCACATGCTGGAGGCTGAATTTTCGTCAAACGAGGGCCACTTGTATTCGCTGCTCTGCGCACCGATCCAGGCTTCGTAGCTGACCAGGCCGGGGATGCCGCTGTCGGCTGGCAGTTTGTCGGCGTCGCACATCGCCACATAGTGTTTGACCGTCGGGCAGCGGCCGTGCACCGCCTTCACAATCGGCAGAAAACTCATGTCGAAGCAGAGCACAGAGTCTTCCGCGTGATTGACGATCCAGCTGATCTGGTCCGGATGCAGACGCGGATTGAGTGTGTGCAGCACGCGGCCCGTGCCGCTGACACCAAAGTAGAGTTCCAGATGGCGGTAGCCGTTCCAGGCCAGGGTTGCCACCCGGTCACTGAACTGCAGTTTCATGGCGTCGAGCGCATTGGCAACCTGACGCGAGCGCACTGCCACTTCCTTGTAGGTGTAACGGTGGATGTCGCCTTCAACCCGGCGCGAAACGATTTCACCTTCGCCATGGTGGCGTTCGGCAAATTCGATGAGCGTAGAGATCAACAACTGTTGGTTTTGCATCAACCCGAGCATGAACGAACTCCTGATAGTGTTTGAATCACGCGCATGTTACTGCGAAATCTCCGGGATAACCCTGCAAACCACGGGTTGGCGGCCGGCGCGAGACAATCCGGCCATGAACCTGAGCACAGACCGCCACGACAAGACTGATCTGGGTTTGACCTGGCGCAATACATTTGCCGAGCTCGGTGATGATTTCTACACCCGGGTCTCACCGCAGCCACTGCCCGATCCCTATTGGGTAGCGCACAGCACGTCGCTGGCGCGCGAACTTGGCTTGACTCCATCCTGGCAGCAATCGGATGAGTGGCTGCAGGCGCTCAGCGGCAACCGGGCCGTCGCCGGAACCGAACCCCTGGCCAGTGTTTATAGCGGCCATCAATTCGGTGTCTGGGCCGGCCAGTTGGGCGATGGTCGCGCCATTCTGCTGGGCCAGACCGCCAGCGGTCTGGAACTGCAACTCAAGGGCGCTGGCCTGACGCCCTACTCCCGCATGGCCGACGGGCGCGCCGTGCTGCGCTCCAGCGTGCGCGAGTTTCTCTGCAGCGAAGCCATGCACGGACTGCAGATACCGACGACTCGCGCCCTGTGCGTCACCGGATCCGACGCTCCGGTTTACCGCGAAACTGCGGAAACTGCCGCCGTGCTGACCCGACTGGCACCGAGTTTCGTGCGCTTTGGTCACTTTGAACACTTCTCCGCCCGCGCCCAGGTCGAGCAACTCAGGGCCTTGGCCGACTATGTCATTGACCAGCACTACCCGCAGTGTCGCGGTGCCGAATCGCCTGGCGGCAAGGCCTATGCAGCGCTGCTGCAGGCGGTCAGCGAGCGAACGGCAAAGCTGCTGGCGCAGTGGCAGGCCATTGGTTTCTGCCACGGCGTGATGAACACCGACAACATGAGCATTCTGGGCTTGACCATAGATTACGGCCCGTTTCAGTTCCTGGACGCCTACCAGCCGGGCCACATCTGCAACCATTCCGACACACAGGGGCGCTACGCCTTCAACCGGCAACCGAACGTGGCCTACTGGAATCTGTTCTGTCTGGCGCAGGCCCTGCTGCCGCTGATCGAAGAGCAGTCGCTGGCAATGGCCGCGCTGGAGCCCTTCAAGACCATGTTTCCCCAGGAGTTGGAGCGGCAGATGCGCGCCAAGCTGGGCCTGACGGACAGCACTGCGCCGAACGACAGGTTGCTGATTGAAGACATTCTGAGTCTGCTGGCGCGCTCTGGCATTGACTACACCATCTTCTGGCGACGCCTGAGTCACAGCGTGGGTAGCGGCGATGTGACGCCGGTGCGCGATCTGTTTCTCGAGCCTGCCGGCTTTGATGGCTGGTGGCTTCGTTATGCCCAGCGCATCGGAGCACAGTCGCGCCAGCAGCTATCGCAGGCAATGCTGCGTGCCAATCCGAAGTTTGTGCTGCGCAATCACCTGGCCGAGTTGGCTATTCAGGGCGCCAAGCGGCAGGACTTCGCAGCACTCGCCAGCTTGCTTGAAGTGCTCCAAGCGCCGTTTGACGAACACCCCGAGTTTGAGCACTACGCCGACTTTCCGCCCGATTGGGCGCATAGTATCGAGATCAGTTGCAGTTCCTGAGTGACACCATGACTTACAAGATTCAAAAAACCGAAGAGCAATGGAAAGCCGAGCTCAAGGCCAAGGACGCGGAGCCCCTGGCGTTTGAGGTGACCCGTCACGCCGCCACCGAGCGCCCTTACAGCGGCAAGTTCGAGGCCCATCATGCGGCCGGCACCTATCGCTGCATCTGTTGCGACAAAGCGCTGTTTGATTCCAGCGCCAAATTTGATTCGGGTTGCGGCTGGCCAAGCTACTTTCAGCCGATGGACGACACTGCGGTGGTGACCCAGTCCGACGGCTCGCTCTGGATGCAACGCACCGAAGTGCTCTGCTCCGACTGCGGCGCACACCTGGGCCATGTCTTTGAGGATGGACCGGCACCGACCGGCTTGCGCTACTGCATGAACTCGGCATCGTTAAACTTCAGCCCTAAATGAAGATACTGATAGATTTCTTTCCGATCCTGCTGTTTGTCGGTGCCTACAAGCTCTACGACATCTATGTCGGCACGGCGGTGCTGATGGCGGCCACCGTGCTGCAGATGAGTCTGGTTTACCTGATAGACCGCAAACTGCAGATGATGCACAAGATCACGCTGGCCCTGATCCTGCTCTTTGGCACCTTGACGCTGGTCTTGCATGATGAACGCTTCATCAAGTGGAAGCCCACCGTACTCTACGCCGCCATGGCCCTGGCGCTGGGCCTGGCGGTCTGGATTTACAAGAAGAATTTTCTCAAGCTCCTGCTGGGTAGTCAGTTGACCCTGCCCGATCCGGTCTGGATGCGTCTGAACATGGTGTGGGTTGTCTACAGCGCTTTCATGGCGATCATCAACGGCTACGTTGCCGCCTACTACAGTACCGAGGCCTGGGTCAATTTCAAGATCTGGGGCTACGTCTTTCCATTGCTCTTCATCGTCGGGCAGGGCTTCTACATTGCGCGCTATCTGCAAACCGACGATACCGGAATATCACCCCCACCATGACAACACTCAGCGCTACCCCCCCGACCGCCGATCAGCTTGAACAACGCCTGCGCGAGCGCCTGCAACCCCTGAGGCTGGAGGTGATCGACGAAAGCTACCAGCATCAGGGTCACGCCGGCGCCAACGGCAGCGGCTTTGGCAGCCATTTCCGGGTCCGTGTGACTTCACACTTATTTACCGGCAAATCCGCCGTAATGCGGCATCGCCTTGTGTATGATGCGCTGCAAGATTTCATGGACCAGGGCTTGCATGCACTGGCCATTGAAGCTAACACCCCCCCGATTTGATTATTGTTACCCAGGAAGAACGAATGAAGTTGAAGCTTATTTCCATCCTCGCCGCGGCCGCCGTGCTCAGCACTTTTGCAACACTGGTTGCGGCGCAAAACGTGGCCATCGTCAACGGCAAGGCAGTGCCAAGCTCACGCGTGGACACGCTGGCACAGCAAATTGCCCGCTCCGGCCGCCCGGTCACACCGGAGATGCAGGCTCAGATCAAGGACGAGGTGATTGCGCGCGAAATTTTCATCCAGGAAGCCCAAAAGCAGGGGCTGGACGCGACCGAGGATTTCAAGGTGCAGATGGAACTGGCGCGCCAGACACTGCTGATCCGCGAACTGTTCACGAACTACCAGAAAGCCAATCCGGTCAGCGACGCTGATATCAAGGCCGAGTTCGACAAGTTCGTGGCTGCCAACAGCGGCAAGGAGTACCACGCCCGTCACATCCTGGTTGAGAAAGAAGACCAGGCCAAGGCCATCATCGCGCAGCTGAAAAAGGGTGGCAAGTTTGACGAGATCGCCAAGAAATCTTCCAAAGACCCGGGTTCTGCCGCCAAGGGCGGTGATCTCGACTGGGCCAATGCGGGCAACTACGTGGCCGAGTTTTCCGACGCACTGACCAAGCTCGCCAAGGGCAAGATGACGGAGACTCCGGTCAAGACCCAGTTTGGCTTCCACATCATCCGCCTCGACGATGTTCGCGATGCCCAGTTACCCAAGTTTGACGAGGTCAAGCCGCAGGTAGCCCAGCAACTGCAACAGCAAAAAATGTCGAAGTACCAGGAAGAACTGCGCGCCAAGGCCAAGGTCGAATAAGCCGGTAGTTTGTCATGCCGGACCCCGGATCAAGCCCGGGGCAAGCTCTGATCCGGCATCCAGTGCCAGACATACCCTGGATTGCGGGTGCTGAAACCCCGGACCTGATCCGGGGACGCAATGACAAATTAGGGGCCGCAATGACGACTCCACTTACCTTCCCAGCCACCAGGCCAGCGCCATCAGGGCGCCAATCATGACCGGCTGGTGCAGCATGTAGTACGACAGGCTCCAGCGCCCGATCAAAGCCAAAGGCCGCAACTGCGGCGCTAACGGGCGACCAAGATAGCGTTGGCCGTCACCCATCAACCAGGCGCCCAGCGCGGCACCCCACCACATCAGGCCCAGCCAGGGCAGCACGGGCACATAGTCTTCGGTGATGGGCAGTCGCGTGATCAGGCCCAGCCAATTCAGCAGCGGCGCGTTGAAGAGCGCCGCCAGGCTCTCTGGCGCCAGCGCTTGCAGGAAGTAGGCTCCGACAAATTTAGCTGCGATTGCCAGCGAACCCAGTAGCCACAGCCAGCGCCCCCAATGCCCTGTCAGGCGCACGACGATCAGTATCACGGCAATACCGTGCAGCACGCCAAAGTAGATGAAGCTTTGCGGGTACATCCACCACGAACCTGCGCTCACCAGCAAGGCGCAAGCCAGCACCTGCGCCCAGCGGCGCCAGAAACGACCCCAGGTCTGGCCCTGCTGGAGCGCAATCGCCTGCCCGATGCCGGCGCAAATCAGGAACAGACTGACGATCAGCGTGCGCTGCCAGGTCCAAAGCGCGTCGTGGTAGAAATCCTGCTTGATGTAGCCAGACTGATTCAGGTCGAAGCAAAAGTGAAAGACAGTCATCCACAACATGGCGAAGCCGCGCAGGGCGTCGACTTCGTCAAAGCGGGGGCTTGCTGATTTTGTGGCGGCATGCGTCATGGCGTGACGATAACCCAATCCAGGATTGCCTGGATCACCGCGCCGGGCGTCATTGCGAGCCCGCAGGGCGCGGCAATCCATGACTGCATGGATCGCCACGCTTCGCTCGCGATGACGAATCAATGCCCCATGCCCACCAACACGACCTCCAGCTGAGTGGCCACTTGCTCCACCAGCACCGCCGCGTTGTCGGGCGCGCTCTTCAAATGAACCTCGGCCGCCAGCGGCGCCTCATACGGGCTGTCGATTCCGGTGAAGTTCTTCAACTCACCACGTCGGGCCTTGGCGTACAGGCCCTTGGGGTCGCGCCGCTCGCATTCGGCCAGCGAGGCATCGACAAACACCTCGACAAACTCACCCGGTGCGAACAGGCTGCGTGCCAGTTCGCGCTCAGCCCGGAACGGTGAAATAAAAGACACCAGCACCAGCAGACCGGCATCGACCATCAGTTTTGCCACCTCGGCCACGCGGCGAATGTTCTCGACGCGGTCCGCTTGCGTGAAGCCAAGATCGCGGTTCAGCCCGTGGCGCAGGTTGTCGCCGTCCAGAATGTAGGTGTGCCGGCCCTGCGCATGCAGGCGCTTTTCCAGCAGGTTGGCAATGGTCGACTTGCCCGAGCCTGAAAGACCGGTAAACCAGATGCAGCGTGGCGTTTGCGCCAGGCTGGCGGCGCGCGCAGCGCGGTCCACCGTCAACGCCTGCCAGTGGATGTTGGAGGCACGGCGCAGCGCAAAACTGATCATGCCGGCCGCCACCGTCTCGAAGCTCAGCTTGTCGATCAGGATGAAGCCGCCCAGCGTTCGGTTGCTCACATAGGGTTCGAACACCACTGGCTGCGAGAGCGACAGCTTGACCAGCGCAATGTCATTCATGCCCAGCGTTTTGGCCGCCAGATGGTTGCCGCTGTCGATGTCTTCACGGTGCTTGATGTCGGTAACGCTGGCCGAGACCTCTTGCGTGTGCAGCTTGAGCCAGTAGCTTCGCCCCGGCAGCAGTGGTTGATCGCCCAGCCACAGCAGCCGCGCCTCGAACTGATCCGCCACTTCTGGTGCGTCGTCAGCGGCCACCAGCACATCGCCGCGCCCTATGGCAACTTCATCGGTCAGCGTCAAGGTGATCGAGTCACCTGCAGCCGCATGGTCGCTTTCCCCCTGCCAGACCACAATCGCCTTGACCCGCGTCTGCACACCCGAGGGCAGCACCCGAACCGGGTCGCCGGCGCGCACCGTGCCTTGCGCGACCCGTCCACAAAAACCACGAAAGTCGGCATGGGGGCGATTGACCCACTGCACCGGCATGCGAAATGGCTCTGCCTGCTCAGACCCAGCAACATCGATCTGATTCAAATAGCTCATCAGCGTTGGCCCGCGGTACCAGGGCGTGTTGGCGCTGGGCGCAAACACGTTATCACCTTCGAGCGCAGACAGCGGTATGGCCCGAATAGACTTGAATCCAAGGTCAGCGGCAAAGATGCGGTACTCAGACTCGATGCGGTTGAACACTGCTTGCCCGAAAGCGACCAAATCCATCTTGTTGATCGCCAGCACCACATGGCGGATGCCCATCATGGCCACGATGCGTGAGTGGCGCCGGGTTTGGGTGAGCACACCCTTGCGCGCATCGACCAGAATGACAGCCAGTTGCGCTGTGGAAGCGCCGGTTGCCATGTTGCGCGTGTATTGCTCATGGCCGGGTGTGTCGGCCACCACAAACTTGCGCTGGTCGGTGGCAAAGAAGCGATACGCCACATCGATGGTGATGCCCTGTTCGCGCTCGGCCTGCAAGCCATCCACCAGCAAGGCCAGGTCTGTTCGTTCACCTTGCGTGCCAAACTTTTTCGAGTCACTGGCAATCGCCTGCATCTGGTCGTCAAAAATGCAGTTGGCCTCCAGCAGCAAGCGGCCGATGAGCGTTGATTTGCCATCGTCCACGCTGCCACAGGTGATGAAGCGCAGCATCGGCTTGTTGCTTGCGGCGCCCATCAGAAATAGCCCTCCTGCTTCTTCTTCTCCATCGAGCCCGGCTGGTCCGAATCAATCAATCGGCCCTGGCGCTCCGAGGTGTGCGCGGCAAAGGTCTCGGCAATGATCTGCTCCAGCGTGGCCGCCGTGCTCTCGATGGCGCCGCTCAAGGGGTAGCAGCCCAGGGTGCGAAAACGCACCAGCCGCATCTGTGGTGTCTCGCCGGGCTGCAGCGGCAAGCGCTCGTCGTCCTGCATGATCCAGGTGCCGCTGCGCTGCACCACCGGGCGCTGCTTG
Source organism: uncultured beta proteobacterium (assembly GCA_903894475.1). Taxonomy (GTDB): domain Bacteria; phylum Pseudomonadota; class Gammaproteobacteria; order Burkholderiales; family Burkholderiaceae_C; genus Rhodoferax. The sequence goes on from CAITQH010000116.1 coordinate 17,584, forward strand.
GCAAAGTAGAGTGGCACGATGGCAATCTGTTCCTGCGCGATGTACTGCCAGACGTCAAGCTCGGTCCAGTTGGAGATCGGGAAGACACGCAGACTCTGGCCGGGATGGATATGCGTGTTGTACAAATTCCAGAGTTCGGGCCGCTGCGCCTTTGGCTCCCAGCGATGGCCCTCGGCGCGGAAGGAAAAGATGCGCTCCTTGGCGCGCGACTTTTCTTCATCGCGCCGTGCGCCGCCCATCACCACATCAAAACCGTGCGCATCAAGCGCCTGTTTCAGGGCCTGGGTTTTCATAACGTCGGTGTAGTAGCTTGATCCGTGGCTGAACGGGTTGACACCGGCAGCCAGCCCCTCCTGGTTGGTGTGGACTATGAGTTCCATGCCCGCCTCGGCCACCACGCGATCCCGGTGCGCCACCATCTCGCGAAACTTCCAGGTGGTATCGACGTGCAACAGCGGAAACGGCGGCACCGCCGGATAAAAAGCCTTGCGCGCCAAATGCAGCATGACCGACGAATCCTTGCCAGTGGAGTACATCATCACCGGCTTGCGCGCACCTGAGACCGCCTCGCGCAGAATCTCGATGCTCTCGGATTCGAGGGCGCGGGACAAGCTCACTCCTCAATGCTCAGCACGCGCTGAATTTCATCGGTCTTGAAGCCCAGCGCCATCGGGCGGCGCACGCCGGGTAGCGTAATGACATCGTAGAGTTCATCGACCACGCCTTCGATGTTGAACCAGTGCACCACGTCACCGGTGCGCAGGTCGATGATCTGCACGCCGCAGCGGGCTTCGGCCTTGCGCGACTTGAGGTTCTCGTCCAGCGCCAGACCGCTGAAGGTGCGGTTCTGCCGCGCTTTGGACAGGCCCACCAGCGCGTAGTCACCGTGGAAATACAGGCCGCGCATGTAGCCGGCGCAGAAGGTCAGCGGCACAAAGCGCCCAGTATCGAGTTCGATGTGACCGAACTCACCGGTACCCGAATTGAGCAGCCACAGCTTGCCCTGGTGCCAGCGCGGCGAATGCGGCATCGACAGGCCACCGGCAACGGTCTCGTTGCTGTTCACGTCGATCACCACACCACCGCCAGCGCGGTGCTGGCGCCAGCCGTCCACCACATCGCTCTCACCCACGGCGGTCACGTAAGCCGGGTGGCCGTCCTTCATGGCCAGCCCGTTCAGGTGGCAGCGGTCCTCGGCCGCCAGCTTGCTCAAAAAGCGCGGACGCCACAGCGGTTTGAAGCTGTGCGTCTCGCTCAGCGTTGCCAGACAACCGAACAGGGTGTTGACAAACACCAGTTGCCCGTCCGCGTCCACCGCCATGTCGTGAATGTCCAGGTCGCCGGTGGTGTTGCCAACCTGCGGCACATAAAGCCGGTCATAGCCATCCTGCGTCTCACCCTTGAGAAACAGGTTCTCGAAGCGCCAGACCTGAGGCAGGCTGCTCATGTAGAAACCGTTGGCCGTCGGGCACAGACCCATGCAGCGGTTAAAGGTGCGCTCGAAAATCGACAGCTCACCATTGCCCTTGAGACCGAGCAAGAACAGCTTGCCGATCTGGTAGGTGGTCAGTGCGATTGACAGCTTCTGCTCGGCCAGCCAGGCCAGCAGATGGCGCGAAGTCATGATTTCAAAAGAGGGGCTGGCGCTGGTGTCGGTATTTTGCATGGTGTGCTTTCGCTGGCTTGTCGGTTGCTTGCTTTGGATTATTGCTGTAAACGGTTTCTTTTCGGCGCCCATCACGTAACTGAGTTCGCAACTTTGCTGCGGGCTCAGCGTCACGACTTGGGCGGCCGGCTGCATGAAGATCGAAACAAGATGGCACTGGCCGCTTGTTTGCAGGCCCGGTGCCGGCTGCACCGCCCAGAGCCACTCGGTAATGCCCAGGGATTCACCCGCCGCAAGCGCTGGCACTTCCAGCGGAAATAACAGGCGCGTGCCAAACACCGGCGTGCCAGCGGCACCGTGAACAGCCAGCGGTCCGACGCATCGGCGCCCTTGCGCATCCAGGCGCAGTGCATCGTCGCTGTCGCTCACCATAAAGCGGCCCAGACTTTTCACCTGGGCGTACTGCGCAATCTGTTCTGCGATGCCGGCCATGCGCGCAAAGCTGCCGCTATCGGTTGCCGCCAGCACGTCGCGCAGGCGCTGCGCGTCCCCCACGGCACCGACAATTTCAACCCCCTCGGGCAGCATCATTGCATCAGGAAACAGCCGCTTGAGATTGCGCAGAATCTGGTCTCCGGCTTCCTCGAACATCAGCGGGCTGTGGGTTTCAGACACGATCAGGCGCGGCACAAAGGGCGCTGCCCCGCCAGCAAAGGCATCGGCAATCTGCAAAGCCACCGCGGCACGACTGGCATCTGCCTCGAGCACGCGGATGCGCTGCGCAACACCCAGGGCTGCGGCAAACGCACGCGCCTGGCGCGCCAGCAGCGGATCACGCTCGATGGCGCAGACCCGCACGCGCTCGCTCATGCACAAGGCCAGCAGCGACCAAAACAGATGCGGGCCACAGCCAGCGTCGATCATGTCAATGGTCGGTGACGCGCTTGCCTGCAAGTGCTCGAAGCAGCGCTGCAACGCCTGCACAAATGGCCGGCAGCGCGCCAGGTCGGCCTCGGACGAGCGCACCAGCTCGGTTGCACCGCTGACCGGCTGGCTCGGGTCGTCAAAACATTCGGCTGGGGAAAACGCCGCCATCAGCCCGTGCAGGCGGTGCCCGAGTTGCGCCGCCGCTGTCTCCGCTGGCAAGCGCGACGCCGCCGCCATGCGCCGCAGCGCGGCCAGGTCGAGTGGCCCACTCAGAACCTTGCCAGCAACTTCCTCAAAAGCCGGCAGCGCTGCCCACGCGCGGCGCTTGGCCGCGGCGTCCAGCCAGCCGAGCAGTTCTGCGTCATAGAAGCCATGCGCGCTGTCTGCGGCCGCGACCAGGCGGGCAGCACGCAGTTGCTTGAGCCTGTTCAAAAAGTCGGTTTTGCTCAGCAAGCCTTGTCTCCCCACGGCGCCAGTTTGGGCACCAGCCACACCGGCACCGCTGCCGCGTCAAACATCACATGGGCGCCCGCGCTGAACGAATGTGAAACCAACCCCTGCTGTTGGGCGCAAACCATCAAGGCCTGCGGCGCCATGAAAGAAATGTGGCCGTTGCGTGGCACGCAGTAATGCCAGTTCTCCAGACCGAAATCGACCACCTGCTTGCTGCAGCACAGGGTCGAAATCAGGATGGCGCCATCGCTTGCGCGGTGCGACGCCAGGTCGGCTACCAGCGCCAGCGGATCGAGTGTGTGCTCCATCACCTCAAAGCAGGTCACCATGTCGTAGCGCCCCTGGGGCCGCGTGGCTGCGCCAGCCACAAAAGGGTCGTACTCATCGACGCGGGCAAAACCGTGGCGGCGCATGCTGGCTGCGAAGCTGCCCTCGCCGCTGCCCCAGTCCAGCACCGCAAGCTGCGCCGCATAGGCGCCAAATTGGCCAATCACGTCGGCTGCGGTGCGCTCGCCGCGCTCGCCCTCGCCCGCTTGCCCATACGCCGGATCGTGGCGCGGGTAGTCGGCGTTGTAGATGCGCTGCGCAAAATCATCCGCACTCCAGTGATCAAAGGCGCGCGTGAAGGTAAAGCCGCAGTCAGTGCAACGGTAGTAATAAACCGCCTGCCCCGACAGCGTCTGCTGCGCCCGCCCGGCGCGCGCATCCACGCCGCTGCGCCCAGCATCGAGCAGCGCCACCACAACGCTGGCGCCGCCACAACATTTACATACGGTCTCGGCTGGAACCGCGTCCGGCGCATACAAGTGCTTGTCTGACCTATTCACCATGCTATTGAGTTTTCCGTAAATCATGACAGTAACGGCTCGTCATTGCGAGCGAAGCGCGGCAATCCATGCGGTCTGCAGTCATGGATCGCCACGGCCTGCGGCCTCGCGATGACGAAAAAGAGCAGCGGCCACACGCGTTGCCACGGCCGCCCAGTCTTCATCAGCGCTCTGACGAAACAGTCGCATCCCCGGATACCACGGCGTGCTCTCACCCGTCAACGCCCAGCGCCAGTCGGCAATCTTCGGCAGCAGCAGCCACACCGGCTTGCCCAGGGCAGCGGCCAGGTGCGCCACCGCCGAGTCAATGCTGATCACCATGTCGAGCGTGTCAATAATGCGCGCCGTGTCGGCAAAGTCGCGGCACTGTGCCAGGTCATCAGGCAGCCAGGTCGGATGCGCATGGCCGTCCTTTTGCAGGCTGACCCAGCGCACGTCGGGCACGTCAAAGAGCGCCGTCAGTTGGCCCGGCTGCACCGAGCGCCAGCGGTCATCCGGATGGCTGAACCGACCTTGCCAGGCGATGCCCACGCGCAAGGCGCGCTCCTGCACAACAGGCAAGCGCACAGCACCGCGCTGCTCGGCGCGCGGGTCGGGCAAGGCCGACAGATAGGGCAAGGGCAGCGGCACATACGGCAGCCCTTCGGCACCGACCAGGCCACCCCAGCACAGCGGCAGATCCAGCAGTGGCAAGTGCGCATCAAAGCGCCCGCGCACCTGGCCGCTGGCAACGATCTCCATGAACGGCCAGCTGTCACGCAGCAGCGCGCACAGCGGCGCCGGCGCTTCCAGCACCAGGCTGCCACCCTGCGCGTGCAACAGGCGCTGCAGCCACGGTGCGTAGCGCGCAAACTGGATGGCATCGCCAAAGCCCTGCTCGCACCACAGCAGCAATCGCATGCCAGCGCCAACCCGGCCCTGCCAGAGCGTCTCTTGCGGGTAGCGCAGCTTCTCGGTCCAGTTGGCGTAGCGCCAGCGTGCCCGGTACAGCGCCCAGCCCTCTTGCTGCTGGCCCTGTGCCAGACGGATCATGCCCAGGTAAACCTGTGCGTCGGCGCGCTCGGGTTGCACGGCCAGGCAGCGCGAAAACGCCTCGGCCGCCGCCGCCAGTTGCCCGTTAAAGCGCAGCGCCACACCCAGCCCCGCCAGCACCGCAGGGTTGTCGGGCGCCCCCTGCGCCGCCTCCTGCATGGCGCGCAGCGCCTGCTCGCCCTCGCCCCGCGCGAGGCACGCCTGGGCTGTTGCCAGACACGCGTCAACCGAAGTTGTCATTGAAGCACCAAGCACACTTGTCATTGCGGCCCCGGATCAGGTCCGGGGTTTCAGCACCCGCAATCCATGCGCCGCGTGGCACTGGATCCCGGATCAAGTCCGGGATGACAACTCTGGGGCCAGGGATGACAACTGTGGGGCTCGCGATGACAACCCCACCGCACGTCATTGCGAGGAGCGTAGCGACGCGGCAATCCATGCAGTCCAGGGTCATGGATCGCCGCGCTTCGCTCGCGATGACGGCTGGGGTCATGGATCGCCGCGCTTCGCTCGCGATGACAATTGAGCCTTGCCAGCGCGTGCCTTGGGCTTGTGCGCCGTCGCAGGAGGCGTGGCGTCAATCAAGCGACGCGTATCGCCTGCGCAGTGGCGCGCCCACATCTGCTGCAACAGCGCTGTGAAGCTGGCAACGTAAGTCTTGATGTCGCCCAGCCTTGAAGCCGCCATCTGCTCGCGCAGGGCAGCACGCCCGGCGCGCACGGGCTGCAGGTCACGCGCCAGCGCCAGGGCCGCCTGCACATAGCCGTCCTCGTCTTGCGCCACCCACTCGGGGCGGCCCAGCGTATGCATGAAACTCGCGCCCATGCGGCCAACAAAATTGCCGCTGGCCAGTGCCACCACCGGCACGCCCATCCAGAGCGCCTGCAGCGTCGTGGTGCCGCCGTTGTAGGGCAGCGGGTCCAGGCCGATGTCCACATCGCCATACTCCTGCATCATCGCGTCCAGCCCGGTCGGGCCGCGCATCAGCAAGCGCTCGCGGCCAATGCCGTGGGCGGCAAACAGATCGGCAAAGCGCGCCTGCACTGCCGGGTCGCGCAGCGAGGGTGCTTTGAGCAGCAAGAGCGAACCCGGCAGCGCCAGCAGCACGCGTGCCCACAGCGCGATGGTCGGCGGCGAGAGCTTCATGGCGTTGTTGAAAGAGGCAAACACCAGCGGCGCGTCCGCCGCGCGCGGCGCGGGCAGCGGATAGTAGTCGGTCGGCGCCCAGCAAAACACGCTGCCGGGCAACTGCGCAATGCCTTCGCTGAAGAGTTCGGCGTGCGCCGCCGGGCTGACCGTGGCATCACCAATCAGCCAGTCCATCGCGCTCAGGCCGGTGGAATGCGGGTAGCCCAGAAAGCTCGCCTGCACCGGCGCCGCGCGCAGCGCAAAAACACCCAGCCGATGCGTCGAAGTGTGCCCAGCCAGGTCAATCAGGATGTCCACCTGATCGGCGACGATGGCCCGCTGCAGCTCGCCGTCGTCCAGCCGCGCCGCTTCGAGCCAGCGCTCGGCGCAGACCTGGGCCTGGCGCGTGTACTCGTCGTGCATGGTGCCGGTGTGGTAGACGCAGATTTCCAGCTGCGCAGGGTCAAAGGCTTGCAGCACCGGCAGCATGAAAATATTCACCGGGTGCTGGCGATGAAAGTCACCCGACACGAGCCCGATGCGCAGGCGCCGCCCGGTCGATTTGTCGTTGGCAAAATCCGCTCTTTGCGTCACCGCCGCCTCGATCGGCGCGCACAACTGGCAGTGCCGTTGTGCCACTTCAGCCGGCGCGAGCGTGTCCTGGTAGAGCAGGGTCATGGCAATGCTCGAGGCCATGCGCGAGAGCGGGTCGCCCCCGGCGTCGTAGGCCGCTTGCAGAATATCGAGGTGGCCCCGAGCGTCGCCCATGCGCCCGCGCAAGCCGGCATCGAGCAGACTGGCCTCGGCATGGTTCGGATCCTGCGCAAACACCTGGCGCAGGCTGTCGCGACAATCGGCCAGCTCATACACCTCGGACTGAATCTTGGCCAGCGCCAGCAAAATCGTCACGTCG
>CAITQH010000117.1 GCA_903894475.1 uncultured beta proteobacterium
CCCGACCCAGGCCAGCGTGAGCGACCGCCACGGCTCCAAGTGGATGCAGTCGCTACTCGACATCCAGAATGAAACGCGCGACGCAGCCGAGTTCTGGGACCACGTCAAGGTGGACCTGTTTCCCGATGCGGTTTACGTCTTCACGCCAAAAAGTCAGATCATGGCCCTGCCGCGCGGCGCCACGGTAGTGGATTTTGCCTACTCTATTCACAGCAATGTGGGTGACCGCACACAGGGCGCCAAGATCAACGGCGAACAGGTACCTCTGCGCACCGAACTAAAAAACGGCGATGTGATTGAAATTGTGACGGCGCCCGACGCCACACCGAATCCGAACTGGCTGAGTTTTGTCAGAACGGCGCGCGCGCGCTCCAAGATCCGCCAGCACCTCAAGACCATGGCGCTGGCCGACTCGCAGGGCCTGGGCGAGAAGATGCTGGCCCAGGCCCTGCGTGCCGAGGGCATCGAAAAGACGCTGGCAGAAACCGCCAGCAACAAACAGGTGTGGGACAAGTTGCTGCGTTTCAGTGGCAACAAGAGCCAGACCGAACTGTTGACCGACATTGGCCTGGGCAAGCGCATCGCCAGCATCGTTGCCAAGCGGCTGCGCGCACTGCTGACGGACAGCGGCGAAAAGCTCGACGCGGTCTTGCTCACGCGTGAGCGCTTTGCCATGAATCAGTCAGGCTCGCAGGGCGGCGTGTTGCTCGATGGAAGCGAAAACGCCTCGGTCTCGTATGCGCGATGCTGCCGGCCGATTCCGGGCGACAGCATCGTGGGTTACCTGGGGCGCGGCGAAGGCTTGATCGTCCACGTGGAAAACTGTGCCGTTGCAAGAAAGCTCAAGCACAAGGACAGCGAGCGCTTTATTGGCGTCGAATGGTCCGATGAACCGGTGCGCACGTTCGAGTCCGAAGTGGTGGTCACCGTCACCAACGGAAAAGGCGTATTGGCACGAGTGGCTGCGGCACTGGCAGCCGCCGAAGTGGATATCACTCGGGTGGATATGCAGGATGAGGCCGCCCAGGAGACCACTGAACTGCGCTTTCTGATCGCCGTGCGCGATTGCAATCAACTCGACGCCGCACTGCGCAATCTCAGAAGGACGCCTTCGGTGTTGAAAGCCGAGAGAACCAGCAACAGCGCGCCGGTCAACTGATCGGCGGCGCAGGGTAGCGCACGCTCAGCACCTCGATCTCGACCAGGCCGGCCGGCGTTGCCAGCTGCAACACGTCGCCGCTGCGGCTCTTCAGCAAGGTTCTGGCAATCGGCGAGACCCAGCTGACCTGATCCTGCGCGCTGTCAACCTCGTCGATACCCAAGATCGTGATAATGCGCTGGGCACCGAGCCCATCTGCGTAGGTCACACTGGCGCCAAAAAAAACCTGGTCGCTGCCGTGATGCACCGTGGGGTCGACCACCTCGGCCAGTGAGAGCCGTTTGGTCAGAAAACGGATGCGCCGGTCAATTTCACGCAGACGCTTTTTGCCGTAGATGTAGTCACCGTTTTCGGAGCGGTCGCCATTGCTGGCGGCCCAATGCACGATCTCCACGACCTTGGGACGCTCGACGTCCATCAACGCCATCAACTCGGCATGAATCCGCGCGTAACCAGCAGCCGTGATGTAGTTCCTGGCGCCAGCAACATCGGTGGGCGCCGGCAAACCGACATCGTCCTCGTCGTCCGTTTCTTTGGTAAAGGCCTTGTTCATTGCGCGCCTTCAAGCCAGAAAGGCATTCTCCAGCAAGTCCCCGATATCGCTCGGAACAACACCACGCGCCAGCATCCGCTTGAACGTTTCATACACGTCGGTCTTCGCCCCCGCCTTGCGTAAAGTGTCTTCATCATTGAACCAAACGTAGACAATAACCTTGACCGGGTTGGAAGCGAAACGGAAGAACAGTCGGTAGCGCTCCGGCATACCCTTCTTGACGCGTCGCCAATTCGTGTGATCAGACCCCAGCGTCTTGCCCAGCCTGAAGTCAGACGCATCAGGGTTCGCCGGAACAAGCTCGATCACGGCGCGGTACACCGACGCCAACAGCTTGGTCTTTGGGTGCAACTTGTATCCGGTGGGGTCTTTTTCGGCAATCTCGGTTACGACTGCTTCGAGTTCATCGAGTGCCGCCTTGAAAACCCGGAAATAGTAAAGCTGCCAGCCGTTTGCGATCATGGCGGGCACTATTGCACTTTCACGCCTTTGACCAACTTGCTGATGCGGCTCAGTTGGTCGCCATCAGCGGCAACGATGTCTTGCGGGTTCCCGCTCATCTGCCGGTCCAGAAACTGGAGAAAGCTTGCCATGACCGGGTCATTTTCATCGTCCTTGATCTTGCGCTTTGGGGGTGCTGCAGCGGTGAGCAACACCTGACCATCACCCACCACAGTCAGGCGCACCTTCCCGTTGAACTCCGGGTGTGCATTGAAAAAGCCCGCTGGCATGCGCATGCCACGCGAGTTGCCAACCTGCACCACCGTGCCTTCGTACTGTTCCTGACGCTTTCCTACGCTCATAAGATTCGCCCCTGAATTACGTGGATACATTTGTGACCACGGCATTCTACGCTCGAAGCCATCTCGCCCTTCAAGTCATTTCACTTTCCTGCTGGCCAACTGCTTGAAGTTCGCTGCAGAAATCACGGGCTGCCCGCTCTGCTTCTCGATGTCCTTGCTGTACTCGTCCACCTTAAGCGCAAAAGTGCCGTGCATGATCTCGTTGGTCAGGATGGCGAATTCCTGGCTGTTGCTGACCCCGCGCTGCTTCCACTCTTCGGTCAGGTCTTGCCGCACCGCAATGCCGCGCAAGCGCTTGTCGATCCATTCCTTGGGGTAACCCTTCTTCTCGTAAAGCTCTTGCATCCGGCCCATCGCGAACTCGGGGTTCTCAATCTCGTCAAGCCGCTCCTTGCCGACCTTGGCAAGCCAGCGCTTGAGTGGCTCCACCTTGGGAGAGGGAATGGACTGGATGATGCGAAACAGGGTTTCGGAGTTGGCGCAGTCGGTTGCATAAAACTTGCCGTCAGCGGACTGCAATTTCAGTTGTCCGATTTTTTCGCCGAGTAGCGCGAGGGAACCGCCCCCTCACGCCCTCACAGAACCGTACGTGACAGTCTCCCGTCATACGGCTCGTCCCGAAGCATTACCAAACTGGGAGGCTTTCACCATCCATTGCCAGTGAACAAATAAATCCGGATGGCGCTTACGCAGCCGCGTAACCCGAGCTTGCCCATACCGCAGATCGTTGGCAGAACAATGACCTCGATCTTTGAGCGCATACCGGGCTTGCCTGGGGATGCAGCGCTTGGCACGTGAGTACACGCCACCCCGGCTGGAGGCAGCCTGCACCCGCGCACTGGCGATCCGTTCGCCCAATCTCAAGAGCGTGACCAACATTCTCAAGAGCGGGCTGGACCGCCAGCAAAGCCTGCCGACCACCACGCCAGGTGCATTGCCTGTGCACGAGAACATCCGTGGGCCTGACTATTTCCACTGAACCCACCCAACAACGATTCACGCCTCCCAATTCAAGCAGCCCTGAAGGAAACACGATCTTTATGAATGAGCACACCCTTTCCCAATTACGCGATCTGCGCCTGGACGGCATGGTGCGCGCCATCGAGGAACAATCCACCAGTACCGCCGCCTCGGCACTGGGGTTTGATGAGCGCTTGTCCCTGTTGGTGCAAGCGGCGCAGACCAAACCCGGCCGGACCTCCTTGACGAAACCCCAACTCAATCAGGCGGCACTGGCCAGCAAACACCTTGGCCGAGAGCTCCCGACTGTATTCACCGGCCATCGCGCGTTTGACGCCTTTGACGATGGTGGAGACGGGAGAGCCATCGTTTTCGAACTGCTCGGCTACATAGTGTCTGACCGG
>CAITQH010000118.1 GCA_903894475.1 uncultured beta proteobacterium
GGCTTGGCGTGGAACGCCGCACAAGCGAGCTCGCAGGCCCGGCAGCCAATGCACTTATTGGCATGGATGGTGATGCGCTTCCTGATCTTGTTCGCTTGGGCCATGGCAGCGTCTAATCGTTGGCGGCGTCGAGCTCACGCCACTTGTAGTCGATTACCTCGAGCAGCACACCGTTCATCTTCTTCGGGTGCACGAAAGCGAACTCACAGTCCCGAAACGAACGCAGTCCGCCTATCATCGGATAGCCCATGCCTTGAATCTCTTGGACCGCCTTCGCTGTGCTGTTGACATTGAAGCTGATCAGCATTACGCCCTCGCCGCGCTTTTCGATGAACTTGGCGACATCGCCCTCCGGCGCTGTCGACTCCATCAGCTCAAAACCGACGCCACCCAGCCAATAGCGTGCGACCCGGATTTTCTCCGGCTCATCGACGTAGGCGTCGTCGGGCGCGCTCTTGCCCAGGATCGGCTCCCAGACCTTTCGCGCTTCGTCGAGGTCGCGCACTGCGATGCAGATGTGATCGATTTTGTTGACTTCCATTCCTTGCTCCTCGGTTGTTCATGTTGCCCGGATCGTCGATAAAAAAGTATACCATGGTGTAAACTATTTAGGTCTATATTATGGTTGAACGTAATTCAGAGGGAACACCATGACCACAAGTGCCCATATTGATCGCTTCATTCTTGACAGCATGCCGCCGCCAGAGCAGTGGCCGGAGTTCATTTTTGAGACGCCTGAGCTGCAGTTCCCTCAGCGAATGAATGCGACGGCATGGCTGCTGGATCGCGCTGTGGCGGAGGGAGACGGCGAGCGCGTTGCGATCATCAGCGGCGAGCTCCGCTGGACCTATCGAGAGTTGCAGCAGCAGGTCAATCGACTGGCACGCCTGTTGACAGAAGATCTTGGAGTCCAGACAGGCAACCGTGTGCTGCTTCGCGGCATGAATTCTCCCTGGCTCGCAGCGGGATGGTTGGCTATCTGGAAGGCAGGCGGTGTTGCGGTGGGCACCATGCCCTTGCTGCGCGCCAAGGAACTCAAGCAGATTGTGCATCTAGCCAACATCAGTCACGCGTTTTGCGAAGCGTCACTGGCTGTGGAACTGGATCTGGCCAGATCGGACTGTCCGGAGTTGAAACATGTTCAACTCTACGACACAGAGGAGTTCAGGCAGCGTTTGGCTGGCAAGTCTGACGAGTTCGAAGCCATCGATAGTGCTGCCGACGACCCAGCCCTGGTTGCTTTCACCTCCGGCACCACCGGTGTACCCAAGGGCTGCATTCACGCGCATCGGGACATCCTCGCCATGTGCGAAGTGTTCCCGCGCCATTGCCTGAAGCCCGGCCGTGATGACATCTTTATCGGCACTCCACCGTTAGCCTTCACCTTTGGCCTGGGTGGACTCTTGTGTTTCCCGATGCACGCCCGGGCCAGCACCGTGCTTCTGCCGAGGCTGCCGCCGGACGCGCTGATCGCCGCCATGGAAAAGTACCACGCCACCATCTGCATCACCTCACCGACCGGTTACCGGCAAATGACCGGACTGGTCAAGCAGCACAATCTGAGTTCACTCAAGAAGTGCGTCTCCGCTGGCGAAGCGCTTCCGGTGCCAACCCGTGAGCAGTGGCACGTCGCTACCGGTATCCAGATCCACGACGGTGTCGGCGGGACCGAGGTCATTCACATCTACATTGCCTCCTCGCCTGAAAATTACCGTGTCGGTGCACTCGGCAAGCCACTGCCCGGCTACCGGGCGATGCTGGTCGACAAGGACATGAACCCGGTGCCACACGGCGAAGAAGGCTGGCTGGCTCTCAAGGGACCAACGGGTTGCCGCTACCTGGCGGACAAGCGTCAAGCCGACTATGTGAGAAACGGCTGGAACATCACCGGCGACACCTATCACACCGATTCGGATGGCTACTACTACTTCCACGCGAGGGTTGACGACATCATCGTTACCTCGGGATACAACGTCGCCGGCCCGGAGGTTGAATCGGTGCTGCTCGAGCACGCGGCTGTCGCCGAGTGCGGGGTCATTGGCGTTCCCGATGCTGATCGAGGCCAGGTCCTGAAGGCGTTTGTGGTCTTGAAGCCAGGTCTGAAGGGGGATGCCCAACTGATCAAGGAACTTCAGGACTTTGTCAAGAACAACGCGGCGCCCTACAAGTATCCCCGGGTCATCAGCTTCGTGGATTCGCTACCGCGCACCGAGACTGGCAAGTTGCAGCGTTTCAAGCTGAAGGAAATCACGGAGCCCAAATAGTTCGTCGTCTCGGTGCCCAGCCAGCGACTGATCCGAGCACCCGCTCGATTGCATTGCAGACTTCGACAAAGGCCGGGCGAGCCGGCGAGTCGAGGCATTGGTCTTGGCGGTCAAAGTATCCTAGGCACACCAGGTTTTCTATTTGGTGGCACAATCGCGCCCCGAGACAGGTCCGAACCGGGACCTTCTTCGCGTCCGTTGACCGGTGCAGCCGGAACACGGAAGGTTATTCAACAAGCAGCTTTAACCAGCTAATGTTTCCTGCAGGGAAACGGAGGTCAGCGGAAAATGATTGAGACCAGGTCCCAAGGGACAGGGCCGACTTCGTCGGTTTATCAGGCCTACCAGGCCAACACCCATCTGTTCGGCGGTA
>CAITQH010000119.1 GCA_903894475.1 uncultured beta proteobacterium
CATGCCGATAAAGCCGCAAGCGCCCGAGAGCACCGCGCCAATCACAAAGCCGACCGCGCTCAATTGATCGAGAAAGACCGCAATCAAAATCGCCAGCACCACACCGACAACGGCAATGGTTTTGTACTGCCGCGCCAGATAGGCGGCAGCACCGGTTTGAATGGCGGCTGCAATTTCCTGCATGCGCGCGTTGCCGGCGTCCTGTGAAAGGATCCAGCTGCGGGTCCAAAAGCCGTAAGCCACGGCAATGAAGCCACAAACAAGCGCTAGCATCAGCACCGAGTTGTCGGTCATGAATACCTCCAGTTGGTTGATTCGCTAAAGTCAGGTCGACATCTCAGTCAGGATGTTTTGCAGCCAGCCCCGGGCATAGATCGCCTCCGTTTCCGACAGGTCGGGCGAGACACCACCCGAATTGGGAATGGACACGATCTGACCGTCCTTGGCCGCATAAACACCAGCCACACTGACGGCCTCCTTGGCCGAGAGGTAGCTGAAGCAAACATTGAGGGCCGACATTTCGATCAGTTCCTTGCCGTTCATCGACGCCACCAGATTGTTCGCGCAAGCTTTGGCCTCCGAGTTGGCAGATTGGGCTGACTTGGGCATGGCACCTGCGAGGCTGGCGTCACCGATCACATAAATGTTTTTCTGCAAACTCGACTCAAAAGTGGTCGCGTTGACCGGACACCACGCCTTGTCCGGACCGATCAAACCAGCCGCGCTGGCGATGCGCCCGGCGCGCTGCGGCGGAATCACGTTGACGACATCGCCCTTAACCTCCTCGATACCCTCGATGAAGACCGAATTGTTTTTGGCGTTGACCGCAGTCACTTTCTGGGCGGAGCGGTACTGGATGATCCCCTCATAGTGTTTCTTCCATCCCTTGCGGAACAGGCCTGGCTTGGAGGCGATGTCCGGATTGGCGTCGAGCACGACGATTTTGGACTTGGGTTTGTGCTGCTTGAGATACATGGCAATCATGCTGGTGCGCTCATACGGCCCGGGTGGGCAGCGAAACGGCGCGAGCGGCACTGTCAGCACCACCGTGCCACCATTGGGCATGTCTTCGAGCTGCCTGCGCAGCAGCAGAGTCTGCGAGCCGGCCTTCCAGGCGTGCGGCATGATTTGCGGCGTTGTCGCCAGATCGTAGCCTTCAATTTCCTCGGTGCGAAAATCGACGCCAGGCGACAACACAAGTCGGTCGTAGTCGATCGTGCCGCCCGATACCGTGACTGTTCTTTTGCTCGCGTCGATCGCCGTGACGGTGTCGTAAATCATCTTGATACCGTAATTGGCAGCGAGCCTGTCGTAGCCGATGGTCAGGGAAGACAGGTCCGGCAACAAGCCGCCAATGTAGAGGTTGCTGAACGGGCACGAGACAAATTGCCGATTCGGTTCGATCAAGACCACTTCAATCGATTTATCCATCATGCGGATGTATTTGGCGGCAATGGTGCCACCAAAGCCGCCACCCACCACGACGACCCGGCGGCCGGCGCTTTTGTCCAGGCCCATGCCGGTCGTGCTGCACGCAGCAAGCGACGCACCCACTCCGCCGATGCCCACCAGTTTGAGAAAATTTCTGCGATCAGTTGTCATGTTCGTTCCTCTGTTATTTCACGCTGGCATAGAAATGCAACAGCGATTCGAGTTCATCGGCCGACAGTGTCTTGATAGTTTCGGACATGCCTGGTGTCTTGCGCTTGCCCTCCACATACAGCGCCATCTGCATCTGCAGGTAGGGCAACCATTGGCTGGCCATGGCAGGAGCGTCGTCATTGCTCACCTTGCCGCTTTCGGTATGGCAACTTCCGCATTTGGAAGCCTGCAAGCTAGCGCCCTTCGCCACCCGCGCCGGGTCCAGAGTCTGCTGCGTGAGGTACATTTTCTGCCCAGCATAAAAGTCGCCCATGAGCGCAAAGTCCGCGTCGGTGTAGCCCTTGGCCAGACGGCCCATGATCGTTGAAGGGCGGACACCGGTCTTGAAGTTTTTCATTGCCTCGACAATGGCCTGCTTCGATTGACCCGCCAGACTCGGCATTGATGGGCTGGCACTGGCACCGTCGGTGCCATGGCAGCCGGCGCAGTCATGGGTCAACATGGCGGCGTTTGGGGGCAGTGCCGTCGCACTTGCTGAAAATACGAGAGCACCCAGCGCCAACGTGCATTGACCCCTGCGCTCCATCCATCGTCTCTTTTCCATTGATGTCTCCTTCTGTTGATTATCAAAAACCGCCAAGTTCCAAACTCTGTTGGCCCTATGCGCGCCAGACCTGGTACTTCATGGTTGCCACCGCGCCAACCATGATTCCGAACAGCGCAATAAATGAGCCAAGCGACAAAGTTGAAATACCGGACAATCCCTGGCCAACGGTGCAACCCATCGCGGTGACACCGCCAAAACCCATCAGGACGGCGCCCAGTAATTGGGTACGCAGATCGTCAAAGGAGGCAAAGCCCTCCCCTTTCCAACGAAAATTGCCGGATGCAAGCGCATACATCCAGGAGCCCAGTCCGACGCCAACGGCGGTGGCCACACCAAACGTCACCCTGAGCGACTTGTCCGTCCACAGCATCAGCAACTCAAGGCTGTACGCAGTCGGCGCAACAAAACTGAGGGCTTCCAGTGTTCGGGTATTGGTTGCGAAATAGACCGTCTCCAAAGTTTCCGGGTTTTCGCCATAACCGATGTGCCCGGTCAGATACCACGCCGCCACCACCAGCAACCCCAACACAACAGCGCCCAAAGCAGGCGTTACGTTGCTGCGAAAGCGTGCATCCTTGAAGATGAACAGCAACAGTCCAAGTCCAAACACGCCGGCACAGACCAGCAAGGCAGCGCCGTTTGACAAGCCGGAAAACTTGCTCAGCAAACCAGGCAAGCTTTGATTGGTCAAGCCCAGCGTAGACAGATCGAGACTCACCGGATCAAGATAGGAGGCGCGCCACTGGGCAAACAAACCCTTCATCGTCATGTAGGCCGCAATCGCCGTAATGATCAGCACCACCAGGGAGCGCAAATTGCCGCCCCCGACGCGAATCAGATTCTTGTTGACACAGCCACCGGCCAGCGTCATGCCAATGCCAAAAAGGATTCCACCGAGTAGCAGTGATAACCAGGGCAAGGTGGTACGTTGGTAAACCGACTTGTTCAAATCGATCAAGCCAGAGTAATGAAGCAGAGTGGTTCCGATCAGCGCCACCGCAATGACCAGTAACCACAGGCGCATACGGCCCCAATGTTCCATGTTGACGACGTCCGAAATCGCGCCCATGGTGCAGAAGTTGATCTTGTTGGCTATTGCGCCAAACATCAAGCCCAAGGCCAGGCCGCCCCAAATCACCACCGTCGCCAGATTGATTGTGCCGTCCATACAAAATACTTTGATTTGGGCCTCAGCCGACAGTGGAGTAGCGCTGTCACATGTGTGCAAGGGACCCGGGCCCGCAGCGTAGCTTGCACGTGGCGATTCTTGAATGTGAGCGAGCTTGACGTCTAGTATCCCGAGGGATGAGTTTTAGTAACCCGTACGGGTAATAGGGTTTTCACAGATGCAAACTCGGCCAGAGAAGGCACAAAATCAGTGAATATCCAATGGCCACCCAAGGCTTGGCGCAGTTCACTTTCCCTTTTGAGGAGGCACAGACATATGAATACACGTCGCGAGACGCTCAGGCAAAGCGCCGTGGTAGCGGGGTTGCTGTGCGCAACCGGCCTGTTTCCGCAATACGCCATGGCTGCGTTTAACACGAGTGCGTTTGATGCCAAGAACCTGGCCGACGCTTTCAAGGCCCTGGGCGTCGCAACCCCGGTCGAGAGCCCGGGATTAACCCTTCAAGCGCCCGACATCGCGGAGAATGGGGCTGTGGTGCCGGTGGGTGCGACAAGCACTTTGGCCGGCGTCAAAAAAATACTTTTTCTGGTCGAAAAGAACCCTACGGTGCTGATCGCCGTGTTCAATCTGAGTGACAGTTTGGACGCCGCCGTTACGACCAGAACCAAGATGGCTGAGTCTTCCAATGTCTACGCCGTCGCTGTCATGAACGATGGCAAAGCGCTGTACACCAAGAAAGAGGTGAAGGTGACACTGGGCGGTTGTGGTGGGTAGTCACTCACGTCCCAGACGCGTGGTTTCTTTCGACTTTCAGGAGACATGAGCATGGCAGATCCGATGCGCATACGCGCCCAGGCCGTCGCTGGCAACGCGACGGTACGTGTATTGATGAGTCACGAAATGGAGACCGGCCAGCGCCGCGATGCCGCCGGCAAAATCATACCGGCATGGCACATCACCGAAGTCAGTGCCACGCACAACGGCAAGCAAGTGCTGAGCGCAGAGTGGGGTACCGGCATCGCCAAGAATCCGTTCCTGCAGTTCAACATCAAGGGCGCCAAGGTTGGCGACAAGATCAGCATTGCATGGAAAGACAACCGGGGCGACAGCCGCACAGACGAAGCGACGGTTGTCTGAATTGTTGGTTTCGATGATGACACAGGAGTGTTGCTGCCTCCTGCATCATTGCGTTTGACTTCATAGCAACGACATGAGGTGCCCATGAGGACGACAAGAATACTGATTGCGGCTGTTTTTGCCAGTGCGGCGGCGGCCGTCTGGGCACAGAAATCAACCGCCGATGGCATTGCCGAGTACCGCGCCATGCTGGCCGACGGCAACCCCGCAGAGTTGTTTGAGGCCAAGGGCGAAGACCTCTGGAAGCAAAAGCGCGGCCCCAAGAATCAAACCCTTGAAAAGTGCGACCTGGGCAAAGGTCCCGGTATCGTCAGGGGTGTTTTCGTCGAACTCCCGCGCTATTTTTCGGACACCCGGCGGGTACAGGATATGGAATCGCGGCTGTTGACTTGCATGGAGACCTTACAAGGTTTTGATGCGGCAGAAATTGCCAAGACCCCGTTTGGTCAAGGCGAGCAAAACAGTGTGACGGCACTGGCAGCCTGGCTATCGGCTGAATCGCGCGGTATGAAATTCAATCTGCCCCAGGACCATCTGCAGGAGAAAATCATGTACGAGGTGGGTAAGCGGCTGTTCTTCGCCCGCGGTGGCAGCCACGATTTTGCCTGCGCCTCATGCCATGGTGCAGACGGCAAGCGCATTCGTCTGCAGGATCTGCCTAACCTGACGATGAACCCGGGCGCGGGCAACGGCTTTGGCGCCTGGCCTGCTTACCGCGTCTCCAATGGGCAAATGTGGGGCATGCAGTTGCGTCTGAATGACTGCTTCCGACAGCAGCGCTTTCCCTATCCTGCGTTCGGCAGCGATGCGACCATCGCACTCGGTGTCTACATGGGTGTGAACAGCAAGGGCGGCGAGTCCATAGCCCCGGCGCTCAAGCGTTAAGGTATCAACATCATGAATAAAGTCATCAAAACCCTGATGCACGCCCTTGCCGTTTTTTTGGTCGGTTGTGCCGTCCTACCCTCGGGCGCTGAGCTTGACAAAATTACAACTGACATCATCAAGTCGTCTTTTCGCGACCAGGGGCAGGCCAAACTGGACCGCCTGGTTCAGGACGACGCGAATCGCGAATGCAGTGCGGCTGATGTAGCAGGCAAGCCCATCGATCCGAATGTGGCCCTGGCGATAGAAGCCGCCAACCTCAAGACAATCAACTGGCCCTCCGATGGGAGATTTCTGGGCGACTGGAAAGAAGGCGAAAAGATTGCCCAAAGTGGCGCAGGCATGAC
>CAITQH010000120.1 GCA_903894475.1 uncultured beta proteobacterium
ATCGCGCCCAGGGCCAGGTCGAGATCTGAAGCGCTCCTGAATTCATGCCGGGATTGGTTGCAACCGCTGCGTTTGAAGCCCAAAACCCATCAGCATTTCCAGACCGGCCAAATCTCTGCATGTTCGCCCCGGCGGCCACACCAGTGGAAGGTGTAGCCGTTCTTGACCTCGGTGCGCCCAGCACCGACCTCGATGCTCGACAGTTCCGAGCTTCGCATGCCGGTGAGAACCCCAAGAAGGTAGAAGCAGGCGCTGCGGATCGCCGTAACTTGCGGATCCCTCCATGCGGATCGCAAGCCCGCATCGCGTTCGTCCAACACGGTCTGGGCGGTCTTGAGGATGGCTTCTCCATGGAGGAATAGCGCCTGCGCTACCGCCGGTGGGATCAGCGGCGTCTTGCCGTCACGCCTGGCGTCCTTGTATCCCATGCCGGTACATCCCGCCACTTCTAAGGCCGAGGACTCTGGCCATGGATGGAATCGTAGCCCCTGCGGGTGCTGGTCGCGAAAGGCGTAAAGCTTTTCCAGAACAGAGAATCTAATGGCCAGCGTCCTGGCCGCATTGCCACGAGCTTTTTGAACATGGACGTAGTGGGCGATGTGAATCGGATGCACCTCGCCCAGCGAGGCGATGCTGGAGGCCTCCAAGAAGCGGCAGAAAGTGGCCAGATTGTTCAGTAGTTTGCGCAGCCCAACCACGCCGGGCCGGATGCTGCCTTCCATGCCGACCCGCCAGTAGCGCAACACCACCGCCTTGCACACCTCGCGGTAGGGCTCGGGGATGCACGCCCAGTCCAGGCGCTTCTGGTTTTCCTTGGTGTTCGGCGTGGTGATGAAGGGCCACAACTCCCACACCAAGCTGCCATAGCGGGAGAGCACCCGCTCCCTGTCCCCATCCATAGCGGCGCTGATGACGATGTTGTTGCGCGTCAGCTCATCGAACCCTGCGACGCTCATCGGTTGATCGACCAGCAGACCGTAGGCCTTGGCGAACTTGCGTTCGGCGGCGCGCTCAGGCCGCGACTTATTCTGGGCGAGTTGCTTGACGGTCTTAGCCACTGTCAGTTCCTGTCGCTAACGGCTCGATCACGTAGGACTTCCAGAAGCGGTGCGGATCGGTGCGGGCACGATCCTTGGCAGCCAGCACCATCGCGTTGTCGAACTTGTCGAGGGTGAAGGCATCGATCAGGCGCATGGTGTTATGGAACTGCTCGCGCCAGTCGTTGGTCCGGGCATGGTCCTTCTCACGTTCCAGGAACCAATAGAAACTGAACAGGCGGTGCAGGTCCTCGGGCGAGCCGACGATCGCGTAGGAGCGGCAGGAGAAGCAGGCAAAGAAGTCGTCGCAGGGCGTACCATCCTTGGGTGCCCTGTCGCCGTTGTATGCGTCCTTGCAGTGGCCAACGGGCGTCCTGTCGCTCTGGACGATGGGGATCACCTTGCCCTGCGCGTCGCCCTGCTCGCCGTTGCGGTAGATGTCCGACAGCGCCTCGCCAACGAAGGTGGCGTTCTCGCGCATCTCTTTGGTGCAGGCGAGGTAGTGGTTGTCGGCGACCTGCGGCGTGTGGCCCATGAGTGCCGCCGTGACGATCAGGTCTCCCCCGGAGAGTGACCACA
Organism: uncultured beta proteobacterium; assembly: GCA_903894475.1. Lineage (GTDB taxonomy): Bacteria > Pseudomonadota > Gammaproteobacteria > Burkholderiales > Burkholderiaceae_C > Rhodoferax. The sequence continues at coordinate 1,617 of CAITQH010000120.1, forward strand.
GGCGCATCTCCATGGTCTTGCGCAGGCGTGAGGTAGTGACCCGCAGGGGCTCGCCATCGTCGGCCTTGATATGGTGGCGGGCGATCAGGGACTGGATGCCACTACGCAGGGTATTTGATTTGAGTCGAGTAAGTTCTCGGTTTGCTACGCTCTTACCCTCTGAGACATACAACCACACGAAATCCCTGAGATCATCGAGAGCGGCATCGGCCAGCGGCTGGGTCATCGCCAGTACTTTGCGCACCAGCGCCACGCCGTCCATCGCGACCGGCAGAGGGCGATTGGAGAAACGCAGACTCTTGTGGATTGTGGCATTGCCCCGCCGCTTGAAGAGTTCAAGCAGCATCATGCTGGGCATGAAGGGATGGGGCTTCAGGCAGTTCCGCGACATCTCAAGAAGCGGAGTGGTGTTCGCTCCCGTGCGGTAGGCCAGTGCCAACAGATGCACCACCAGCGCCTCCGAGGCGGTGCCGTTGAAGCGTTCCTTGTGGATGGCGATCAGGTCATCCCGGATCGCCTCGGCCAGCCGGATGCGCTCGTCGGTGGAAAGCGGCGTTGCCCCTTTGAAGCAGGAGTTGCTACCAGGGAACGGATTGGCGGGAAACAGGTCCTTGCCGCCCTTCACGACCTTGCGCTGTTGCAGGCCGACGAGGACGGCTTTGGTGTGTGTGTAAAAATTCTTTTGCGTGCCGTAGGCATATTCCCCATGCCCCTTGAGCCAGTCGATGTAGACCGCCACGTGATTTTTCGTCAGCATACAGGGCTGGCAGGGCACACCGGCGGCGATCAGGAAGTCAAAGAAGTACGTCAAGCCGTCGCTCCAATACGCCTTCACCGTGGCCGGCGTGACGCCGCCGCCCGTCAGAAACGTCCGCAACTGCGCGACGCACACCCACACCCAGTCGTCGATGCCGTGCCCGAGGTAGGGGCTGAGGTCAAGCGCGCGGCAACCTGTCGCGTTCCCCTTGACCGGCACGGTGACGACGGCACCGCCGCCATCCTCCGAGATCGGGGTGGTCGAGACTTGGATGGGCGTGTCCCCCTCGAAGGACTTGCGCGTTTTCATGAGTGCTGAATCTCCTTAACTGCAAAAACCAAATCCATTTCGTCCTCATGCGCCAACACCAGGTGTCCCTCCAACGAGTTAATCAGGTGCAGATAGATGGCGGTGGTGGTGACATCGCTATGGCCCATCCGATCCCGCACGTACAGGAGTGGTTCGCCCTCGAAAGTCTTGCTCTTTCTCAGGCTCCAGAGCAAGTAGGTGTCAATCGCAAACTGGTGATCAACGAGGCCGAAGCCACCGTTGTGCGCCGGATGTTCAGAGACTATCCGCGTGTCGGTTCGACCACCATGTTGGTGCAGCAACTGCGGCTGGAAGGTGTGACTTCCAAATCCTGGACTTCTCAAAGCGGGAAGGACAGAGTCGGGAAGTTGATCGACAAGGGCGCTCTGTACAAGATTTTGAACAATCCGCTCTACGTTGGCGATATCCGGCACAAGGGAGTCTGCTATCCCGGTGAGCATGAAGCCATCATCACGCGCGGCCAGTGGGAAGTGGTACAGGCTGCACTGGCATCCAAACCCAATGGCCCCAAGAAGGGGCAGATTCGCACTGAGCGCCCGGCCCTACTCAAGGGTTTGATCTTCACGAAAGACGGCCGCGCCATGACACCGCATTCCACAAAGGGCCATGGTGGGCGCCTGTACCGGTACTACCTGTCAACGCGCGACAGCAAGGAAGGCTATGGCTCGTCCGGCGTCAAGATGCTGCCGGCAGGCGAGATCGAGCAAGCAGTCATGGTGCACGTGCGCGCCATCCTGGGCTCAGCAGAGGTGGTCACTCAGGTCTGGCGTGAGATCAGCAAGATTGAGGACAAGGCCGTGGCAGGCATGACTGAGATGCAGGTGGCAGCGGCACTGCACCGGATTGATCTGGTGTGGGACCAGCTTTTTCCGCTTGAGCAATACCGAATAATCCAACTACTGGTCGAACAAGTGGTCATCTCGCCCAATGAGCTGCAGGTGAAATTGCATCCCAACGGAGTGGAGAATCTGGCACTCGATGTCATCCGCGATCCCGGCAGATCCCGGGCGAAAGTTGCACAGGAGGCAATGGCGTGAGAGCTACAACTCTGGAATTCGATGGCGATGCCTTGCTGCTACATGGCGCCAACGGCGCATTGACCGTGTCCATCCCGATCCGGATCAAGCGTTACAGCGGGCGCAGTCAGGTGGTGGTGCCGCAGGGTCTCTCGGCGATGGTCACCGGAGAGGCGATGCCGACTGCCCTGCAAGTTGCCCTGGCGCGCGGCCATCGCTGGCTGCGTCAGATTGAAAGTGGCCA
>CAITQH010000121.1 GCA_903894475.1 uncultured beta proteobacterium
AGTCCCATCAGCTTCTCCTTAGATATTGCGCCAATTTTAGTCGGCGAAGTGTTTTACTGGAAATCAACCCCGGAGCCAGGGTCGCGGACCACCCATCACATGAACGTGCAGGTGCTGCACCTCCTGGCGACCTTCGGCTCCAGTATTGCACAAGAGACGAAACCCACCCTGCGGATACGGATTACAGCCCTGTTCCAAAGCCAGCTTAGGTGCCAGCACAAGCATGCGCCCCATCAAGGCCGCGTGTTCGGCGCCCAGTTGCGCCATCGACGGAATGTGAATTTTTGGAATCATCAAAAAATGCACGGGCGCCCAGGGATGGATGTCATGAAATGCAAATATCTCTTCATCCTGATAGACCAGCCGCGACGGAATCACGCCGGCAGCAATTTTGCAGAACAGGCAGTCGGGATCATGACTCGCGGGAGTGCCCTCTTGCGTCATGAGTCTTCTCCGTCGCGTGCGAGCGCCTTGCGCAAGGCCTTTTCTTCAATTCCACTGGTCCCAACACGGCGTTCAAGTTCAGCCACCACATCGGCTGGAGCAAGGCCGTAATGAACCAGCGCAATCATGCAGTGAAACCAGAGGTCGGCAACCTCGTTGACAATTTTTCTCCTGTCGCCGCCCGCATCAGCGTCCTTGGCGGCCATCACGACTTCAGTCGCTTCCTCACCAATCTTCTTCAGAAAGGCGTCGGGCCCCCTGTGCAGAAGCCGCGCCACATAGCTGGTCGTGACATCGCCACCATTCTGGGGCAGGCGGCTCTCTATGACGCGGGACAAGGCGGCAAGCGAATCGGCGGCAGAAACTTGGGAAGGCATAGGTCCTTAGCGGTAGATGGTTCGCGGGTCTTTCAAGACCGGTTCGGATACTTTCCAGTTACCATTGTCGAGCACACTGAAGAAGCAGCTGTGACGCCCAGTGTGGCAGGCGATTCCCGGTTCGTGTCCGGTCTGGGTCACTCTGAGCAGGATCACATCCTGATCGCAGTCGAGCCGGATTTCATGGACTGTTTGCACATGGCCCGACTCTTCGCCCTTGAACCAGAGTTTGTTGCGGGAGCGGCTGAAATAGACCGCGCGCCCCAGTTCGGCGGTTTGCTGCAGCGCTTCGCGATTCATCCAGGCAAACATCAGGACATCGCCGGAACTGGCTTCCTGTGCAATCACAGGCACCAGACCCTGGGCGTCCCATCGAACCGTATCCAGCCAGCTCATGACGGGATTCTGACCGGAATGCCACGCTCGGACATTCTGGCCTTGGCCTGGGCAACGGTAAATTCGCCGTAGTGAAAAATGCTGGCAGCCAGCACGGCGTCAGCGCCACCGATCTGGATGCCGTCCGCCAGATGATCCAGCGTACCAACACCACCAGAGGCTATCACCGGCACACTGACAGCATCGCTGACAGCGCGCGTCAAGGTCAGATCAAAGCCTGCCTTGGTGCCGTCACGATCCATGCTGGTGAGCAAAATTTCACCGGCACCACGGCGCGTCATCTCGACAGCCCAGCGCACTGCATCCAAACCGGTGTTCCTGCGTCCGCCGTGGCTGTAAACATCCCAGCCAGCACCGATGGCCTGACCCTGTGCATCGAGTCGGCCGGCATCGGCTTCGCAGCGACGCTTTGCGTCAATGGCAACCACGATGCACTGCGCTCCGTACTTGGCAGACGCGTCATTGATGACTTGTGGATTGGCGATTGCAGCCGAGTTAAAGCTGGTCTTGTCGGCTCCTGCGTTGAGCAGACGTCGCACGTCGTCCACGCTGCGAACACCACCACCCACCGTCAGTGGAATGAACACCTGGGATGCAACAGCCTCGATGATGTGCAGAATCAGGTCACGGCCATCGCTGGTCGCTGTGATATCGAGGAAAGTCAACTCATCGGCACCCTGCTCGTTATAGCGAGCCGCAATTTCCACCGGATCACCAGCGTCGCGCAATTCAACAAAATTGACGCCTTTGACGACGCGCCCGCCGGTCACGTCCAGGCAGGGGATGATGCGTTTGGCTAGCATGGCAAGCCTTCCCGGATCCACCGTGGTTTGCCGACCCGGGCGATGCGCCAAGGCTTGCATGCCTTGTTCATGGGAACGGTAACTGCAGCACAAGCATTGTCATGCCGGACATGATGAGCCTGCCCCGGACTCCGATCCGGGGGCATCCAGGCATTCCGGTGCACTGGATTGCGGATCAGGTCCGCAATGACAGAAAATGGTTTTCCACAAAGATTACATTTCATCAGCCATTGAGCTCATCAGCGCGCCTTTGCGCGGCAGCAAAGTCGAGGTCACCGGAGTAGATCGCGCGACCGCAAATGACACCTTCAATTCCTTCCTCCTCGACCGCACAGAGGGCATCGATATCAAGCATGCTGGAGAGGCCACCGGATGCGATCACCGGTATGGTCAGTGCTTGCGCCAGTCTGACTGTGGCTTCGACGTTGATACCGCTGAGCATGCCGTCGCGCCCGATATCGGTATAAATAATCGACTCGACACCAAAATCCTCAAACTTCTTGCCCAGATCGACAACATCGTGGCGCGTCAGTTTGCTCCAGCCGTCAGTGGCGACCTTGCCGTCACGAGCATCCAGGCCGACAATAATGTGACCACCAAAAGCGGTGCAGGCGTCCTGCAGAAACCCCGGATTACGGATCGCCGCCGTGCCAATGATCACATAGCGCAGTCCCGCGTCCAGATATCGCTCGATGGTATCGAGATCGCGTATTCCACCTCCAAGTTGCACATCTACCGCACTGCCGACTTCCTTGAGAATCCGGCGAATCGCCTTCTCATTGACGGGGTGACCAGCAAACGCGCCATTAAGGTCAACCAGATGCAAGCGACGCGCGCCTTGCGTGGTCCAGTTGTTCGCCATCACGAGGGGATCTTCGCCAAAGGTGGTGGATTGCTGCATATCGCCCTGCTTGAGACGAACGCAGTGACCATCTTTCAGGTCAATTGCAGGAATTAAAAGCATGATGCTTTGGGGTTGATAGAAAAGAAGACAGCGTCAAGCGCGGCGTGAACGGGGATATCAGGGCGTCCAGTGAAGGAAGTTTCGGTAAAGTGATAAACCTTGATCGGCACTTTTTTCAGGATGAAATTGGGTGGCGAAAATATTATCACGCGCAATGGCTGAACTGAAGCGGCTGCCGTAGTCAGTCTCACCAACGCTGTGGCGTGCATCAGACGTTCTTGCGTAATAACTATGCACAAAGTAAAAATAACTGCCGTCAGGCACCCCAGCCCAGACCGGATGCTCTGCGGCGCCGTGATTGTTGCGATAAACCTGATTCCAGCCCATCTGCGGCACCTTGTAACGACTTCCATCCGCCTGCGTTTGGCCGACCAGATCGAACTTGACAACTTCGCCGTGAATCAGACCCAAGCCCGCCGTGTCGCCCTCGGCGCTATGGTCAAGCAGCATTTGCATACCGACGCAGACACCAAACAGGGGTTTCGCTCCGGCGGCTTCCAGCACGCTGGCCAGCAAACCGGACTCGCGGAGTTGGCGCATGCAGTCCGGCATGGCGCCCTGCCCCGGCAGCACGACGCGCTCACTGGCACGCACCAGATCGGGTTCGGCGGTAATCACTACCTGGTATCCAGTACCTGCCGCCGCTGCCTGCACCGCCTGCGATACTGAACGCAAGTTGCCCATGCCATAGTCGACCACGGCGACGGTCTTGTCCATGACACTGTTCAGAGCGTGCCCTTGGTTGAGGGGATCGCTCCAGCGCTCCGGGGGTCCGATTCCACCGCTGAGCGCAGAGCACGGGCAAAGGCCTTGAACACGGTCTCGGCCTGGTGATGGGCGTTCTCGCCGCGCAGATTGTCGATGTGCAGGGTGACAAAAGCATGATTGACAAAACCCTGGAAGAACTCATGCGTCAGTTGGCTGTCAAAAGTGCCAATCATTCCGCTCTTGAAAGGTAGATTCATGACCAGCCCCGGACGGCCGGAAAAATCGATGACGGCGCGGGACAGCGCCTCATCCAGCGGCACATAGGCGTGGCCGTAGCGGCGGATGCCTTTCTTGTCACCGACGGCCTGGTGCACCGCCTGCCCCAAGGCAATGCCGACGTCTTCCACCGTGTGGTGACCGTCAACATGCAGATCGCCAACAGCGTGGACATGCAGGTCCAGCATGGCGTGACGAGCAATCTGATCGAGCATGTGATCAAAGAACCCAATCCCGGTCTGCAGGCTTGACTGGCCACTGCCATCAAGATTGACCTTGACCGTGATATGGGTCTCGGCGGTTTTGCGTTCGACTTCAGCAGTGCGATTCATGGTTGGAGTGATTCCTTCAGGGCGGTGAGCATTTTCGCATTTTCGTCCGCAGTACCCACCGTGATGCGCAGGCAGTTGTGCAGCAGCGCATGCAGATTCGATACATTCTTGATCAGGACCTTGCGTGAGCGCATCCTCTCGAATGTCTTTTGTGCATCTGCCACGCGGATCAAAATCATGTTGGCTTCGCTCTTGAAGGCCGCAACGCCAGACATCGCAACAAGCGCATGCATGACCACTGCACGCTGTGCACACAAGTCAAGCGCTTGTGCCGCAAAGACCTCGCGGTGCTCCAGCGCAAAGAGTGCGCACTCGCAATTGAGCACGCTGATGTTGTAGGGAGGTCGGACCTTGTCAATTTCGGCGATCAGGGCCTGGGGTCCCATCAAATAGCCAAGCCGCACGCCCGCCAAACCAAATTTGGAAAGCGTGCGCAGCAGCAGCACATGACCATGACGCGTGATCCGGTCCATATAGCTTCTACTGGAAAAAGGTTGATAGGCCTCATCCAGCACGACCAGACCACCGTGTTGGCCTGCGGCACCAATGATGTTCTCCATCGCTGTGTCATCCCACAGGTTGGCCGTCGGGTTGTTCGGATAGGCTAGGTAGGTGATGGCCGGCTGGTATCGAGCAATCGCGTCCAGCATCGCGGCTTCGTCAAGCTCAAAGTCGCTGGTCAGTGGCACACCATGAAACGCCAGGCCCTGCAATTGGGCGCTCATGGCGTACATCACGAAGCCGGGCAGCGGTGCCAGGATACTGGCACCCGGAACGTCACACGCCAGCGCCAGCAGACTGATGAGTTCATCCGAGCCGTTGCCAAGCATGATCTCAAAACCCTCCGGCATACCAGCGTAGCTGGCCAGCGTCTGGCGTAGCGCGTTGACGCGACCTGCCGGATAACGATTGAGCGCCAGCGCGCTCAAACGCCGTCCCAACATCTCCTGCAAATCAAGCGGCAGACGATGCGGGTTTTCCATGGCGTCGAGTTTGACCATGCCTTCGGACTCCTGAATAGCATAGGCGTGCATGGACTGGATGTCCTGGCGGATGCGCAACGGAGCCTGAGGATTGACTTTTTTCATTCGACTCCCCGCATTGGCGGCACTTTCTTCAGTCGCAGTTCGGCAGCCCGGGCATGCGCCTGCAAACCTTCACCATAGGCCAGTTCGGCGGCAATCAAGCCCAGGGTCTGGGCCCCCGCTTCGCTCACTTCAATCAGACTGGAGCGCTTTTGGAAATCGTAGACACCCAGCGGCGAGGAAAAGCGCGCCGTGCCGCTGGTCGGTAGCACATGGTTCGGGCCGGCGCAGTAGTCACCCAGGGATTCGCTGGTGTAGGCGCCCAGGAAGATGGCACCAGCGTGCTTGAGTAGTGGCTCCCAGCGCTGCGGCTCCAGGCTGCTGACTTCCAGGTGCTCAGGCGCGACCCGGTTGCTGATCTGGCATGCCTCTTCCATGCTGCGTGTGAGGATCAAGGCGCCGCGGTCATTGAGCGATTGGGCGATGATCTTACGGCGCGGCATTGCTGGCAGCAAGCGATCAATGGAGGCCTGCACCTGCTCGACATAAGCAGCATCCGGGCACAGCAGAATGCTCTGCGCCAATTCGTCGTGCTCGGCCTGGCTGAACAGGTCCATCGCCACCCAATCGGGCGGCGTTGTGCCGTCGGCCAGCACCAGAATTTCGCTCGGGCCGGCAATCATGTCGATGCCCACCATGCCAAAGACGCGGCGCTTGGCCGCTGCCACGTAGGCATTACCGGGACCGGTGATCTTGTCGACCTTGAAGATGGTGGCCGTGCCATAGGCCAGCGCCGCCACCGCCTGCGCACCACCGATGGTGAAGGCACGGGTAACGCCGGCCACATAGGCCGCTGCCAGCACCATCGCATTCTTGTCGCCGCCGGGCGTGGGCACCACCATGATAATCTCGGCAACACCGGCGACGTGTGCCGGAATGGCGTTCATCAGCACGCTCGAAGGGTAGGTGGCTTTGCCGCCGGGCACGTAAATGCCGACACGGTCGATTGGCGTGACCTTTTGCCCCAGCAGGCTGCCGTCGGCGTCGCGGTAGCTCCAACTCTCGCCGCAGGCTTTCATCTGCGCCTCGTGGTAGCCGCGCACGCGGCTGGCCGCCGCTTGCAGTGCCTCTCGCTGAGCCGCTGGAATCGATTCGAAAGCAGCCCTGAATTCGGCCTGAGTCAATTCCAATGCAGCCATCGACGTGGCCTGCACGCCGTCGAAGCGCGCCGTGTAGTCCAGCACCGCGGCGTCGCCGCGCTGCTGCACATCGGCCAGGATGTCGGCCACGCGCTGCTCGATCTGCGCATCGGCCTGCGCCGACCAGTGCAGACGCGCCTTGAATTCGGCCTCAAAACTGGCGCTAGCAGTGGATAGACGGGCAGGAGTAGCCGTAACAGTCATGGCGTCTTTCTTAAATGAAGCCATCCATGGATCGCCGCGCTACGCTCGCGATGACGCATCTCTGCCAATGGCGCAAGCAAAGGCCTCAACAATCCTGCGGATTGGCGCCTGCTTGAGTTTGAGCGCAGCCTGGTTCACCACCAGTCTGGAACTGATGTCCATGATGTGTTCAACCTCGACCAGATGGTTGGCCTTCAGGGTATTGCCGGTGGACACCAGATCAACGATCGCATCGGCCAAACCAACCAGAGGCGCGAGTTCCATGCTGCCATAGAGTTTGATCAAATCCACATGTACACCCTTGGTGGCGAAAAACTCACGCGCAATGGCGACGTACTTGGTCGCCACTTTCAGCCGCGAGCCCTGTCTGACCGCCGACGCGTAATCGAAATCTGCCCGCACTGCCACACTGATGCGGCACTTGGCAATCTGCAGGTCCAACGGCTGGTAAAGCCCATCGCTGCCATGCTCCAGCAGCGTGTCCTTGCCGGTGATGCCCATATCAGCGCCACCATATTGAACGTAAGTGGGTACATCGGTGGCCCGCACCACCAGCACTCGCACATCCGCCTGGTTGGTGGCGAGAATCAGCTTGCGCGACTTTTCCGGGTCTTCCAGGACTTCGATGCCAGCCGCCCGAAGCAGCGGCAAAGTCTCTTCGAAGATCCGGCCCTTTGACAACGCCAGCGTAATCATTGGGGTAGCGCCGCCCATTCGACCGGCGTGTAGGCTTTGATCGACAGCGCATGAACTTCGTCAGTCTTCATCTTCTCGCCCAAAGTGGCATAAACCATCTGGTGCCGTTGTATCGCGCGTTTACCTTCAAATGCAGCGGACACAATCGTGGTGAACCAGTGGCGGCCGTCTCCATTGAGCGTAATGTGCTCGCACAGGAGGCTGGCGGCAATCATGTCCCTGATCTGGTCTGCAGTCATATCATCAATCCAATAAAAGATACCTAAACGCGAATTTTGTAACCGACACGCAACAAAGTCACTGCCACGGCGCTAACAAGCGCCAGCGCTGTAGCCACCACACTCAGACTCAACCAGGGCGAGACATCGCTGGCCCCGAAAAATCCATAACGGAAGCCATCAATCATGTAGAAAAACGGATTCAGATGACTGACCTTCTGCCAGAACGGTGGCAGGGAATGAATGGAATAAAAAACGCCACTCAGGAAAGTCATCGGCATCACCACAAAATTCTGAAATGCCGCCAACTGATCAAATTTCTCCGCCCACAAACCAGCGATCAGTCCAAGTGTCCCCATCAGGCCCGCACCCAGCACGGCAAACGTCACGATCCACAGCGGCGCGACAAAGCCGATATCCGCAAAAAAGGCCGAAACCGCAAACACGCCCAGCCCAACCACCAGGCCGCGAATGACAGCTGCTCCCACATAAGCGACAAACCAGTTCATGTAAGACAGAGGGGTGAGCATCAGAAAGACCAGATTGCCCATCACCTTGCTCATAATCAGCGAGGAGGAACTGTTGGCGAATGCGTTTTGCAGCAAGCTCATCATCGCCAGACCTGGAACCAGGAACGCACTGTAACTTACCCGGTCGTACACCTTCACGTGCGCCTCCAGCGCATGACCGAAAATCAGCAGGTAAAGCATCGCGGTCAGTACCGGGCCGGCAATCGTCTGGAACGCCACTTTCCAGAAGCGCAGCACTTCCTTGTAGAGCAATGTCTGCCAGCCGGTCAAGATGTAGCCCCCTTGCGTTTCTCGCTTACGCTCGCCCCGGGGCTTGTCGCTTCGAGTACTGCGCTGCCCCCCGAGGGGGCCTTCGCGACTTGGGGCGGCCCGGCGTCGCTCAAGGCATCTTCAGAGGAACTCTTCATGACGGCGAGAAAAACATCTTCCAGATCCGCTTTGCGGATTTCAACATCGTGCGCCACCAGTCCAGCCTCACGCACTGCCGTCAGATAGCGCTCAATTTCGAGCGCGTCATGTGCCGGAAACTGCACGATGCGCCCCGTGATACGTGCCTGATCTGCCAGCCGCTTGGGCAGTTCATCGTCCACTTTGAAACGCAGCACGTTGCTGGAGGCCGTTTTCAATAGTTCACTGGTGTGGTCGAGTGCCACGATGCGCCCGGCCTTGAGCATGGCGATGCGCCCACACAGCGCCTCGGCCTCTTCAAGATAATGGGTTGTCAGCAAGACCGTATGACCCTCTTTGTTGAGTCTGGCAATAAATTGCCACAGGGTCTGGCGCAGTTCCACGTCGACACCCGCGGTCGGCTCATCGAGCACAATCACCGGCGGC
>CAITQH010000122.1 GCA_903894475.1 uncultured beta proteobacterium
ACAAAGGCGCCTATCAGCAAGGCGTACACCGGCAAACGGGCTGAGCACGTCATCAGGGGCGCCACCATGATGGTGGCAAGCCGGTCTTTCCAGTTGACGATGGTGCGAGTCGCCATGATGCCCGGAATGGCGCAGGCAAAGCTCGACAGCAAGGGAATAAAGGCGCGACCTGACAGGCCCACTTTACCCATCAAGTTGTCCAGCAGAAAAGCGGCGCGCGGCAGGTAACCGGAATCTTCCAGCAGCAAAATAAAGAAGAACAGAATAAGAATTTGCGGCAGAAAAACCAGCACGCCGCCGACACCGGCAAAAACGCCGTCCACCAGCAGGCTGCGCAAGGGCCCGGCGGGCATCAGGGCAAGGGTCCAATTGCTGATAGCCAGCACCGCTGCCTTGATGGCATCCATGGGCCAGTTGGCCCATGAAAAGACCGCCTGAAAGATCAGGAACAGCACCGCCGCCAACACCATCAAACCCCAGAAGGGATGCATCACGACGGCATCGAGTCGGTGCTGAAAACGCCCCAAGGGCGGCGCCATGGGCGCGACCAGTGCCAGAATGCGGCGCACTTCACGCTGCAAATCGGTAGAACTGACCGGCGCCGCACGATTAGGCGAGTCAGACTGCATTGCTGCCGGCCTGGTGAAATACTGTTCGAGCTGCACCAGCAGCCTGGCATGGCCATCGTGTCTGACGGCGACGGTTTCGACCACCGGGCAGCCCAACTCCTGCGCCAGCCGCGGCAAATCCACTTTCAAGCCTTGCGAGCGCGCCACGTCCGCCATATTGACCGCCACCAGCATGGGCTTTCCAGCGCGCTTGAGTTCCAGCACCAGGCGCAGGTTCATGCGCAGATTGGTGGCGTCGACAACGGCGACGATGAGGTCGGGGGCGTCTTCGCCGGCACGTCGGCCTTCGATCACTTCGAGCATCACCTGCTCATCAGGCGTCGCTGGCGTCAAGCTGTAGGAGCCCGGCAAATCGACCACAGATACGGTCTTCCCATCGGGCAGTCGGGCCAGTCCGACTTTGCGCTCTACCGTGACACCAGCGTAATTCGCGACTTTTTGACGGGCCCCGGTCAGGAGGTTGAAGAGCGCTGTTTTGCCGCAGTTCGGGTTGCCGACCAGCGCGATGCTCTTGATGGCAAGCTCAGGACCTGAAGCGCTGGCGTGGGACATGAAACACTCAGGCGGTGCAGGCCCCAAGATGGCGCACCTGAATACATTGCGCTTCCAGCAGGCGCAGCGCAAAAAGGGATTCTCCCACTTGGACTGCCAGAGGCTCGCGTCCGCCGGGTCCACAGCGCAACATGCGAACCGGCTCACCGGCGATAAAGCCCAGCTCTTCAAGGCGACGCAAAGTTGCTGCGCCTACCTCGGCAGAACCCGACACGACGCGCTCCACCAACGCATGTGTACCCTTGGGCAGTTCAGACAAAAGCATGAAGCGGACCTCACAAAACAATAAGCGGGATTGAAATATCTCAAACGCAAATGAGATTCTATCTCATTTGGAACGGTTGGCAAGAGGTCTTAAATTTGCCGTATCTGTAGAACCACGGCAAGACGGAAGTTAGTATTCACTGCGATTTGAGTGCTTGTTGGGCATCGCCCAACAAACCGCAACCACGCAAAATCAGTGACACGACATGCTCGGTAGCGCGGGCGTAGTCTGTAGCGCCCAACTCGGCACGACCCAACACAGCGCTGACTTGCACGCCAAAATCAGCATAGGTCTGGGTTGCCGCCCAAATTGTGAAGAACAGATGCACCGGGTCCACTGGCGCCATGCGGCCGGCGTCGATCCACCCTTCAATCACCGCTGCTTTGCGCAG
>CAITQH010000123.1 GCA_903894475.1 uncultured beta proteobacterium
CTGGTCGGGTCCTGCCGATGAAGCACCAAACCCGAATGACTGTTCCTGCGCCACGGGCGGTTTGCTGCTGACACATTCCAAAGCCGGAGAATTGCATCCCATGCCGAAAACCACCGACTGTTTTCGGGCAATCCAATCTGACCGGCCAAGCACCGTGGGTGTCCTAAATCGACCGTATATAGACTCCCTCTGCAAATATGTTCACAAATTAGCTTTACTTGTTTACGGACACCCTTCATGATTGGGCCATCATTTATGGACATGGAGAGTATTTGAATGACCAGAGTTTTTGGATATTGCCGCGTTTCAACCGAAGCGCAAACCACCGACAACCAGGTGCAAGAAATTGCAGCGGCAGGCTTTGATGTCAAGCCTAATCGGATCGTTACTGAAACAATTTCAGGCTCGGTAGCCACATCCGAGCGCAAAGGTTTCAAGAAGCTGCTGGACAAGCTGGAATCTGGCGACGTTCTTGTTGTCACCAAGCTGGACCGGTTGGGTCGCAATGCCATGGACGTGCGCGCCACAGTTGAGACCCTGACTGGGCTCGGTGTCAGAGTGCACTGCCTAGCTCTGGGCGGCGTTGACTTGGCGAGCTCGGGCGGAAAGATGACCATGGCCGTCATCGCCGCTGTCGCAGAGTTTGAACGTGACCTGCTGATTGAAAGGACCCAGGCTGGTCTTGCGAGAGCCAAATCCGAGGGCAAAACATTGGGTCGGCCACACACGCTGAACAAACAGCAAGCGGAACTGGTAATTGATCAACTGGCGGTTGGGAAATCGATCGCGTCGCTGGCCAAGCAATTGGGCACCAGTAGGCAGACTGTCATGCGGGTTCGAGATTCACGTGCAGTGCCGGCAATGTAGCAGTCAGCCAACCATGAAGCATTTGTTGAAGCCATAGCTTCCCAGCTTTTAATCCCTGACCTCACCCCCGGTATTCCGGGATTCAAGGCCAACCGAGTCAAGCAAGACTCTCAGGATTTCCAGCTACGCTCAACGTGATGTTCCACGTATCGCCACCCTCCCATGGTAGGCGTTTCCCCCACGCATTCCGAGCTGCATGGACTTGCTGATTACGGCTTTCAAGGGTATTCACCAGCAAGCATTCCACTCATATGTCAGGTCGCGAGATCGGGCCACCGAGAGCTCGCACTTTTCTTTTCCAACGCTTGCCACCGTTAGCTGTGGTGTATGTGGGTGCAGCCCATTCAGGCCCATTAGCTGCGTCAATTTGCGCCCTGACATTGAAATGCAAAAGCCCTTGAGGTTCTGCTCTCCACGGCGCAATCGTGTTGCCATCAAAGGCAGAGAGCAGAAGCTCAAAGGCTTCAGGTCAGTCTCACGAATGCGCCGTTCGACAAGGTCATCGTGTTGTCACGACCTGAATTCAGGTAGCGCAACGCACATAGATGTCACAGGCCGGGTCGTTGGCAGAGACGAAGAAATTGCGGTCCTTGCAGAACCGGCGATCCTTATCCATCGACCAACAGCCGCCGCAGACGCCCGCAGGCGCAGAGTCTGTCATGATCTGCAAAATGGCCGCCGGCAAGCCTGGCATGGCGTTTGACAGTGCTTGTCGCTGATCATCGTACCGATCCCCACTGCCCGCCCAGATCATCTCGACTGGACTGCGACCGATGAGCATGGCAAAGGCCCGTGACAGAGCATCAACCTGATCGTCGAACGTGCCATTAGGGAACATTCGCATTTCCGACAGCAGCGCGTCATTCCAGTCAGCCTTGAGCATCAAGACGTTGCCGACGTTGACCTGGCTGGCAAATGGCTCACACCGGACGACCTTATTACCAGAGTCGGGCGTGGCTTTGACCGAATAGCCGGAAAGCTGGCGGATCAGGTACTTGACCTGCGTGAGCCCGGCCTGACCTGGGTCTTGTGGGATGGAAACCCGGCAATTCGAACCATCGCGCCTCGTGGCATTGACCAGAGCGGCATCACGCTCATCCGGGCCAACCCGGACCCGAACCATGTCAGCGATGATGATCCGGCCATCCGGCAGCCGGCCCAGCTTGGCACCGGCCGTAAAGTCACCTGTGGTGGTGCTGGCAAAGTCCCAACCACGCACCCACTCGATGGGACCGACCGGGATGGCCTCGATGATCGAGATGTTGTCCGGCTTGAGAATACCCCCAGCCAGAGGCGACGGAATCTGCATGTACTGGCCGGCGAAGGTGTACGGGTCAGCTTCCTCCATCACGCGCAGCGTTTCAATGTCGTGCTTTTCAGGCCAGAGCGCCTTGCCATCGTCAGTGATGGCGGGAATGCAGAGGTGCTCCCACTTCTCGCCGCTGCCGCCGCTCAACAGAAAGCCGGTCATATCGCTTTCGTGCAGCCGCTGCATGATGACGATGATCGGAGTCTCTGGCGAGTTGGTCCGGGAAGCGATGGTGTTGTTGAAACGGCGATTGATCCGGTCACGCATGGTGTCGGAGAAGGCATCATCCGGTTTGACCGGGTCATCGATCAGGATTGCACCAGCAAACCCGTCGGCAGCAAAGTCCGTCCCGCTCTTGGTGCGGCCCATGCCACCAGCGCCGAACCCGGTAATAGCACCGCCAGCAGCCGTCGCATACACGCCGCCGCCCTTTTCGGTGAACCACTTCTTCTTCGAGTCGCTGTCCGAGCGCAGCGCCATCGGAAAGAACCGCTGGAACTCGGCAGACTTGAAAACGTCCCGGATTGCGCTGGAATTGTCCAGGGCCAGGTCATCCGAGTAGCTCAGGTGAATGAACTTTGCCGCTGGGCTGTTTGCCAGGCACCAGGCCACGAACATCTTGATGCCAATCTCGGTCTTTCCATACCGTGGCGGGATGTTGATGATCAGCCGCTTTGTTTCGCCCCTGGCGACCTTCATCAAGGCTTCAATGATTTTCCCATGGTGCCCGGCCACCATGAAGCGCTTGTTGTACTGAGACTTGAAGAAGTACCGGACAAAGAACCCAAAGTCGTTGAGCAGCTTGGCTTTGCACACCACATCAGCAAGCATCTTCGAGCTCCTGATTTATCCGCCGGAGTTCCTCAGGCGAGCAGTTGATCTTGTTCTGGACAGCGTTGGTGTTGTTGATGACAACCTCGGGCGCTTTGCCCAGCACCGATTCCTGCGTGCGTCCGATGGTTGAGGCCGCCTGATTTAGCTCCTGATAAGTGGCATTTGTCCCGTCTGTGTTGAGCTTCTTGGCAAGGGTATTGGCAATTAGCATGTTCGCGCCACGGAAGAACTTCTGAATTTGAAGCTGTTCGGAAACGATGGAGTCATGAATGTTTCGTTCTTGGGGTGAAAGTTTTTCTTTCTTTTCCAAAATCGCGCCAAGGTGTTGTTTTACTTGGACTTCTTCAGTAATGAACGATTTTCTTCCGTTCACTTTCCAGCCTTCTGCGTTGGATCGCTTGCTGATTGAGCCCTTGCTTTTGATCTTTACGCCCTCCCTGTTCACTATTTCGGCAAGGGAAAGTCCACTTTCAAACAGGACTCGAACATCGGACCATTGTTCAACAGAGTAAGCCATTTAGCACCTCACCAAGGCGAGGCTCGACCGTGCGTCTGCACCCCTGCGGTCGGGCACCAAGCCGGACCCGATGCCAGCCAGGGATGCGCCGTCCTTCTGCTCAAGCAGGATTCGGCGGGTCAGCAGCGTCACATCACGGTTTGCCAGAGACTCAGTCATGCGCCAGAACTCATGCGCCATGCGAAGTTTGAAATCGACAACCTCGGTGTTGTTGCGCATCAGGCTGATAAGGAATCCAGCCTGCCGCTCATTGAGAAGCGCATATTTCTCCGGCCTACCAGCGCCATTTAATTTACGGATTTCAAATCCGATTATTCCAAACGTCTCAAGTTGGGCTTTGTAACGGCCAACCAACCTCATGACGGATTCATGTGAGTTCTTGTACCCGAGAGCAATGGCCTCGGTAGAGGCGCGCGGCTCGCCGTCAGAGCCGATTTGGACAATTTGAAGATGGGACATGGCGTACCTTGAGAGTTGGTAGGTGCGCCGGGGAACTGCCCTGCCGGGTCCACGGCAGCAGGGGGATTCGGCCGATCAACTACTTCGCCCTATCCCCGACGCACCATCTATCGTGGAGTCACGACCAGGTGCAGAGTGCTTTTACTTTTGCGATTGGCTTGGCATAATTGAGGCTGGCGGCCCGCCCGACTCGATACCGACTGAAAGGTCCGAGCCCGGTAGCTGCGGGGTCAGGCCACAAAAGTCGCCCGCAGCACATACGGTTGCCTTTCTCATGCTCTTCTTGAATAGGGGAAGCACAGATCACGACATAAATGGCTTTCAATGAGCATGGAGGTTAGGAATTGCATTCCTAACTGTGGCTTGATATCATCGATTTCCCTGTGGGACATTGCGACTCGGCGTTTCGGACGTTCAGCACCACGCCAGCTTAGGCTGTAGCAGGCGGCGCGAGCCGGATGTTTTCCACAGGACCTTTTATCCTTTCCCCGTCGGTTTTTGCTGCCTGCACTTACATCAGTAGACCAGTACCGAGCCAACCCTAATCCTGATGTTGAAAAGCGGTAATCTGGCTCGACCATCACGTCATAGCTTTCGACCGTTGGCGGTAAACTAAGAGTCGGACCGGGATCAAGGCGAGATGTGTCACCCTTGGTACCAACGGCACCTATGTCCGCACTCGAGGTGCCCCCCGATCCACCTACTTCATTTGTAGTGAGCAGTCAGGGTTCGTTCCAGGTACGGCGACTCGTGCAGCGCCCAGATGGCGTCGTCGGCCGCGCCGGGCTCGGCCAGGGACTTGCACATGCACTCCAGAGAGTGATTGGCAGCGTCATCGTCAATGGCGGTCAGGTCAAAGAGCATGGTTGGTGTCAAAGAGCATGGTTGGTTGACTTTGGCGGTTGGATTGGCATAATTGCACTTGAGCGATCCGACCGACAATAAAACGAGTGAAAGTTTGTTGCCAGGTATCCAAAGGCGGGTATCCCCCTCGCCTTTGAGAATTGGGTCGCTTTTCTACGTCCGGGTTTGGACATAAATCGTCACCACATGAGCATCGTCCTGTCCGGCGAATCGTGAAGCGCCATAGATGACCGTCTTGCCGTCATGCCGAGTGCGGTGCCAATTCCACTGAGTCGGCTCCCCGATTGCGTTATGGTCAATCGAGACAGGAGCGCCTCGAATAACCTCCGGCAAGGCAAGAACATCGCTTCTTGTTACCCTCGCATCCTCGGGTTCGCCTGACTTCTGTCCATGCTTCCAAATCACCTTGAGCATTCCGTGACCACGTTTTGTGCCAGTGGCGCGCTTTAACGTGGCACCGTGAACAATTATTGAACCATCTGGAGCCAGCACACCGGGGCCACGAGCAAGGATGGCAGTCAGGTCGTCAGCCGTTATGCGAACGAGCGGAGCCTCATCGCCAGCCAAACCGTTCTTCATGGTTCGGTCGTACAACTCACGCAGCCCTCTCTTCTCAAGCCGAACCTGTGGCGTCCGAGAGAACCTGCCGCGCTCATCATGGCTGTCATTGCCATGGTGCGGACCAGTCGCCTTCAACAGCGCCGGCACCGACCGACTCATCAGCGGCATCGCCCGGTCAGGCGCAGCCAGCGCAGGGCGAGCCCTGATGCTGCCGACCATCGCGTCCAGCTTCGAGAACTGCAAAGCCTTCGCCATGCGAGCCCTATCGTGCAGGCCAGACAGCGGCGTGTTCGACGGCATTTCAGCAATGGGTAGCTCACCAGCCACGAACATCCTGCGCCCGTCCTGTCGCTGCAGAATGGCTCCACCAGTCCCCCGGTCCACAACGGTCGCCGGGTACGACGGGCGAGACTTCAACCCCAGAACCCGGTGCCAGTGGACCTGATGCCGGCCCTTGGCCTCGTCCTCAACCGTGCAGCCGTCCAGACCACGGCATATCACGCGCCCGGACTTCGGCCCGAGCTTCTCGTGGTGGAAAAACACATGGTCGTCCACCCCGTAGCCGGAGTTTTCAGACTTGAGCGGCTTCTCGCCGGGCAAGTCGAAAATAGTGGACGAATGATTCCTTGGGTTGGACTAGGCTTCTTGTGGCAAAAACCTGCCTAACCCGTTCATCAGAACAGGTCAGGCTTGATTCCCCCGGAGCCAACTGAGTATCCCCGTGGGTCACGCCGGCAAATGCACCGCGTGACTGAGTAGCTTTCCGCCGCTATTGGCGTCTGACCGGTCTACTCCATGTTGGCCGCTAACAGCAGGACTTGAACCCACGGACACCCAACACAAACCCCCGGTTGCCCTTTCACCTTCTTTGGGCAGATTCAACACATGCAAGAACGTTGTAGGAACGGTGCACTCGCTACTGGCCTCTCGGCTTGCTGCGCTACCCCATGCCACTCCAAAACCCGCTAGATCATGTATCTGAGTCCGAAGAGCAAAGAGCCAAAGTCTGAGTTCTCCGTGATGCAACACGTCCCTTGCGGGCAAGAACTCAGGCTTTGGCCGATTGAGCGTCCTGTCAAAATGTTGCATCACTGACAGATAGATACTGCTGTCACGACCAAAACTTGGGTAGCACAGGCGGACAGAAATGTCGCGGGCTGGGTCCTTCTCTCTTGCCATGGTCCAACTTTGCCAAGTCCTGCAAGCAATCGGTGTGCAGGACCCGTTCGTTGCCCTAACGATGCCGGAGCAATCTCGATATCCGGGATGTTCGCACCTGATAGCAGAACCACGCTACCGATATCGGAGGCACTCACCTGCGCGCAAGTGTTATCAATGCAATATCGTGCGATTGGCTCATGGCGGACACCGATATCCGGATGACTGCAAACTGGCGGTCAATTCGAAACTTTCTAGACCCGCATACGACCA
>CAITQH010000124.1 GCA_903894475.1 uncultured beta proteobacterium
CTGATCTACCGCGGCAAGCGCCTGGTCAACTGGGACCCGGTGCTGATGAGCGCCGTCAGCGACCTCGAAGTCGAAAACGAAGAGGAAAACGGCTTTTTGTGGCACATCCGCTATCCATTCACCGATGGCCCGCAACTCGTTAATGGAGAGATGGCCGCAGGTCTGGTGGTGGCCACAACGCGGCCGGAGACCATGCTGGGCGACGTGGCCGTCATGGTGCACCCCGAGGATGAGCGCTATGTACACCTGCTTGGCAAGCATGTCACCCTGCCTTTGTGCAATCGAACCATTCCCGTGATCGCCGACGACTATGTGGACAAGGCTTTTGGCACGGGCGTGGTGAAGGTGACGCCAGCACATGACCAGAACGATTACGCCGTCGGTCAGCGACACAAGCTGCCCATCATTGGCGTGCTGACGCTGGATGCCAAGATCAACGACCAGGCACCCGCTGCCTATCTGGGCCTGGACCGTTTTGTGGCACGCAAGAAGGTGGTGGCCGACCTCGAAGCGCTGGGCTTGCTGGTCGAAGTCAAGAAACACAAACTGATGGTGCCGCGCTGCGGCCGCACCGGCCAGATCATCGAGCCCATGCTGACGGACCAGTGGTTTGTAGCGATGAACAAGACCCCCACGCTCCCCGCTTCGCGTGGTTCGCTGCCCCCCGAGGGGGCTAATTTTGGCTCCGCCGCCCTACGGGAGCCTAGGGGCGGCCCGTCGGAGAATTGCCCAGCCTTCGATAGCCGATCTATCGCGCAAAAGGCCATCGATGCCGTTCAATCCGGGGCAGTGAAGTTTGTGCCGGAGAACTGGGTCAACACCTACAACCAGTGGATGAACAACATCCAGGACTGGTGCATCAGCCGCCAACTCTGGTGGGGCCATCAGATCCCGGCCTGGTACGACGAAGACGGCAAGGTCTATGTGGCGCGCGATGAAGCCGAAGCCCAGACACAGGCGCCCGGCAAGAAGCTCAGGCGTGATGAGGATGTTCTGGACACCTGGTACTCCTCGGCATTGGTGCCTTTTTCCACAATGGGTTGGCCTGATATTGCCCCCACGCTTGCGACTGCGTCTGCTGCGCTGCCCCCCGAGGGGGCCAATTTTGGCTCCGCCGCCCTACGGGAGCCTAGGGGCGGCCCGTCGGAAAATTCCCTGAGCGACTACAACCTGTACCTGCCCTCGAGCGTTCTGATCACCGGCTACGACATCATCTTCTTCTGGGTCGCGCGCATGATCATGATGACCACGCACTTCACCGGGCAGGTGCCGTTCAGGCACGTTTACATCCATGGCCTGGTGCGCGATGCACAGGGCCACAAGATGAGCAAGTCCGAGGGCAATGTGCTTGACCCGGTGGACCTGATTGATGGCATCGCGCTGCCCGAGTTGCTGGTGAAGCGTTGCGAAGGGCTGCGCAAGCCCGAGACCGCGCCGCAAGTGCGCAAGAACACGGAAAAAGAATTCCCCACCGGCATTCCCGCCTTTGGTGCCGATGCACTGCGCTTTACCTTTGCCTCGCTGGCTTCGCTCGGACGCAGCATCAACTTCGACGCCAAGCGCTGCGAGGGTTACCGCAATTTCTGCAACAAGCTGTGGAACGCCAGCCGCTTTGTGCTGATGAACTGCGAGGGCCAGGACTGCGGCTTGCGCGAGCACACCAAGGAAGAATGTGCAGTGGGCGGCAGCGCCCACGGCTACCTTGAATTCAGCGCGGCCGACCGCTGGATCGTCTCGCTGCTGCAGCGCGCCGAAGCCGATGTGGCCACCGGCTTTGCCGAGTACCGCCTGGACAATGTGGCGAACACGATTTATGACTTTGCCTGGAACGAGTTCTGCGACTGGTATCTGGAAATCGCCAAGGTTCAGTTGCAGCGCGGCGAAGCAGCGCAGCAGCGGGCTACGCGCCGTACCCTGATTCGCACGCTGGAAACCTTGCTGCGTCTGGCACATCCGCTGATTCCCTTTGTGACAGAGGAACTGTGGCAAAAAGTGGCACCTGTCGCCGGCCGCAGCGGTGAATCGATCTCCATCGCTGCCTACCCGCAGGCACAGCCGGAGCGGATTGACGAGGCCGCCCTTGCACACGTTGGCAAACTCAAAACGCTGGTCGATGCCTGCCGCAATCTGCGCGGCGAGATGAGCGTTTCACCGGCGACCCGGATACCGCTCTTTGTGATTGCTGGTCAGGCCAGTGAAGCGGCTTTTCTGCAGCAGTCTGCGCCTCTGCTTCAGGCTTTGGCCAAGCTCAGCGAAGTGCGTGTCTTTGAAGACGATGCGTCCTGGTCCGCCGCTGCGCAAGCGGCACCTGTTGCGGTCGTGGGCGGTGCGCGCATCTGCCTGCACATGGAAATCGATGTTGCTGCCGAGAAGATCCGCTTGGGCAAGGAGGCCGCGCGTCTGCAAGGCGAAATTACCAAGGCCCTGGGGAAACTGGGCAACGAATCCTTTGTTGCCAAAGCGCCGCCGGCGGTGATTGCTCAGGAGCGCAAGCGCGTAGCTGACTTTGAGGCGACGCTGGCCAAACTCAGCGATCAGCTCGCGCGTCTGGGCTGAAGCCCCGCCCTAGCGGCGGCGCATGAGGTGGTAAAACTCCAGACCAATGGTCTGCTGCTCCAGCAATTCATTGCCGGTCTGTTTGGCGAAGGCCTGAAAGTCCCGCACGGATCCAGGGTCGGTCGCCATGACGCGCAGTGTCTGGCCGCTTTGCATGTCGTTGAGTGCCTTTTTCGCCTTCAGGATAGGCAGCGGGCAGTTCAGGCCACGGGCGTCGAGTTCTCGGTCAATTTGCATCAAATTTCCTTGGAATGGGTTGAATTCTAAAGACCCCGGATCAGCTCCGCTTTGGGAAGTCCACAAACTGCGGCTCATGCCCGCGTGAACGCAGCCATTGTGCCAAGGCCTGACCGGTGCCAGCACGCCAGCATTTCACATCTTCCAGCGCAAACAAGCGGTAATCGACCAACTCCGGTGACAGCTTCACCTCGCCATCGCAAACCGCGTGGTACGCGATGATGATCTGGTTCATTCGCTGAAAATCATAAACACCAATCAGATTCAACTCATGTGTGGTCAGGGCGGTTTCTTCCATGATTTCACGCGCCATGCCATCCTGTGGTGTCTCCCCGGCTTCCATGAAACCGGTGATCAGGGCAAACATCTTGCCGGGCCAGGCGGCATTTTGTGCCAGCAAAACCTTGCCCTGGTACTCGATGATGGCGGCCAGCACCGGTGTCGGGTTGTTCCAGTGGGTATAGCCGCAGGCCACACAGCGCAGGCGCTCTTTGGCGCCACCGTCTTCGGCCAGCGTCACCAACTCCAGCGGCGCAGCGCATTGCGGGCAGAAGCGAAATGCGCTGCTCATGCCGGAAAGACGCCAGTGGAGAGGTAACGGTCGCCGCGGTCGCAGACCACAAACACAATCGTTGCATTGCTTTCGCGCCGGGCTATCTCCTGTGCCACCCAGCAGGCGCCCGCAGCGGAGATACCGGCAAAGATGCCTTCCTCGCGGGCCAGGCGCCGGCACATGTCTTCGGCCGTCTCCTGGCTCACATACATCAGCTCATCGACGTGGCTGGGGTCGTAGATCTTGGGCAGGTATTCCTGCGGCCACTTGCGTATGCCCGGAATACGCGAACCCTCCATCGGCTGCACACCGATGACCCGCACCGCCGGGTTCTTTTGCTTGAGGAATTGCGAAACGCCGGTGATGGTGCCGGTGGTGCCCATGGCGCTGACAAAGTGCGTGACGTGCCCTTTGGTGTCAGCCCAGATTTCGGGGCCGGTGGTCTCGAAATGGATGCGCGGATTGTCGCCATTGGCAAACTGGTCCAGCACAAAGCCCTTGCCCTCACGGCGCATCTGCTCGGCCAGATCGCGCGCGTACTCGATGCCGCCGCTCTTGGGCGTCAGAATCAACTCGGCACCAAACGCCTTCATGGTCTGCGCGCGCTCGATCGACAGGTCTTCAGGCATGATCAGAATCATGCGGTATCCCTTGATGGCAGCGGTCATGGCCAACGCGATGCCGGTGTTGCCGGATGTTGCCTCAATCAGGGTGTCACCCGGCTTGATGTCACCGCGCTCCTGGGCCCGGCGGATCATCGACAAAGCGGGGCGATCTTTCACCGAACCAGCCGGGTTGTTGCCCTCGAGTTTGCCCAGGATCACATTGCCGCGCGTGGCGTTGTCGTCAGCTCCAATGCGTTGCAATCTGACGAGCGGGGTTTTTCCGATGGAATCTTCAATCGTTGGGTATTTCATACCCCACACTGTGCCATAATTCGCGCCTTACCCCGCTGCCCGGGTGGCGAAATTGGTAGACGCGCCAGACTCAAAATCTGGTTTCGAAAGAAGTGCCGGTTCGAGTCCGGCTCCGGGCACCACTGCCAAGGCCGATAAGGTTCAAAACCTTCCGGCCTTTTTCTTTTTCCCTCTGAAAACCTGCTTTATGTCGTGCGATAGCGTCCGGCAGAGTATGCCACGTTCCGGGGATACATGGGGGCAATTTCGGGGGCATGGTTTGCGAAAACGGGGGCACCGTCAAATATTCGGCCTGCCCCCACTCTGCAAAGCTGGGCACGTGGCCAGGCATACAACCCCCTTATGTGCGTGCCGCATGTAGCCAGGCTGCGCCGCCGAATTCACCCCCGGTGCAAAACCGCCGGGAGTACCTTGCAGTTTCGGGCCGGTCGCCTGTCACGTTTCGTTGTCGGGGTATTCTGGCCAGCCGTTGATCGCCACATCATCAAAGTCGCAGGCATCAAATAGCATCACATGCGCTGGCGTGCCACCATCACCGACACGCGCCCCGAATGCGTCGGGCGTCAACAGTTCCCCCATGTTGGGGGCATGGCGTATTTCGGCATCCTCATGCAGCCAGTAACCCAGCAGCGCCAGCCACACGCGCAAAGATAGGCGCGGGCAGGCATCGCCTGTCGTTTGTCGCAGCAAGCCGCGAAGCTGCCAGGTGCGGATCGCGGCCCCGTATTGGTTGCCACGTGCCAGGGCAGCA
>CAITQH010000125.1 GCA_903894475.1 uncultured beta proteobacterium
ATGGCCTGACCCAGGCGCTCGCTGGCACCTGGCCCCACCATCATGGTGGGCTGCGGAATCGGGAGCAGTCGTGTCGCCACACCTGCCAGGCGCATCATGCTTGACAGACCCAGCTTGCGCGCGACTTCAGTCAGGGTATTCGCAGCCATGGAAGCGTTCCTTCTTGTTAAATGACAACTGTTTGAGCCATTCGAGGTTCCAATGATGCATCTCGTAGAAGAATTCTATTAGTTGCATCACTCCAAATTGCGGTCATCATGAAGACGGTTGTCGGGATCAGCCTGGGTGCCAGTGACCAGGACTTCAAATTCAATACGCCCTTCCTTGGGCAACAGATCGCCGTCCATCGCGTCGGCACCAATGGCAGCATTGCCAAGGCAGCCAGACTGCTCAAGTCCTGGGAGCCGCGCGCGGACGTGATTGGCCTGGGCGTGATCAAGGATCACTACGAGGCTGGCGCGCACCACTATGTCGAGAAGAACAGCGAACGGCTGAGGGCTCTGGTATCGAAGGTGCCGGTCACCGACGGCGCCAAGCTTGAGGAGATGCTCCAGGAATGGGCGCTGCGACATGCTCAGGCTGAACTGGGCAGCTATTTCAACAACGCGCGTGTTCTTTTCTTTTCGGGCTTGAAGAACTACAAGCTTGCGTTGGCGCTGGCAGAGCACACCGACAACCTGATGTTTGCCGACCCGCTGTTGCAGCTTGGCGTGCCCAAACTGCTGACCTCCACGGGGGCACTGCAGTTGTACGGCACCGGCGCGCACTACGTCAGGGATTGGACACTGCCTGAGCTCGTGGCCGATGGAGCGCTCAGGGACTGGACCCGCTTTCTGCTGCGCAAGGCGATGCACAAGGCGAGCGTGATTGTCGCCACCCTGACGGAGCTCGACGACTTCGGACTTGAGGAACTGGCCGGCAAGACCATCATCACCTCGACCGCCAGCGAGCAGCGCATCACCCAACTCAGGGACAAGGGCGTTCATCTGGTGATCGACGGCTCGCCCGTCATCAAGAGCCGGGTCGTCGGGCCCTACCTGCTCGATGCCATGATTGCGGCCGCCACTGGCAAGGCACCTGAGGCGATCCAGCAGGACGACTACCTGGAAATCATCACCGGCGAGCAACTGGCGCCGCGCATCATCTACCCGAACGGCTTCAAGCGCGTGAATCGCTTTGCGTTTGTCATCCACCCCTTGTCACAGGAGTATTTCAAGAAAGTCAAGCCGATTGAGTTGTTGTCGCAGGTATCGCCCCCGGTGCTCATGAACACGCTCGAAAAAATCATGGCTTATGCGCCGCCCTTTGTCTATTCGCGCATCAGTGGCATCCGTTCGCCCACTGGCGTCGAAGCCGAAGGATGGCTGATTTCGGTTGGTGGCACGCCCCGGGAAATCATGCAGCACAGTCCCGAGTTCACCTACCGGCGTCTGCTCGATGCGGCTGCCATGGCGCGGCGCCTGGGCGCGCAGATCATGGGGCTGGGCGCCTTCACCAAGGTCGTGGGTGATGCCGGTGTTTCGGTCGCCAGACGCTCGCCATTGCCCATCACCACGGGCAACAGCTACAGTGCCTCGGGCGCGCTATGGGCAGCGCACGACGCCCTGGCGCGCATGCGCTTGCTGCCGGCACCCAAGGGCAGGGAACGTGTCAAGTTCAAGGCCATGGTGATTGGCGCCACGGGGGCCATCGGCTCGGTCTGCGCACGCCTGATGGCCAAGGCGGCCGAGCAGGTGTACCTGGTTTCGCCGGAGACCGCCAAGCTGCTGGCGCTGAAGGAGTCGATTCTGCAGGAAACACCGGACGCCCGATTGTTTCTGGCAGCGCGCGCCGACAAGGACATTGCCGCCATGGACATGATCGTCACAGCAACCTCCGGTGCCGGCAAGAAGGTGCTCGACATCATGCAGGTCAAGCCCGGCTGCGTCATCACCGACGTTGCGCGCCCACTCGACCTGCCCGCAGAGGAAGTCGCCAAACGACCCGATGTGCTGGTGATCGAGTCGGGCGAAATTCAGCTGCCGGGCGAGGTGCACATGAAGAACATCGGCTTGCCCAAAGGTGTGGCCTATGCCTGCCTGGCGGAGACCATCGTGCTGGCG
Organism: uncultured beta proteobacterium; assembly: GCA_903894475.1. Lineage (GTDB taxonomy): Bacteria > Pseudomonadota > Gammaproteobacteria > Burkholderiales > Burkholderiaceae_C > Rhodoferax. The sequence goes on from CAITQH010000125.1 coordinate 2,103, forward strand.
CTGGAGGGTCGCTTTGAAAACTTCACCGTGGGTCGCGCCATTGAGTGGGAAAAGGTCCGCGAAATCTACCAGCTTGGACTCAAGCACGGCATGAAGCTGGCCGCCATCTCCGGCGTGAACGGTCCCTTCAGCGATGAAGACATCGCTCGTGTGCGTGAGAAGGCACTCGCTGCCCGGGTTGACCAGGCCGCGCTCGCGCTCGGGGTGAGCAAGCGGACCAAGACGAAGCGCCTTCAGAAGGCGTGAGCGGCGTGCAAGCCCAGCGGACGGCCTGCTGTGTTGAGGGCGTGTCGTTTTGACGCACAATCGGTGGCATTCAGGGGTCACTCTATGCCGTCTGCCATCAATACCACTCGGGCTGCCCGCATCAATCTTCGCATTACGTCGCCAGACGAGGTCTTGTCTCCGGAGGCCTTTCAGTCGTTTGTGGCGGCCTGCAAAGAGCCGGCCAGCCCGACTGCGGCGCTTCAAGAACTGATGATCCGGCGCAAGGCAAGCCAGCCAACTTCATCCGTAGGAATAGCCAATCTGACCAAATCCAAGGCGGCACCATGAGCCAAATCCTCATCAACGACTACCTCAAGCAGCTTGACATCATCAAAAAGGTCAGCGGCAGCCAGCGCGAAACCATTGTGCGCGAGGCGTTCAAGGATTTGCTAAAGAACTGGGGCCGCCAGCAGGACCTGATCTTTCTGGCCGAGTACCCGCTCAAGACCGCCACCAAAAGCAACATCAATGTCGATGGCGCGCTCTTGCATGAACTGCGCATGCCGCTGGGCTACTGGGAGGCCAAGGACGCGGCGGACGATCTGGACGACGAGATAAGCAAGAAGTTCCGGCGCGGCTACCCGCAGGACAACATCATCTTCAGCGACGACGCCATCGCCGTGCTCTGGCAAAACAAGAATGAAGTGCTGCGCTGCGACATGACGGACACGCAGGCGCTGGCGAAATTGCTGAAGTTGTTCTTCGGCTTCGAGCGGCCCGAGATCGCGGGCTTTCGCGCAGCAGTCGAGCAGTTCAAGACCGACCTGCCGGCGGTGCTGCTGGCGCTGCGCCAGATGATCGAGCGCGAGCATGAGCGCAACCCCGGCTTTCGCGCTGCCGAGGAAAAGTTTCTGCTGCATGCGCAGGAGGCCATCAACCCCGGCCTGGCAGAGGCCGACGTGCGCGAGATGCTGATCCAGCACATCCTGACCGAAGAAATCTTTGCCAAGGTGTTTGACGACTCCGACTTTCACCAGCACAACAACGTCGCACGCGAGCTCTACGCGCTGGAGGCCGAGTTCTTTACCGGCAGCCTGAAGAAAGACACGCTCAAGGGCCTCGAGACCTATTACGCCGCCATCCGCGCCGCCGCCGCGCAGATCAGCAGCCACAGCGAGAAGCAGACCTTTCTGAAAGTCATCTACGAGAACTTTTACAAGGTCTACAACGCCAAGGCGGCCGACCGGCTGGGCGTGGTTTACACCCCGAACGAGATCGTGCGTTTCATGATCGACGGTGCCGACTGGTTGTGTGAGAAGCACTTCGGCAAGAACCTGATCGACCGGGACGTGGACATCCTGGACCCGGCCACCGGCACCGGAACTTTCATCTGCGAGTTGCTGGAGCATTTTCGTGGCCAGCCCAAGAAGCTGGGGCACAAGTACCAGCACGAACTGCACGCCAACGAGGTAGCCATCCTGCCCTATTACGTGGCGAACCTGAACATCGAAGCCACCTATGCCGCCATCACCGGCGGCTACGAGGAATTCCCGAACCTGTGCTTTGTCGATACGCTGGACAACGTCGGCCTGCACACCGCAGCGCGCGGGGTCAGTGCCGACCTGTTTGGCAGCGTCTCCGAAGAAAACGTGGCACGTATCAAGCGCCAGAACAGCCGCAGGATCAGCGTCGTCATCGGCAACCCGCCCTATAACGCGAACCAGGCCAATGAGAACGACAACAACAAGAACCGCGAATACCCGCAGATCGACGCGCGCATCAAGCAGACCTATATTGCCGAGAGCACGGCGCAGAAGACCAAGGGTTACGACATGTATCGCCGCTTCTTCCGCTGGAGCAGTGACCGGCTCAGCGACAACGGCGTAATCGCCTTTGTGACCAATAACAATTTCATCGACGCGAAGGAAGCCGACGGATTGCGAAAGGTGGTCGCGCGTGAGTTCAATGAGGTCTGGGTCGTGGACTTGAAAGGCAACGCGCGCACCAGTGGCGAGCGGAGACGCAAAGAAGGAGGCAACATTTTTCATGACCAGATACGTGTCGGCATAGCGATCTGGTTTTGCGTCAAGAAGGCGGATGACCACGGTTGCAAGATCATGTATGAAGCAGTGCGCGATTACGCCAAGGCGGATGAGAAGCTCAGCTTTGTAAGTAGTCGCCCGCTTCGAGATCGGCAATTTGAACTGATCAAACCGGACTCAAACAATAACTGGATTAACCTTTCGGGGAACGACTTCGATACGCTGCTACCACTGGCGAGCAAGGAGACCAAGGCAGCGAAAACAGCGGCCAAGGAGCGGGCGAATTTCAAGCTTTTCGGCAACGGTATCAACACGGCACGCGATGGCTGGGTAACTGATGAAGCGGCTGACCGCCTCGCTGACAAGACGGGATTCTTCATCGCACATTACGACAAGCACGTTCAGGGCGCTAAGTCACACGACACAATCATCAAGTGGTCTCGGAATCTCAAGGTAAAGCTTACTCGCGGCCAGCGCGAGCCTTTCAATCGATCGCAGATCGTGCGGTACGCATACCGTCCGTATTTCAGCAACTACCTGTACCAGTCTGACTTAATGATTGACGAGTTGGGTCAACTGCCAGCAATGTGTCGCGCGGCAAATTCATTGATCGCCATGCCAGCTGCTGGAGATTTTCGCTGTCTCGCTACAGATAGGGCATGTGATTTTCATTTCATTGGAGATTCGCGTGTGCTGTCGCTTTACAGGTACGACGAGGCGGGAACTCGGCAAGACAACATCACCGACTGGGCGCTCAAACAGTTCCGGCAGCATTACCGTGCGGCACTGCTTGGTCAGGACAGCGAGACAGTGGAGTTGTCATCCCGGACCCGATCCGGGATCCATGGATTGCGGGTCAAGCCCGCAATGACAACTGGTGCGCCCGCGATGACAAGCCATGGTCGGCAAAAGCCATCAGCAAAGAAGCGATCTTCCACTACTGCTACGCCGTGCTGCATGACCCGCTGTACCGCGACAAGTACGCGCAAAACCTCAAGCGCGAATTTCCACGCATCCCGTTCTATGCCGACTTCTGGCAATGGGCGGCCTGGGGTGAGGCGCTGATGCATTTGCACATCGGCTATGAGCAGGTGGCGCCGTTCACGCTGTCGCGCACCGACACGCCTGACGCCAAGGCGCGCGCCGCCGGTCTGTCACCCAACGCCCTGCTGCGTGCCGACACCACTGTCGGCAGCATCGCGCTCGACAGCGAGACCACGCTGCGTGGCATTCCCGCAGCGGCCTGGACTTACAAACTCGGCAACCGCAGCGCGCTGGAGTGGGTGCTGGACCAGTACAAGGAGAAGAAACCGAAAGACCCGACCATCCGCGAGAAGTTCGACACTTACAGCTTCTGTGATTACAAGGAAAAAGTGATTGACCTGTTGCAACGCGTGACCACGGTCAGCGTCGAGACGGTGCGCATCACCGAAGCGATGGCGAAGGCCAGTCGATAAGCTGTTCGTCACCAAGATTCTCAACCACTATGACGACAAACCAATCTGCGCTCACCAATCCGGGTGGATCAGGCCGCTGGGGCACTCAGCGTAGGAGTTTTTGGGGTCAGAGCCCAAATTCGCCGAGCCTTCGGCTCGCCCGCAGTGTGCGGCACGGTGTGCCGCAGCGAAATTGGTGTCTGACCCTCATGGCACTACCTTAAGGGCGCGGCACTAAAAAAGTGATTGGACTGACCAAACCCTTTGATGCTAAGCTGAAGTTGTTCAAAGACAGCAACCAGTTTCAGAAGAAGGGTCAGCCCAGATGGATAGTACCAAGATTGGCAAAATAAGACATCACATGCAGCTACTGCGCCAACAATTTG
>CAITQH010000126.1 GCA_903894475.1 uncultured beta proteobacterium
AGGTGCCGCCTGGTGTGTTGCCTTTACGGACGACGGGCAACCGGTGCGCGAAAGTTACGACAAACTGATCCCGACGCACGACGGCGGCACCCATGAAAGCGGGCTGCGCGACGGTCTGTTCACTGCAGTCAAGAGTTTTATCGAACTCCACTCCTTGTTACCCAAGGGCGTCAAGTTGTTGCCGGAAGATGTTTTCGCGCGTGCCAGCTACGTCTTGTCCGCCAAGGTGCTGGATCCCCAGTTTCAGGGGCAGATCAAGGAGCGTCTGAACTCGCGCGACGCGGTCCGACTGGTATCGAGCTTTGTCCGTCCCAGCCTGGAACTGTGGCTGAACCAGGACGTTGAGTATGGCAAGAAGCTCGCCGAACTGGCGATCAAGGCCGCCCAGACGCGGCAGAAGGCGGGTCAAAAAGTCGAGAAGCGCAAGGGTTCCGGTGTCGCCGTATTGCCGGGAAAATTGACCGATTGCGAAAGTCGTGATCTGGCGCACAACGAGGTCTTTCTGGTCGAAGGCGACTCAGCCGGTGGCAGCGCCAAGATGGGGCGCGACAAGGAGAGTCAGGCCATTCTGCCTCTGCGTGGCAAGGTGCTCAATACCTGGGAAGTCGAGCGGGATCGTTTGTTTGCCAACACCGAAATTCACGATATTGCGGTGGCCATCGGTGTTGATCCGCATGGTCCGAATGACACACCGGATTTAAGCGGACTGCGTTACGGCAAGGTCTGCATTCTGTCGGACGCCGATGTCGATGGCTCGCACATCCAGGTCTTGCTGCTGACCCTGTTCTTCAGGCATTTCCCCAAATTGATCGAGGCCGGCCATGTGTTTGTGGCGCGGCCGCCGCTGTTTCGGGTGGATGCTCCGGCGCGTGGCAAGAAGCCGGCCTCCAAGGCCTACGCACTGGACGAGGGCGAACTGACAGCGATTCTTGACAAGTTGCGCAAGGAAGGTGTGCGCGAGACCGCCTGGAGCATCAGCCGCTTCAAGGGTCTGGGCGAGATGAATGCAACCCAGCTTTGGGAAACCACGCTGAATCCCGACACGCGTCGCTTGTTGCCGGTGGCGCTTGGTGACATCGACTTTGCTGCCACCGAAGCCTTGATTACCAAACTCATGGGCAAGGGTGAAGCAGCAGCTCGGCGTGAACTGATGGAACTCCATGGGGATTCTGTGGAAATCGATGTGTAAATGGTGGCGAATTGACTGGTATGTTTGTTGTATGCGCGGCGAAGTGGCTGGGTTGGGCGGCCTCCTCATGCTGGAGTACCAGAAATCGGCGTCCACCCAACCCAACCGCTTCGCCGGTCCACAGCATGCCTAGTGAGAATATTCCCACGCACAGCAAGGTGATGACTCATGGGGCGACTGACGATTTCTGGTACTCCAGTATGAGGAAGGCGCACCATGGGTTATCGCCGTTGCCTCCGCACGCCAAAGCTCTAGCCGCAACGAACTACGAGTTCCAAAAATGACCGACCAAGCCACTCTTGATCTCGCACCGGCTCCTGCCGACGACGACAGCCAGCTCAATCTGGCTACTTACGCGCAGCGGGCTTACCTTGAATACGCGCTGAGTGTTGTCAAGGGACGCGCTTTGCCGGACGTCTGCGATGGCCAGAAGCCGGTGCAGCGGCGCATTTTGTATTCGATGTCGCGCATGGGCCTGAGTTTTGGCGGTCCCAATGGCAACAGCGGCGCCAAACCGGTCAAGTGCGCGCGCGTTGTGGGTGACGTTCTGGGCCGCTTTCATCCGCATGGAGATCAGGCGGCTTACGAGGCGCTGGTGCGCATGGCGCAGGACTTCAGCCAGCGCTATCCGCTGATCGACGGCCAGGGCAACTTTGGATCGAGGGACGGAGACGGCGCCGCCGCCATGCGTTATACCGAGGCCAGGCTGGCAAAGATCACGAGTTTGCTGCTGGATGAAATCGACGAGGGCACGGTTGACTTCGCTCCCAATTACGATGGTTCTACGGAAGAGCCCAGTCAATTGCCGGCGCGCTTGCCGTTTAACCTGCTCAACGGCGCCAGCGGCATTGCCGTGGGCTTGGCAACCGAGATACCTAGTCACAACTTGCGCGAAGTTGCCAATGCCTGCATCGCTCTGATCAAGAACCCCAAGCTCACGCAGGAAGAATTGCTGGAACTGATTCCGGCTCCGGACTATCCCGGTGGCGGGCAGATCACCAGCACAGCGTCGGAGATCTCGGAGGCTTATCGGACCGGGCGTGGTTCGCTCAAAGTTCGCGCGCGCTGGAAGATCGAGGAGTTGGCGCGCGGGCAGTGGCAACTGGTGGTGACCGAGTTGCCGCCGGGCGTCAGTACGCAGCGCGTGCTGGAAGAGATTGAAGAACTGACGAATCCCAAAGTGAAGGCCGGCAAGAAGGCCGTGTCGCAGGAACAAAACCAGCAGAAGGCGACGCTGCTGGCGGTACTCGACGGGGTGCGCGATGAGTCCAGCAAAGACGCGGCCGTGCGTCTGGTGTGCGAGCCCAAGACCAGCAGGATAGAGCAGCAGGAACTCATCACCACGCTGCTGGCCCACACCAGTCTGGAGACATCGTCGCCAGTCAACCTGACTGCAGTCGGGCTGGATGGCCGACCGACCCAGAAGTCATTGCGGCAGATGTTGTTCGAGTGGACCGAGTTCCGCCAGATCACGGTCGAGCGCCGCTCAAAGCACAGGCTGACCAAGGTGCTTGACCGTATTCATATTCTGCAAGGTCGCCAGACGGTCCTGCTCAATATTGACGAGGTTATTGCGCTGATTCGCCAGTCGGATGAGCCCAAACCTGCTCTGGTTGCGCGCTTCAATTTGTCGGAGCGCCAAGCCGAGGATATTCTGGAAATTCGGCTGCGCCAGTTAGCCCGGCTCGAAGCCATCAAGATCGAGCAGGAACTCTCCGCATTGCGCCAGGAGCAGGAAAAGCTGCAGGAGATTCTGGCCAGCCCGGCGGCACTGCGACGCCTCATGATCAAGGAAATCGAGAGTGACGCCAAGACCTTTTCCGATCCACGTCGTACGCTGATTCAGGCTGAGAAGAAGGCTGTTCTTGAGGTCCGGGTCGTCGACGAGCCGGTGACGGTAGTCGTGAGCGAAAAGGGCTGGGTGCGCGTGCAAAAAGGGCAGGGGCATGAGGCCGCGAGTTTTGTCTTCAAGGCAGGTGACGGCCTGTATGCCACCTTTGAATGTCGAACCATCGATATGCTGCTCGCCTTTGGCAGCAACGGACGCATCTACTCGGTGCCTGTGGCGCAACTGCCGGGCGGGCGTGGCGACGGGGCGCCCATCACCAGCTTGCTTGAGTTAGAGACCGGTACCCAATTGCTGTATTATTTTGCCGGGCCGGGAGATGCCCGCCTTTTGCTCAGCAGTTCGGCTGGCTATGGCTTTATGGCGACCGTGGATGACATGATTTCCAGACTCAAGGCAGGCAAGGCATTCGTCACCTGCAATGCGCCCGAGACGATGTGCCGACCGTCGGTGGTGGCAGCCGGCGGCGGCACGGCACGCCTGTTGCCGGCGACCCATGTGGCTTGTGTTTCGACCGGCGGACGGATCCTCTGCTTCGAGATCAGCGAGTTAAAACTCATGAGCAACGGCGGGCGCGGTTTGATGCTGATCGATCTGCAGGACAAGGACAGCCTGGCCGGCGCTGCTGCTTACACCCGCAGTGTGCGTATCGAGGGACTTGGGCGCGGCGGCAAGCAGCGCGAGGAAACGCTGGAGATTCGCAGCCTGAACAACGCGCGCGGCGTGCGGGCACGCAAGGGCAAGGCAGCCGACTTTGGTTTCAAACCGGTGTCGGTGACGCGTGTTGAGTAGCGCGGCTGCTGCGCTAGAAACTGCTGGGGCTGACAAAGCGCATGGCTGTCCTGCTCAACGGATGCTGCAACTCGATCGAACTCGCATGCAGCAGCAAGCGCGGGGCCATGGCCTGAATTCTGTCGCAGGCGTAGAGTGCGTCGCCAAGGATGGAATGACCCAAAGCCTGCAGGTGCACGCGCAACTGGTGTGAGCGGCCCGTCACGGGTTCAAGTTCAATCCGGCTTGTGCCTTCGGCCGGGTTGTACGCCAGCAGGCGCCAGCGCGTTACGCTGGACTGACCGTTTTGATGGTCAATGATGCGCAGCGGTCGGCGCGGCCAGTCCAGTCCGATCGGCAGAGTGATGACGCCCCAGTCGGTTTCTGTGGCAGCGAGTTCGCCATCAACGATGGCCAGATAGCGTTTGTTGACTTCGCGAGCGGCAAAGGCAGCATTCAAGACTCGCTGCGCGGCAGCGCCGCGCGCCATCAGCATCAGGCCTGAAGTGGCCATGTCCAGCCGGTGCACCACCAGCGCGTCGGGGTAGACGCGCTGTGCGCGCAAGCTCAGGCAATCCTGCTTGTCAGCGCCACGTCCAGGCACCGACAGCAAGCCTGAAGGCTTCTCCAGTACCAATAGCGCGTCGTCCGCGTAAAGCACTGTGATTTCTGCACTCACGTCGCTAGTTGATTCGTCATTGCGAGGAGCGTAGCGACGTGGCAATCCAGTGACCCCAAAGGCATGGATTGCCACGCTGCGCTCGCAATGACAAATCGGTAACTCTCAGCGACGAAGTTCAAACCTCAGTTTTTGCCCGGTGCATTCTTCAGTTTGCCGCGCACCGGCACCACGGTGGTGACCGTGGGGCGTACCGCATCAGGCGACACCGGCTTCGGAGGAGCGGTGTCTTTTTTCGGTTTTTTGACCATCTTGTTGCTTTGCTGACCTTTTGCCATTTTTTGCTCCTGGAGTTAAAGAGTTCATTCCCTGCAGACGGGACTGAACTATTTGATTATCGTTGGCAATACCCTAGTTCGTTGCGTCGCCTATCGGCACACAGGAACAGAA
>CAITQH010000127.1 GCA_903894475.1 uncultured beta proteobacterium
CCACTGCGGCGCGACCAGGCTATAGCTGCCGGCCTTGCCGTAGCTGTTGATCGTGATTTTGTCCAGGAAGTTCGGCTTGCCCAGATTGATCAACCCCGCCACGGCGCCGATGACTTTGTCCTGAGCATCGCGAATCGGTGCTGCCATGGGCAAAAGCGGGGCTGACAAGGCCGGGTCCATGAACGGCCGACCTATCGTTGCCTTGCCCTGCCTGAGTGCGGCACCAATGCAATCCAGGTCCAAAAAGGCGCGGCCACCGCGCCCTGCCGAGAGTGGCACCGAGGCCGCTGCGACGCCATCGAGGCCGGTGACAAACGAGCCACCACTAAACAGGGCCTGAAACACCGGGCGCCCTTGCAGGCTGGTCTGCAAGGCCGCCGTATCATTCAAAGCCACAAGCGTGATTCGGGCTGCGACTGTTTCCAGCGCGCCCAGTCGGTCGGTCAGCTCGTCATTGATTTCCTGGGCCACCAGTTTGACGGTGGAGAACTGCTGCTCACCCAGCAGGCGTTCCATGTCCAGATGCAGGTTTTGACCGGCATAGGTCGCCAGCGCCCAGATGCTGATGAGAAACAGCATCAGCGTGAAGAGCGTCAGTCGGGCCTTGAGCGAGTGCCTCAACTGCGAACTGAAATTCATTTATACCCCCCAGTGACTCCGCCATCACAGAAATTGTCTCAGGGCGATCCAGTCGAATGATCGCCCGCGCTACAGCTTGTTGATGCGCTGAGATGTGTCTGTCAGGGTATACCGAATTGAGCAAATAGCAATGTATTTCTTGCAAGCCGAGCTCGCGCTGGGCCAACGCCTCAGTAGGTCTCAAGGTGCAAGCGCCCTTCCCGCTTGAGCGCTGCGCCAACAGTGTCCCAGGACAGTCCGGCCTGCTCTGCCACGTCGCGCAGGGCCAGCAGCACGCCCTGCTCCATGCTCTTTAGGCCGCAGACATAAAAGTAGGCGTTCGGGTCAGCCAGCAGCAAGGCGAGGTCGGCGGCGCGTTCACGCATCACGTCCTGCACGTAGCGCTTGGGCTGCCCCGGCGTGCGCGAGAAGGCAAAGTTGATGTCGATGAAATCTTTCGGCAGCTTTTGCAAAGGCCCGAAGTAGGGCAGTTCTTCCTGGCTGCGCGCGCCAAAGAACAGCATCAATTTGCCACTCTCGAACTTGCCAGGACCCGGCCCCCACGCTCCACCGCCAAGCGGGTCGCTGCCCCCCGAGGGGGCTGTGCTGGCTAGGGACGGCCCGGCGCCACCACGCCGCAGCCGCCGCCGCCATTCGGTGATGCCGCGCATGGGTGCGCTGCCGGTGCCGGTGCAGATCATGACGATGTGCGAGCGCGGATGGTTCGGGATCAGGAAGCTCGCGCCAAAGGGGCCGATGACCTGGACCTTGTCGCCCGGCTTCAAGTCACACACGTAGTTGGAGCCGACGCCGCGCACCGGCTTGCCTTGCTGGTCTGTCAGCACGCGCTTGACCGTCAACGCCAGATTGTTGTAACCGGGTCGTTCGCCGTTGCGCGGACTGGCGATCGAGTACTGGCGCGCATGATGCGGTCGTCCCTGGGCGTCCAGACCCGGCGGGATGATACCGATCGACTGCCC
>CAITQH010000128.1 GCA_903894475.1 uncultured beta proteobacterium
ACAGCCTGCGCTGGTGGGTGCAGGCCTTCGGTGTGGACGGCTTTCGCTTTGACCTGGCGGTGGCGCTGGGGCGCCGGGGTGGGCCGGATGCGCGCTTTGAGGTGATGTCCCCGCTGTTTGCCGCCATAGCCCAGGACCCGGTGCTGGCGGGCGTGAAGCTGATCGCAGAACCCTGGGACCTGGGTCCGGACGGTTACCAGATCGGGCGCTTCGGCGCGCGCTGGGCGGAATGGAACGATCAGTTTCGCGACACCGTGCGCGCCTGGTGGCTGGGCCACCCCTGCACACCTGGGCAGATGGCACGCCGCCTGGCGGGCTCCAGCGACCTGTTTCAGGGCAGTGCCCGAACACCACTGGCCAGTGTCAATCTGATTACGACGCACGACGGCTTTACTCTGGCTGATCTGACCGCTTTTCAACACAAACACAACGAGGCCAACGGCGAGAACAACCGCGACGGCCACGACCACAACCTCAGCGCCAACGCCGGCTACGAGGGGCCAACGCAGGAGCCTGCCATCCTGAGCTTGCGCGGGCAATGGCGCCGCGCCCTGCTGGCCACTTTGCTGTGTGCGCAGGGCACGCCGCAATTGCTCGCCGGAGACGAACTCGCGCACAGCCAGGGTGGCAACAACAACGCCTATTGCCAGGACAACCCCATCACCTGGCTGGACTGGGCGCAAGCTGATCTGGAACTGGGCACCTTTGTGGCCAAAGTGGTGCGTCTGCGCCAGCAGTATCCCGGCTTGCGCCATCCACGTTGGTTCACCGGCGCCACAACGCAAGGCGCCGCCCGGCCCGATATCGAATGGCGCACCGCCAGCGGCCAGACGCCCAGCGCCGCCGACTGGGAGCAGCGCGAGCAGCGGCTGTTGGTCTGCGTGATTGGCGTCGGCGAAAACTTGCAAGCGGTGCGCGAGCGCCTGCTGCTGATTTTGTGCGCCGACCCGGCGCCGCTGGAAGTTTGCCTGCCCGAGGGGCCCTGGCAACTGCTGCTCGACAGCGCCTATGGCTGGGCGGCTGACGCGCACGCCCCGGCGTCCAAAGAGGTGGCATCGCCCTTGCTTGTGTCCGGACCAACGCTGTTGGCGCTGATCCAGGTGCTGCCGCTCGCAGACAATGGCTTTCGAAATTGAAGCAAGTCCACCGAACAAGGAAGTCCCCATGGAAACCAATTCACCCCAATGGCTGGCACGCCACACCATCGCTCTGGTGCTGGCCGGTGGACGCGGCTCGCGCCTGCAGGCCCTGACCGACCGACGCGCCAAGCCGGCCGTCTATTTCGGCGGCAAGTTCCGGATCGTCGATTTCGCGCTCTCGAACTGCCTGAACTCCGGCGTGCGCCGCATCGGTGTTGTGACGCAGTACAAATCGCACAGTCTGCTGCGCCATCTGCAGCGCGGCTGGTCCTTTCTGCGCAGCGAATTCAACGAGTTTATTGACCTGCTGCCGGCGCAGCAGCGCATTGACGAATCTTCCTGGTACCAGGGCACGGCGGACGCTGTGTTCCAGAATCTGGACATCCTGCGCTCGCACCGCCCCAAGTACATCCTGATCCTGGCCGGCGACCACATTTACAAGATGGACTACGCGAACCTGATTGCCGACCATGTGGCGCAGGGCGCGCGCTGCACCGTGGCCTGCATCGAAGTGCCGCTGGCCGAGGCCAGCGCCTTTGGCGTGATGGCCATCGACGCCGAGCGCCGCATTGTCAGTTTTGATGAGAAACCGCAGCACCCCGCACCGATGCCCGGCCGAAGCGACCATGCACTGGCCAGCATGGGCATTTACGTGTTCGACGCCGACTACCTCTACGCGGCGCTGCGAGCCGATGCCGGAGTCGAGGGGTCGAGCCGAGACTTCGGCAAGGACCTGATTCCGGCCATCGTGGCCCAAGGCGAAGCGGTAGCGCATCCGTTTGGCTTGTCATGCGTCAAGAGCTCGCCCAAAGCACCGGCGTACTGGCGTGACGTCGGCACCATCGATGCCTACTGGGCGGCCAACCTCGATCTCACACGAACCGTCCCCGACCTCGACATGTACGACCGCGATTGGCCGATCTGGACGTACCAGGAGCAGTTGCCGCCGGCCAAGTTCGTCTTCGACGATGACCGGCGGCGCGGCATGGCACTCGATTCACTGGTGTCGGGTGGTTGCATCATTTCCGGCACGCTGGTACGCCGCTCTGTGCTGTTCTCCAAGGTTCGCTTGCATTCCTTCAGCCAGGTCGAGCAATCGGTGCTATTGCCGCAGGTTGAAGTTGGCGAGCGCTGCCATTTGCGCAAGGTGGTGATCGACAAGGGTTGCCGCATTCCCGACGGCATGAGCATCGGTCTGGACCCGGCCGAGGACGCGCGCCGCTTCTTCCGTACCGATCAGGGTGTCGTGCTGGTGACGCGCCCGATGCTGGAGCTTCTGGCGCAAGGTGTCGACGCCGAGGAATCGACTCAGTGAAGATTCTCTACGTCTGTACCGAAATCTATCCATTGCTCAAGACGGGCGGCCTGGCCGACGTCGGCGCTGCGCTGCCAACCGCATTGCGGGCCGCGGGTTGTCATGTGCGCCTGCTACTGCCAGCGTTCGCATCGATTGCCGCCGGTGTGCGCGCCGATGCGCCGGCCATGCCTTTGCCAGACGAGGGCGGACCAGACGTGCTGCGAACCCTGCAGCCGGCACCGACGATTGTCCCCGGTCATGTGATTGATAGCGGCCAGCCGGTTTACCTGCTGGATGCCCCGGCGCTGTACCAGCGCGAAGGTGGACCGTATCAGAACGTAGCGGGTCAGGACTGGAGCGACAATGCGGCGCGCTTTGCGCTGCTCGGCTGGGCCGCTGCCGCACTCGGACAAGGCGCTGACCCCGATTGGCGGCCCGATGTCGTGCATGCGCACGACTGGCATGCCGGGCTGGCCCCGCTTTACCTGAAACTGCTGGCCAAGGGCCGTCGGCCAAGACCGAGCGTGTTCACCATTCACAACCTCGCTTACCAGGGGTTGTTTGCGGCCTCCAGTTGCGCCGAACTCGGCGTGCCCGACGCCCTGTTCACCATGGACGGCGCGGAATACCACGGGCAGCTTTCCTTCATGAAAGCCGGGTTGCAGTTTGCCAACGCCATCACGACGGTCAGCCCGCGCTACGCCCAGGAGATCATGACGCCAGAGCAGGGTTGCGGCCTGGACGGCGTGCTGCGGGCGCGCCGCGAACGTGTCAGCGGCATTCTTAACGGCGTTGACTACGAGCTCTGGAACCCGGCCACAGACCCACTGCTCAACGCCCACTTCGGCGGCAAGCGCATGAGCGGCAAGGCCCGTGTCAAGCGCGCCTTGCAGCGCCTGCTGGGCCTGGAGGAACGGCCCGACGCCCTGCTGTTTGCTGCGGTGACACGTCTGAGTGAGCAAAAAGGTCTGCACCTGGTGCCTGCGATGCTGCCCGAACTGATCGATCGCGGCGGCCAGTTGGTGATATTGGGCAGCGGCGACGCCGGCATCGAAACCGCCCTGCGTGACGCCCTGGCCTGCCACCCTGGGCAAGCCGCCCTGCGCGTCGGCTACAACGAAGACCTGGCGCATCGCATCACCGCCGCCGCTGACGTCATGCTGATTCCTTCACGCTTCGAACCCTGCGGATTGACGCAGTTGTATGGTCTGCGCTATGGTGCCCTGCCGCTGGTACACGCTGTGGGTGGGCTGGCCGATACAGTCACCGACTGCAGCCTGGAAGCCCTTGATGAGGGTCGCGCCAGCGGCTTCACGTTCCATGAGTTCAGTGCCAACGGCCTGCTTGCTGCCATGCGCCGCGCCTTTGCGCTGCGGCGCCGGCCAGCGGAATGGGCGGCCGTGCAACGCTGCGCTATGCAGCAGCGCTTTGACTGGCGGGAGCCAGCACAAGCCTATCGCGCGCTTTACCAAAGTCTGCTCGCGCCAACCGCAGCGCCTCTTCGTTTTTGAGTTCGTTTTTTCGGAGATTGCCGATGTTCAGCGTACAGCCATTTCAGTTTGATCAACCCACCAACACCGTCGATGCCTTGCGCCGGTCCATCTCCAATCGACTGGTGTACCAGGTTGGCAAGGATGTGCGCTCGGCGACAAAACGCGACTGGCTGTTTGCTATTTTCTACGCTTTGCGCGACCGCACGATGGACCGCTGGCGCGCCAGCTTGAACGCGGCCGAGGACGGGGATTGCAAACGTGTTTATTACCTTTCAATGGAGTTCCTGCCCGGGCGCATGCTGACCAACGCGCTGATGGCCCTGGGTATCTACGAAGAAACCAAGACCGCCTGCGCGCAGCTCGGTGCCGACTTTGATGCGATCACCGATCTGGAAGCCGACCCCGGTTTGGGCAACGGCGGTCTGGGCCGCCTGGCGGCCTGCTTTCTGGACTCGATCGCCAGCGTCGGTTTGCCGGGCATGGGCTACGGTATCCGTTACGACTACGGAATGTTCGCACAGCGCATTGTGGACGGCCGGCAAGTGGAGGAGCCCGACGGCTGGCTGGTCAACGGCAACCCGTGGGAGTTCATGCGACCTGAATTCAGCCACACGGTTCGTTTTGGCGGCCGCCTGACGACCGAGAATGGCGTCGTGCAATGGGTTGACACGGACGATGTCATTGCCACCGCCTACGACAGTGGTGTGCCGGGCTATGAGTTGACCTCCGTCTCCACACTGCGCCTGTGGTCTGCGCGCGCCACCAGCGTGATCAACCTGGACGCCTTCAACAAGGGCGACTACATGCGCGCAGTGGAAGCCAAGAATGAATCCGAAAATGTCTCGAGGGTGCTCTACCCGGACGACAGCACCGACCACGGCAAGGAATTGCGCCTGCGCCAGGAATACTTCTTCATCAGCGCCTCACTGCAGGACCTGCTGCGCCGCTACCTGCGAAGCCACAGCAGCTTCGATGCGCTGGCCGACAAAGTGGCGATCCACCTTAACGATACCCATCCGGCGCTGGCCGTTCCCGAACTGATGCGACTGCTGCTGGACGAGCATCGCCTGGCCTGGGACACCGCGTGGTCGCTGTGCTGCCGCATCTTCAGCTACACCAACCACACGCTGATGCACGAGGCGCTGGAAACCTGGTCGGCAGAACTGATGGGCCGTTTGCTGCCGCGCCATCTGCGCATCATCTACGACCTGAACGCGCGCTTCCTGGCCGACCTGCACGAGAGCCATCCGGGTGACCCGGACCTGCTGCGGCGCGTTTCGCTGATTGACGAGAGCGGAGACCGGCGCGTGCGCATGGCCTACCTGTGCGTTCTTGCGAGCCACAAGATCAACGGAGTCTCTGCCCTGCACAGTGAATTGATGGTGCAGACCATCTTCACCGATTTCGCGCGCCTGTTCCCCGAACGCTTCTGCAACAAGACCAATGGCATCACACCACGGCGCTGGCTGGCACAGGCGAACCAACCGCTGGCCCGGCTGATCGACGACCGGATTGGACCGCACTGGCGCCGCCATCTGGGTCAACTCTCTGAACTGCGTCCGCTCGCCAGTGAGCCGGCCTTCAACAACGCGGTACGCCTGGCCAAGCAGCAGAACAAACGCCGCCTGGCAGACTACATCGGACGCGAACTCGGCATTCGGCTTGACCCCGAGAGTCTGTTTGACGTGCAGGTCAAGCGCATGCACGAGTACAAACGCCAGTTGCTCAACCTGCTGCACGTGATCAGCCGCTACCACCAGATCCTGGCCAATCCGCAGGCGAACTGGGTGCCGCGCACAGTGATCTTTGCCGGAAAGGCGGCGTCGGCCTATTACATGGCCAAGCAGGTGATCCGCCTTATCAACGATGTCGCCCGCGTCATCAATGCCGACCAGCGATTGGGCAACCGACTCAAGCTGGTGTTCATACCCAATTACCGTGTGACGCTGGCCGAGCTGATCATCCCGGCGGCCGATCTCTCTGAACAGATCTCGACGGCCGGCACTGAAGCCTCGGGCACCGGCAACATGAAGTTCGCACTCAATGGCGCACTGACCATTGGAACCTGGGACGGCGCCAACATCGAAATTGCCGAAAACGTCGGGATAGACAATATCTTCATCTTCGGTAACCGCACCCAGCAGGTGGCCGAACTGCGCGCTCACGGCTATCAACCGCGCCGTTACTACGACAGCAGCTACGAACTCAAGACGGCGATTGACCGCATCGCCGATGGCGCTTTCTCGCCAGATGAGCCGCAGCGTTACCAGGACGTTACCCGCAATCTGCTCGAGTCGGACTACTACCAGCTGCTGGCGGACTTTCCGGACTATCTGGCAGCGCAACAGCGCGTCGATGCGCTGTACCGGCGCCCGACCGAATGGACACGGCAAACGATCCTGAACATCGCCGCCATGGGGCCGTTTTCATCGGACCGCACGATTGGCGAATACGCCAGCGAGATCTGGAATGTGCAGCCGCTGTTCGGGGACGACACGATCACACCCAAGGGCTGAACGTACTCGCTGCGGTCCACTGCGATTGAAGCTCTATCGAGCTTTCCTGAAGTGATGACAAGTCCAAGTCCGCTCGACATGTAAGGTGGATCGGACTGATAGGGCACTCAGCTCCGCGGCTGTCCCACGCCCTTTGGGCTCCGCCTTTATGCCGCTGCGCTGAGTGCCCTATCAGCCCGCTCTTGCATACAGTGTCAGTATCTCAAATGCGCGAACCACCAACGCCCTTGGCCCACTCACACCTGAGACGCGGTGTTACGAAAGCAATCTGCGCCACAGACACGGTTAGAACCGTGTCATGAATTACGCAACTCTCAACAGGCGGGCACAGCGTCGAGCGCCAGCACAGTATCGGCCAGGAACAGTTGCAGCGCCAACTGCGCGGCGTCTGCGGCAAGCAGCCGCTTGCACCAGGCGTCCACACTCCCCTGTGCCACGGCTTGCGGTTCGAAGGCCAAGCGCGGCAAGACGCGGGCCAGCACCGCAGCTGGCACGCCCGCTGCCGAGAGCGTCGCTGCGAATTGGCTGGCTGCCGTGCCCATCCGGAAGGCGTTGATATTGGCCTTGACGATGCGCTCGCCCTTGCTCACAAAGAGCTCATGAATCTGCTTTTCCAGCAAGTCAACCGGCAAAGGCAACTGCGACGCCGCAGCGCCCAGCGCCACCATGTTCTGCGCCTTCGCTGCGCCGGCCTTGGTCGCCAGCCGGGTGGCATCGAGCGCCACCAGATGCGGCACCGAAAACAACACCTTGTACAGGGCTTCGTGTTGCGGGTAGACGTCCACATTCTCCAGTGGCGTGACGTCGCTCACGATCCAGCCGTCCGGGCGCAGCAGTTGGGCATAGCGCAATGCCTCCATCGGCTCCACCGACAGCACCAGGCTGGCAGCACCGTTGGCAATCAGGTCACTGGCCACGGGCTTGTCGGAGATGCGGACAAACGCCGAGACAGCGCCGCCGCGCTGCGCCATACCGTGCACCTCGGACTGTTTGAAATGCAGGCCGGCTTCATGAACCGCGTGATCAATGACCCAGGCAATCGACAGCACGCCCTGGCCACCGACACCGCAAATTACCAGGTCGTAGTTCATTCAGTTTGCTCCTCGCAGGCGCGCTTGTAGAGCTTGATCTGCTTGGCGTAAGTGACGCAGGCACGCCGCGCAATGATCACCGACAGCCCCTTGTAGGGCAGTTCCTCGTTGATGATGGCCAGCGTCTGCTCCTTGCGATTGGGCAATGGCACGACGATGCGGATGTGCTCGCGCGGCACACCCAGCCCGGCCACCAGATCCACCACTTCCTCGTCGGTCGCCATGGTCGGCTGCCCGCCGGTCATGGCCACAATGCTGTTGTCCAGAATGAAGACCTTGATGTTGGTGTTGTCGCGCGCCGCGTCCAGTAGCGGCGCCATGCCCGAGTGCGTGAAGGTGCCGTCGCCGATGACGCACAGCGAGGGTGTCATGCCGGTGTGGGCAGCACCGATGGCCATACCGATGGAGGAGCCCATGCACAGGCAGGAGTGGATGGCGTTGTAGGGTTGCAGGTAGCCCAGTGTGTAGCAGCCAATGTCGCCCATCACGCGCACGCCCGGCGCGTACTGGGTCAGGATCTGGTTGATGGCGATGTAGGCGTCAGTATGCGGGCACTTGTCACACAGGCGCGGCGGCCGCCCGACCAGCACATCGGACAGTCCCTCGATCTGCAGCGACACACTGACCGGCAGGCCAAAGCAGCGCCGGATCGTGTCCTGTGTCAGCTCACCCATGCGCGGCAGGGCGCCGGTGAGTTTGCCGTGGATGGGTCGCTCACGCATCAGGCCCAGCGCGCTCACATAGCGCTCGATGAAGGGGTAGCCCTCCTCCACAATCCAGACCTCGCTGGAGGCGTCAAGCAACTGACGGATCTTCTTCACCGGCAACGGATAGACGCCGATGCGCAGCAGGTTGTAGCCCTCCAGCGCGTCACCCATCGCCTCTTGCAGGTAGTTCCAACCCAGGCCGCTGACCAGGATGCCGGGTTTGCCATTGCCGCGCAGCGTCAGTGCATTCCCGGCATGGTTCTCCGAGTAATCCTGCAGGGCTGGCTGCTTGTCCACCAGTTTGGCATAAGCGTTGCGCGCATTGACCGGCAGCAGCGTGAAGCGACTCGAGTCGCCCACATAATTGGGCACGTTCTGCTGGCGTGGTGTGGCCAGCGTCACTGCCGCGCGGCTGTGCGCCAGACGCGTGACGAGGCGCAACATCACCGGCACCTGCAGGCGCTCCGACAGTTCGAAAGCCTCTCGCGTGAAGTCGTAACACTGCTGCTGGTCACCAGGCTCCAGACAAGGCACCATGGCGAAGTCGGCAAAGTAGCGCGAGTCCTGCTCGTTCTGCGAACTGTGCATGGAGGGGTCATCGGCCACAGCAATCACCAGACCACCATGGGCGCCGGAGACGGCAACATTCATGAATGGATCGGCCGCCACATTGAGGCCCACGTGCTTCATCGACACCATGGCGCGGCCGCCCGCGTAGGAGACGCCTACGCCCTCTTCCAGCGCCACCTTCTCGTTGGTCGACCACATGCCACGCACCGGCAGACTGTGCTCCTTGGCGTAGTCCTGTATGGTTTGATAAATTTCGGTGGAAGGTGTGCCGGGGTAGGCGTAAGCCGCGCTGATCCCCGCATCAATCGCGCCGCGCGCAACGGCCTCGTCACCGAGCAAAATTTCTTCAGACATGCTTGCCCCAAAAAAAGCAGGTGGTCAGAAAGTTGAGCCGCCCCGGGGCCAAGTATCGCATCCCGCGACGCGCCGTAAAGCAGTCGGCGGACGCTATGATGCCCGCATCCACCATTTCACACTGTAGACATGTCCAACCTGGCCGAACAAATTCGCGAAGCACTGTCCATGTTTGCGCGCAACGGCATTAAGCCAGCTTTGATTGGCGGTTTGGCGGTGGTTGCGCACCAGGTAGTGCGCGCCACCAAGGATGTGGATTTTCTGGTGCAGGCCGAAGCCGCGGACAGGGTTCATGATGCCCTGCTGGGTTTAGGCTACCAGTGCCTGTACCGCAGTGAAGACGCCGCCAACTATGTGCGCGCAGCGGAAGGGCTGGATTTGCTTTACGCGCATCGTCCCCTTGCACGCCGCCTGCTGGCGCAGGCATCGGAGCGCGAGACCCCCATGGGCCGCATGCGTATCATCAGCGTCGAAGGGCTTATCGGCTTCAAACTGCAAGGCTTCGTGAACGATGCAACGCGAACACGTGACCTGGACGACATTCGCGCACTGTTGAAAATACACCGCGCTTCTCTCGACATGGATGAGTTGCGTGAATACTTTGCCCTATTCAACAAAGCGGAACTCCTCAATGAACTTCTCGGATAACACCGATACACATTCTGAAACGGCGCTAAACCGCGCCGATGCAGGCGCGGTGCTGACGCGCGAAGCGGGGGTGCCTTTTCAGCCGCCGCTGGGCAACGCTTGCGGGATCGACCCCATCGCCGAGTGGTTGAGCCTGATGGAGGTTGTGCAAATGCTTTGCCCGGTGTGGCCCGTGCGTGACAGGCCCATGCAGGGCAATCATTGGCTACTGTGACGGCGTCCGCGCCACTTCTGGAAAGATATCAGTACATCACTTCCGTGCCGGCGGCACATCGGTGCAGCTGCCATGCGCCACTTCCGCCGCCATGCCAATGGATTCCCCAAGCGTCGGGTGTGGGTGAATGGTCTTGCCGATGTCGACGGCGTCAGCGCCCATCTCGATGGCCAGTGCAATCTCGCCA
>CAITQH010000129.1 GCA_903894475.1 uncultured beta proteobacterium
CGGCGCGGTCAGAAGGCGCCACACACCCTGTATGTGCTGGACGAGCCGACCGTGGGCCTGCACATGGCCGACGTCGAGAAGCTGATCAAGGTGCTGCACCGTCTGGTCGATGGTGGCCACAGCGTGGTCGTGATCGAGCACGATCTGGACGTGATCGCCGAAGCCGACTGGGTGATCGACCTCGGTCCGGATGGCGGCAAGGCCGGTGGCCGTGTCGTTGCCGCCGCTACGCCCGAGGACGTGGTGGCGCTGGGCACGCATACTGGAGTCGCGTTGCGGCATGTTCTGGCACGGATTTGACGCAGGGGGCGGGCGATGATCACCTTCTACAACCATCTGCACACCCTGCACCAGGGCAAGCTGGAAATGTTTCGCGGCCAGTTGGTGCCATGCTTTGAGGTGCCGGAGCGCGTTGAGCATGTGCTGGCCAAGGTCGAGCGTCGTCAGCTGGGCCCGGTGCGTCAGCCCACAGTATTTGACGACAGGGTCTTGCAATCCATCCACACGCCGCGCTACCTGGACTTTCTGGCACACGCCTGGGACGAGTGGGTGGCGCTGGACCCGGCCAATGCGGCGCGTGACGCACTGCCTTCACTGTGGCCTGTGCGCAGCTTGCGCAGTGATGTACTGCCTGCCAACTTCTCGGCACGCATGGGGCTTTTTTCTTTCGATGCTGGTACGCCCTTGATGGCTGGCACCTGGAAAGCGGCACGCTGCGGTGCCGATTGCGCACTGAGCGCAGCGCAACTGGTAGCAGACGGTGCGCGCGCCGCCTTTGCCTTGACGCGTCCGCCCGGCCACCACGCCGGCGCTGACTTCTTTGGCGGCTACTGCTTTTTGAACAATGCCGCGCTGGCTGCGCAACATCTGCGCGATCAGGGTGCGCCGCGGGTGGCGGTGCTTGACATTGATTACCACCACGGCAACGGCACGCAGGCTATTTTTTATTCGCGGGCGGACGTGCTCTTCACCAGCATTCACGGCGACCCGCATACCGAGTATCCGTTCTACCTGGGCTATGCGGACGAATGTGGCGCGGCTGCCGGCGTGGGCTGCAATTCCAATTTGCCGCTGCCGCGTGGCACCGGCTTTGCGCTCTGGCGCGAGGCACTGTGGCAGGCGCTGCAGGGTGTTACGCGCTTCAAGGCTGATGCGCTGGTGGTGTCATTGGGGCTGGATACCTTCGATGGCGACCCGGTGGCGGGATTCAAGCTGCAAAGCGATGATTACCTGCGTGTTGGTGCCGACATCGCGGCGGCCGGTTTGCCGACGGTCTTTGTGTTCGAAGGAGGTTACGCGGTGGCGGAGGTGGGCGTCAACGCGGTCAATGTGCTGGCTGGTTTCGAGCAACAGTCTGGCTAGGCTGGTGAGCGCTTGCGACTGTAGCGGGGGTGACAGATCGCAGGGTATTGCCGCTTGTTTTTGTTTCCTGCTGCATGTCCAATCGGTGCCACGAGCCACTCATGCGGGAGCAATATTCATGAAACGTCGTCAACTTGTCCAGCTTGCTGGCGCAGCCCTGGCTGCCAGTGCATTGAGCAGCAACGCGCAGAGTTTCCCTGCCAAACCGATCCGGCTCATCATCGCTTTTCCTGCGGGTGGACCGACCGACATCACGATGCGCTCGCTGGCTGATGGCGCCTCCAAAATCCTCGGCCAGCCGGTCATCATTGACAACAAGCCAGGAGCCGGCGGCACGCTACCGGCGCAGACCCTGCAAACCTCGGCGGCGGACGGTTACACGCTGGCGCAGATTCCGCTGGGTGTGTTCCGCCTGCCCTACACCACCAAAATCAACTGGGATCCGGTGAAGGACATCAGCTACGTGCTCAACGTCACTGGCTATGCCTTCGGGCTGGTCGTGCCGGCCGATTCACCACTCAAGACCTGGACACACTATGTGGGTTGGGCCAAGGCCAACCCGGGCAAGCTCAGCTTTGGTTCTACCGGGACATTGACGAGCCCCCACCTGACGATGGAACTGATCGCGCAGAAGCTGGGTCTGCAATTGCTGCATGTGCCGTACAAGGGCAGCGCCGATCTCATGCAGGCCTTGATGGGAGGTCACATCATGTCGGCGGCTGACTCGACCGGATTTGCTCCCCTGGTCGAATCAGGCAAGTTGCGCGTGCTTAATACCTGGGGTGCCGAGCGTTTGGCCAAGTTCCCGGAGGCCCCCACGCTCAAGGAGTTGGGTCTCGATCTGGTGCAGAACTCTCCCTTTGGCATTGGCGCACCCAGAGGCACGCCAGCGGATGTGATCAAGCGCCTGCACGACGCTTTCAAACAGGTGCTGGAGCAGGACGCCTACAAGGCGGCGCTGGCGCGCTACGACATGGTACCGATGTACATGAGCTCAGCCGCCTACAGCAAGTTTGCGGCAGAGACTTTCGCCCAGGAGAAGGCACTGGTCGACAAACTGGGCTTGGCCAAGGCGCCCTGACGGTTCAGGGGTTTCTGGAACGGCCGAAATTCAGGATTCGCGTCGCCAGCAGGGTCTCGGTCAAAAAGCACAGCAGGGCGAGCAGAAAGCAGACCACACCGGTTAGAAAGAACAGCGTTGCGATGCGGAAGATCTGCAGTTCGGTGGTCTCGCCGAGAAACAGCGCGACGATGGTCAGCCCGATAAAGATGGCACAGAAGGTCAGCAGGGCAATGCACAGGTTGGCCAGGCGGCCGCGCTGGCGCAAGCCGGCGAGTTCCTTGAAGGCTGCGGTCATCGGATCGGCTGTCGGTGCTGTCTCGATCCGCTCTTCCACGACGCGGGCCCGGTCAATGATGCGCCCAAGCCGACCGGCGACCGTTCCTATCATGGCCGAGACCGCAGTCAGAACGAAAACCGGTGCCACGGCAAGCTGGATGCCATGGCTGACGGCGCTGAGGTCGGTGGCAAAAAACATGGTTTTTCTTTCGTGTTGGGGAGCGAGAGGCTTGTTATCCAGGACGTCCAGTTTGTCATCCCGTCCCCGGATCAGGTCCCGGGGGATCCGGGATCCAGTGCCACGCGCGCACTGGATGCGGGTGCTGGAACCCCGGACCCGATCCGGGGACGCAATGACAAGCCTGCATCCATTCTCGCGCTGATCAGCGCGTGTGCCAATTCAGCAAATCCGGCACCACCGCGCGATGGCGTCACATAGGTCGGCAGTGCCTTCATGCGCTGCGCTAAATCCATCACATTGGCCACGCCGACCGCGTGCGGCAGGTAGGCAAACATGGGTGCGTCGTTGGGTGAATCACCGGCAAATATGCAGCGCTCGCGCTCCTGCGCCAGTTCCAGACCATAGCGCTCACGCATCAGCAAATGCGCCATGCTGAGCTTGTCGTACTGGCCGAACCAGCCGTTAACGTGGATGGAGCTGACCTTGGCCGTCATGCCGGCGCCTTCCATCAGGGCCACGATGCGGTCGATGGCAACTTGCGGCAAGGCGGGCACGTCCTCACAGAAGTCGATGGCGAGGTCGTAGAGGCGGCAGAACTGATCGGAGGCGGCAGCGCAGCCCGGCACTTCGCGCAGGATGGTCTCGCGCACGGCGGCCAGTTTGCTGGTGTTGGCGGTGCGCTCGGCCTCACCCAGCAGATGACGGCATTTGAGCTTGTGCGCTGCATGGTCGTACCAGTAGTAGAAGGCGCCGTTTTCGCCAATCACGGCATCCACCGGCCACATGCGTGCGATGTGGTCGCACCAGCCCGCCGGTCGACCGGTGATCAGGACGACCCGCAGACCGGCCCTGCGCAGATCGTCAAGTGCAGCATAAGCCGGTGGCGTGAGCTGGCCGTCGGTGGTGAGTGTGTCGTCGATGTCACTGAAGACGGTGTGCATTGCCGCCGCGACGGTGCGTGGAAGTTGTTGCAGGGGCA
Organism: uncultured beta proteobacterium; assembly: GCA_903894475.1. Lineage (GTDB taxonomy): Bacteria > Pseudomonadota > Gammaproteobacteria > Burkholderiales > Burkholderiaceae_C > Rhodoferax. Next base: position 3,862 of record CAITQH010000129.1, read on the forward strand.
GCATGGGAGCAATCATCCTACTGTGATTCATGAAGCGTGCTTGCGCCGGCGCGGTGCAGTCATCTTTTCGTCACTGCGAGGAGCGCAGCTACGCGGCAGTCCATGCATGGATTGCTTCGCTTCGCTCGCAATGACGGAAGGACTGTGCTTGCAATTCCTGACTCGCTCAACCCGCGCTCTGCAGTGCCAGCCCCGCATGTTCACGCAAGGGGTGGAAGTGAATTTTGGGGAAACGCTCCTGCGCCAGGCGCACATCGTAGGGCGAGGTGCACAGGAAGGCCAGGGTATTGGCGGCGTCGCGCGCCATGCGCATTGGATAGGCGTCGCAAAAAGTCTTGAGTTCCGCTGGCGTGTCGGCGGTAATCCAGCGCGCGCCGGTGTACTGGCTGCCCTCGAGCCGGATGTCGGCATCGTACTCACCCTTCAGGCGGTGCTGAACCACTTCGAACTGCAACTGGCCGACAGCGCCGAGCAGCATATTGCCGCCGACCTCGGGCCGGAAGACCTGGATCGCACCTTCTTCGCCAAGCTGCGCCAGGCCTTGCTGCAACTGCTTGGTGCGCAACGGATTTTTCAGGACCACGGTGGTGAACAGCTCCGGCGCGAAGAAGGGCAGGCCGGTGAACTGAAGATTCACCGTGCCATCGGTGATGGTGTCGCCGAGCTGCACGCCGCCGTGCGTAGTGAAGCCGACGATGTCACCGGCATAGGCTTCGTTGACCGCCTCGCGACGCTGGCTCATGAAGGTGACGACGCTGGTCGGGCGCAGTTCCTTGGCGGTGCGCATGACCTTGAGCTTCATGCCCGGTGTGTACTTGCCTGACGCCATGCGCACGAAGGCAATACGGTCGCGGTGATTCGCGTCCATGTTCGCCTGCACCTTGAACACCACGCCCGAGAATGCCTCGTCTTCGGGCTGCATGACCTGAATCACCGGCTGTTTGTTGACGACAAGCGAACTGGTGCGCGGGCCTGGCGATGGCGCCAGATCAACCAGCGCCTCCAGCACTTCCATCACACCAAAATTGTTGACGCCGGAACCAAAAAAGACCGGGGTCTGCCTGCCCGCCAGAAAGGCCTCACGGTCCCATGAGGGTGAGGCCCCGGTGGCCAGTTCCATGCTCTCCATGGCGGTTTCGAACTCGTGGCCAAAGCGCTTGATCAAGGCCTGCGGTTCAGAAAGCGGCATGGCGTCAAAGTCCTGCGGCAGGCGTTCGCTGCCGGACTCAAACACCGTCATGACCTGGCTGCGCAGGTTCACGATGCCACCAAAGGTCTTGCCCTGGCCTACCGGCCAGGTCATGGGCACGCAGGGCATGCCGAGCTCGCGCTCGATCTCGTCGAGGATGTCCAGCGGTTCGCGCACTTCGCGGTCCATCTTGTTGACGAAGGTGATGATGGGTGTGTTGCGCTGGCGGCAGACTTCGATCAGGCGGCGCGTCTGCGCTTCCACACCGTTGGCGGCGTCGATCACCATCAGCGCGGAATCGACGGCGGTCAGCACACGATACGTGTCCTCACTGAAATCCTTGTGGCCAGGGGTGTCGAGCAGGTTGATGACATGGTCGCGGTACAGCATCTGCATTACCGAACTGGCAACCGAGATGCCGCGTTGCTTTTCAATCTCCATCCAGTCGGATGTCGCGTGGCGAGTCGCCTTGCGTGCTTTCACCGAACCGGCGATCTGGATCGCGCCCGAGAACAGCAGCAACTTTTCGGTCAGCGTGGTCTTGCCGGCGTCCGGGTGGGAAATGATGGCAAAAGTGCGGCGGCGGCGGGTTTCGTTGGCAAAAGACACAGATAGTTTCCGGTGGAGATCAGGCGGGAGTCAGGCTCCGGATTCTAAAGGGCGCGGCGAATCGAAGCTATGTTCGTATAATGCGGCATCCGAGGAGCGTTGCAGTTCACATTTGTTGAACGAGGCTCGGATATATCAACCGCGCTCACCCACTGTTCTGTGAGGTGAGTCTCTCCCCTCGAATAGCGTGCAGGCAGTGGTCTTTCAAATTAACTTTGGAGTAAACCATGAGCGTCCTGAAACCCGTTGTTACGGAAGACTACAAGATTGCCGACCTGAGCCTGGCCCCCTGGGGTCGCAAGGAACTGAACATTGCGCAGACCGAAATGCCAGGTCTGATGGCGATCCGGGAAGAATTTGCCACGACGCAGCCCTTGAAGGGCGCGCGCATCACCGGCTCATTGCACATGACGATCCAGACCGGCGTGCTGGTCGAGACCTTGCAGGCGCTGGGAGCACAGGTGCGCTGGGCTTCGTGCAATATCTTTTCGACGCAGGATCACGCTGCCGCCGCTTTGGTGGCGACCGGTACGCCGGTCTTTGCCTACAAGGGTGAGACACTGGTTGACTACTGGGATTACACGCACCGCATCTTCGAATTCGGCCCGAAGGGATCGAAGACAGAAGGCCCCAACATGATTCTGGACGACGGTGGTGATGCAACCTTGCTGATGCACCTGGGTGCGCGCGCCGAGAAGAACATCAAGTTGCTGGCCAAGCCCGGCAGCGAAGAAGAAATTTGCCTTTTCAATGCCATCAAGGCCAAGCTCAAGGTCGATCCGACCTGGTACAGCCGCCGCCTGAAGAACATCATCGGCGTCACTGAAGAGACCACCACCGGTGTGCACCGCCTGAACGAGATGTCGGCCAAGGGCGAACTCATGCTTCGCGCCATCAACGTCAACGATTCCGTGACCAAGAGCAAGTTCGACAATCTGTATGGTTGCCGTGAATCTCTGGTGGACGGGATCAAGCGCGCCACCGACGTCATGATCGCCGGCAAGGTCGCACTGGTGGCGGGCTACGGTGACGTCGGCAAGGGCTGTGCACAAGCGCTGCGCGCGCTGTCAGCTCAGGTCTGGGTGACAGAGATCGACCCGATCAATGCACTGCAGGCGGCGATGGAAGGCTTCAAGGTTGTGACCATGGAGTACGCCGCCGACAAGTGCGACATTTTTGTGACCTGCACCGGCAACAAGAACGTCATTACCTACAAGCACATGGCAGCCATGAAGGACCAGGCCATCGTTTGCAACATTGGCCACTTCGACAACGAGATCGATGTCGCGTCGCTGGAAAAGTGCAAGTGGGAAGAAATCAAGCCGCAAGTCGATCATGTGATCTTCCCGGCCAAGGGCAAGTCACCAGCCAAACGCATCATCCTGCTGGCCAAGGGGCGACTGGTGAATCTGGGCTGCGGTACGGGTCACCCGAGTTTTGTGATGTCTTCGAGCTTTGCCAATCAAACCATTGCTCAGATCGAACTGTTCACCAAACCCAAGGAGTACAAGCTTGGCAAGGTCTATGTGTTGCCCAAGCACCTGGATGAAAAGGTGGCGCGTCTGCATCTGAAAAAGGTCGGTGCCATGCTGAGTGAACTCACTGATGAGCAGGCCGCCTACATCGGCGTGAACAAGGCCGGCCCGTACAAAGCCGACACGTATCGCTATTGATGAAAGGAATTTTGTCATTGCGGGCCTGACCCGCAATCCATGGATGCCGGATCGTGTCCGGCATGACAAATACAAATAATGCGTGCAGATCAACTTCTCGTAACACGTCATCTGGCCACCAGCCGGTCGCAGGCGCAGCGTCTGATCGGCGGCGGTTTGCAGTGGCTGCAGGGCGAGCAGTGGAGGACTGTTGGCAAGAACGGTGACGAGATTCCTGCAGACGCCGAGTTGCGACTGCTGGACGATTCCGAAGCGCGCTTTGTCTCGCGCGGAGGCCTCAAACTGGATGCAGCGCTCAAGCACCTGGCTTTGTCGGTCAGAGGGTTGGCCTGTCTGGACGTAGGCCAGTCCACCGGTGGCTTCACCGACTGCCTGCTGCAGCACGGTGCGGCATCGGTGGTCGGGGTCGATGTCGGCAGTGCCCAGTTGCATCCGCGTCTGCGGGAGGATCCACGGGTGCTGTGCATTGAAAATGTCAATGCTCGTTCACTGACGGCGGCCGACCTGGTTCAGGCTTACGAGCGGAGTACCGGGTTGGCGGGCCAGTTTGCTGTGGAAGAGGGGAAAGCCTCCGAGTTCGTGCCGGAGTTTGACTTGATCGTGGCGGACCTGTCCTTCATTTCGCAAACGCTGGTGCTGCCAGCGATTGTTCCTTTGCTGAATCCTGAAGGCACCTTGCTGACCCTGGTCAAACCCCAGTTCGAATTGCAGCCGGGGCAGGTCGGCAAAGGCGGGGTCGTGAAGGACCCCTCCTTCTATCCTTTGATTGAAAAGCGCTTGCGCGATGCCTGCGCTGCGCTGGGTCTGTCGGTGACGGCGTGGTTCGACTCCCCCATAGCAGGGGGCGACGGCAACCGCGAATTTTTTATTGCTGCTCGAAAGCAGGAGCCATCATGAGTGACAACGCAGCCAGGCACTTGAGTATTGAGTTCTTTCCGCCAAAAACCCCGGAGGGCGTGGAGAAACTGCGCCTGGTACGCCAGCGGTTGTACTCGCTCAAACCTGAATTCTGCTCGGTAACTTTTGGCGCCGGCGGCTCGACGCAGGAAGGCACCTTCAACACCGTGCGCGACATTCTTGCCGAAGGCCAGAGTGCGGCCTCGCATCTGTCCTGCATTGGTGCCACCCGGGCCACGGTGGCGGCGCAACTTGCGACGCTCAAGACCATGGGTGTCAAGCGCCTGGTAACGCTGCGCGGTGACCTGCCGAGCGGTTATGGGACCGGCGGCGAGTTCCACTATGCCAGCGATCTCGTGAGTTTCATCCGGGCCGAGTCGGGCGACGATTTCCACATCGAGGTAGCGGCCTACCCGGAGGTTCATCCTCAGGCCAAATCGCCAGCGAGCGACCTGCAGGCTTTCGCGGCCAAGGTCAAGGCCGGCGCCAACTCCGCCATCACGCAGTACTTCTACAACGCTGATGCCTACTTCCGTTTTGTCGAAGAGGTGGATGCGCTGGGTCTGAATGTTCCAGTGGTGCCGGGCATCATGCCGATCACCAGTTCGACGCAGTTGATGCGATTTTCCGATGCCTGCGGCGCCGAGATTCCGCGCTGGATTCGCCTGCGTCTGCAGAGCTTTGGCGACGACAGTGCGTCTATCAAATCCTTCGGTCTGGATGTGGTGACGGACTTGTGCCGGCAACTGCTGGCCGGTGGTGCTCCAGGTTTGCACTTTTACAGCATGAACCACAGCAACGCGGTTCTACAAATTTGCCAAGATATCGCACGATGAAGGCACTGAAACCAGCATGAATGCTGGTTTTCACTGATGACTTAGCCCGCTGTTCCCAGGTCTTGCCGCAGCTGCAAGAAAATCGAATGCCGAGTCTGGGGGACCGGTCATTGGGTGGCAAAAGTTTATTGCTGCACGGCAGCTGGAGCCTTCGCAAAGTGCTAGTCTTACGGCTAAACCGAACTCCAAGGGGTAGCGAATATGGCAAAACTAAACGTCAACGGTGCGGTCCGTGATTATGAAGCCGAACAAGATACGCCGCTGTTGTGGGTGCTGCGTGAACAGTTGGGTTTGACCGGCACCAAGTACGGATGCGGTGTCGCTGAGTGTGGGGCCTGTACTGTCTTGGTCAATGGTGTGCCCACACGCAGTTGCGTGCGCTCCGTCTCCGCATTCAAGGTTACAGACAAAATTGTGACGATCGAGGGTTTGTCGCCAGACGGCTCGCATCCGGTTCAAAAGGCCTGGGCGGCGCTGGATGTGCCGCAATGCGGGTTCTGCCAGAGCGGCATGATCATGGCGGCGGTGGCCTTGCTGAATGAAAAGCCGAAGCCGAGCGATGCAGACATCGATGCAGCGATGACCAACATCTGCCGCTGTGGCACTTACAACCGGGTTCGCTCTGCCATCAAGGTGGTGGCAGACGGCGGCGACGCCAGCCGCGCCGGAATTGGGATCGAACACGCCGATGGGAGGACGACATGAAAGCAGCTCGCGTGTCAACGGTGGGCGTATCGCGGCGGCACTTTCTGCAGACGTCGGCTGCTGGCGCTGGTGGACTGGTCCTGGCCTTTTCGATCCCTCTGTCGAGTCAGGCTGCGTCCGAGGAGTCGCCAAGGCCCGAATCCCAGGAACTCAACGCCTGGGTTATGGTGCGCCCCGATGACGCGGTCATCATTCGAATTGTTCGCTCCGAGATGGGTCAAGGCACGCTGACCGGTCTGGCTCAATTGGTTGCTGAAGAACTCGACTGCAACTGGGCCAGGGTCAGCACGGAATATCCGACGCCGGGTCAGAGTCTGCGGCGCAACCGGGTCTGGGGTAATTTTGGAACAGTCGGCAGCCAGGGCATTCGCCAATCAAACGACTATGTACGCAAAGGCGGCGCGACGGCGCGCATGATGCTGCTGCAGGCCGCAGCCAACGCCTGGAAGGTGCCTGCCAGCGAGTGCCGGACTGCCAGCGGAGTTATCACGCACGCAGCCTCTGGTCGCAGTACCACTTACGGCAAGGTCGCAACGGCGGCCGGAAAACTGACACCGCCCAGCCATGTTGTTCTGAAGGATCCAAAGGACTGGCGTCTCGCAGGCAAGCGTCTGGCACGCATCGATACGGTTGACAAGACCACGGGCAAGCAGATTTACGGCCTGGACTTGGTGCTGCCCGGCATGCTCAATGCGGCAATCAAGGACTGCCC
>CAITQH010000130.1 GCA_903894475.1 uncultured beta proteobacterium
AAAACAGCAAGGGTTAACACCAAGAAAAGCGCTCAAATTCTGTCATTGCTGAGCACATCTTAAGCTCCGCGAAATTACTTAAGACCATTGTCAGTCTAGCACCTTACGCTGTCCACTCAATGCAGCTATCTACGGCTTCGATGTGGCAAGAGGTGTTTCACGCATGGTACAAAATTATTCAGTCTTCTTTCTCCGCTTGTGCCGGGTCGCCGGTGCGGCCCTGCTGCTGGGCTTTTTACCTGGCCACGCAGTTCTGGCCGATGCGGACCCCATGGCCAACGCCAGAGTGGTTGGCGAAAAGCGCTGCAGCGATTGCCACGACACCGAGAAAGCCCTGTTTGGCCACACGCAGCATGCCAAGGCGTTCCGGGAAAATCCGCGCAACGACACTGAAAAGGCGGTCTGCGAAGCCTGCCATGGACCCGGGTCTCTGCACGCAGCGGACGCTCATGACAAGAGCAAGATCATCGGTTTTTCCAAAGACTGGAACACGCCGATTGATAGGCAAAATGCTCAATGTCTGAATTGCCACTCGGGCGGCCAGCGCCTGCATTGGCCGGGTTCCATTCACGCCAGCAACAAGCTGGCCTGCTCAGACTGCCACAACCCGATGGCGCGCTTCTCTGCCAACGGTCTGCTGAAGAAGGCCAGCATCACCGAAACCTGTCAGTCCTGTCACCAGCAACAGCGCGCTGAATTCCGCAAGAAGTCCCACATGCCAGTGCCCGAAGGCAAGATGACCTGCGAGGACTGCCACAACCCGCACGGCTCCAGCGCCAAGCGCCTGCTCAAGGCCGACAGCATTAATGAGCTTTGCTACACCTGCCACGCTGAAAAGCGGGGTCCCTTCCTGTGGGAGCATGCTCCGGTGCGCGAAAACTGCATGAACTGCCACAGCCCGCACGGCTCCAATGCCGACAAGTTGCTGATACAAACCCGCCCCTTCCTGTGCTCGGGCTGCCACAGCACCACCGGCACCATGGGTCACGCGGTCTGGGGCAACAACACCACGGGCAATACCGCGTCTGCCGTCTCGCCGACCAACGTCAACGGCGGCGCTCTGGGCAATGCACCGAACAAGCGCATGACCGGTCGCTCATGCCAGAACTGCCACGTAACGATTCACGGCAGCAACAGCCCTTCCGGCGCCCGCTTCCAGCGCTGACCTGACAAGGAAGTACCGCAAATGGCTCAGATCAAGAATTCCGGGAGTTATCCAATGACCGCGCGTCCCCGTATGAAACTATTCGCTGCCTGCGTTGCTGCTGCGCTCGCCCAATGGGGTGCCGGTAGTGCCCTGGCTGACTCCGGCGTCGGTGTCGACACGGCCCTGGGCAACGCGCTCAACCCACCTGGACGCTCCAGTGTGCCCAGGCCACTGGATCCGGATGGCTCCGACAGCGTGCGCCGCTCGCCGAGCGGCCAGTTGTATGGTCTGCCCGACGAAAGGTCCGCCGATGACATCAAGAAGAGCGCCGACGGCTGGGAGTACTCCGGCAACGTCGAGGCGGGTTTGCTCGGTGGCACAGCCGGTGAGAAGAACGCCCTGTTTCGCAAGTACAAGGACCTGAGCAACGGGCTGGCATTGAACTATTTCGATTTTGAGGGTGACAAGCCCGACAGCGCGCACTTCGTGCAAGCCTTCGGTGGCGGTGCCGGTCAGAGCGACCAGTTCTACGGGATTCAGCTGGGTCGCTACAACGACTGGAAGCTCAAGCTGTTCTATAACGAGAACCTGCACGTTTTTACCGACACCTGGAAGGCCTTTCGAAACGGCGAAGGCACCGGCAACCTGACGATCGGTCTTGCCGCACCCACACCCTATGCACCAGCGACCTCGACGGCGATCGACGCAGCCGCCAGCAGCCGCGGCCTCACCGCCTTCGGCACCGGCAGTTGCACCGCCGCGGCACCGTGCTGGCAATACAACGGCAAGCTCTACTCCAACGCCGCCGCCATGAATGCCATCAATGGCATCGCCGGCACTTATGGCGGTGCGGCCGGAACGACCCTGATTGCGGATTCGCCCCAGTCCAACATGGCCAAGGCCATCGCCGACAAACTGGCCACCATCCCCGAGAGCGAGTTGAGCCTGGTGCGCAAGAAAGCCGGGGCCCGCGTCGACGTTACGCTAACCGACAACTGGAAGAGCTATGCCAGCTACAGTCAGGAACACCGAGTTGGTGCCCGACCGTTTGCCATGAATGAAGGCAATATCTCTACTGAAATCGCCGAACCGATTGATTACACAACCCAAGAGTTCCTGGGTGGTCTGCAATATGCCGATGCGCTGACCCAGGCCAACCTGCGCGCATCGCTGTCACTGTTCCGCAACCGGATCAGCACACTCAATGTGCAGGACACGCTGATGTCGGAAAGTACCGCCAGCGGTGCCGTGCAGATGGGCGTCTTCGATCTTTATCCGGACAACCAAGCCTTCAACCTGAAGGGTGAATTCGCGCGCTCGTTGCCAGACTTTTTCAAGGGACGCTTTAATGCCAGCGTCGCATGGGGCACCAGTCGACAGAATGACGACCTGCTGGCTCCGATCTCGGCCGATCAGAACGCCCAGTTGGCGGCGGCCGGAATCACCTCCTTGTCCGGTAACAGCATTGGCTACGCGACGGGCTCGGCATTGGTGTCAAACTGGAACAGCACCGCCGCCCTGAGTCAACAAACCGCCAGACAACGCATCGACACTACCCTGCTTGATCTGGGTCTGCAGGTGAAGCCGATCGATGCTTTGGGCATGAAGGGTTCGTTGCGCTACTTCGATAGCTCCAACAAGGGTGGTTACACGGCCTACAACCCCCTCACCGGACAATTCGGCAGAGGGTTTGCCGACGGCAACAGCCTGACCGCGCTCGATTCGATTGTGGGCCTGCGCCCGGGAGCGACACCCGGCACCCCAGGAAGCTGCTACGTACCGCCTGGCTACTCGAGCAATGCATTGATTGCAAGCTGTCAGTTCGGTCTGGCTGGTGCAGTGGCCACCGGCGCCAACGTCCCCGTCTTCGGGCAGGCACGATCTACCAAGCAGATGAACTATGGTCTGTCGGCTGACTACGAGCTCAGCCGCACCAGCAGCCTGAACGCATCGCTGGAGCGTGAAGACTTCAATCGCGACTACCGGGAGCGCGAAAAAACCTGGGAAGACAAACTCAAGCTCGGTTACGTGAACCGCGCGCTCGGCGACACGACCCTGCGCACCTCGATCGAGACCGACCGCAAGCGCGGCGGCGACTACCGTTTCCGCACCTTTGAAGATCTGGGTACCGGCTTGCCCGGTCTGGACATTGCGACCCAGATTGCCAACACCGGCACGCTGGGCTACCCGGTTCTGGCAGCCAACTTGTTTAACCGCTATTCCTACTATTTCCGAAAGTACGATCAGGCCGACCGCGACCAGAATATTTTCAACGCCCGCCTGAACATCATGGCGCGTGAAGACCTTGATCTGGGGGCTACGGTGCAGTTGAAGAACATCAACTACCCGGATTCCTTCTACGGGCAGGAGACAGATCGGCAGAACTCATTGACGCTGGACCTGAACTACCAACCAACATCGGGTCAAACCTTCTATGCCTTCTACTCCTACCAGCAGGGCAAGAAGGCCATGAACCTGAACTCGGGCGTAGCCTCACTCGTCAACACGGGTTGTACGGCGGCCAATCTGGCCCTTTATGGCTACTCCGCCTGTTCCGACAACGTCGGCGGCAACAACGGTACGCGTCCGCTGTCGTCAAGCTGGAGCTCCGATACCGATGACCGCAACAACGTGCTGGGGCTTGGCTTCCAGAGTCAGATCGGCGCCTCACGCCTTGGCATTGACTACACCTATTCCAGCAGTTCAACCGGCATCAGCTATACCTACGGTGATACGGCGCTGAGCAACGTGGCCGCAACCCAGGCCGCCGCCGCCTTGCTGGCCGGCAGCGCCTTGCCCAACATGACGTTTGTGCAGCAGACACTGAACTTCAACTTCCTGATTCCGATCAGCAAGAAGTTGTCGCTGCGGCTGTTTGACCGTCTGGAAATCGGCCAGGTCGCAGATTGGCATTACGACGGTGTAATCAAGGGAGCCGTGGCCAATTACGATTCGGGCACGCTGCTGCTCGATGCGGGGCCGCAAAACTACCGCACCAACGTCATCGGTTTCTTGGTCCAGTACAAGCTGTGACAGTCCAACATCTGCCGCAGGAGCTGAAAATGATTCATAAAAAGACAATCACGAAGTCAATGTCTGGTCGGTGCACGCGCGCCCTGGCCATGGTTCTGGCTCTCGGACTCGGCCTGACCGGTCTGTCCTGGGCGCAGGATGCCAAGACCCTCGCCAGCACCATCTGCGTTGCCTGCCATGGCGAAGATGGCAACAGCCTGGTGCCGATGTTTCCCAAGATCGCCGGCTTGCAGGAGACTTATATCGTCAAACAGTTGCGTGACTTCCAGTCAGGCAAGCGCAAGAGCGACATCATGGCGCCAGTGGTTGCCACACTGAAGCCCGAAGATATCGCTGCTCTCGCCAGTTATTACAGCGGACAGAAACTCAAGCCTGGTGCAGCAGACGATCAGAAGGCCGTGGCAACAGGCAAGCTCGTCTATTTTGAAGGCAACGAGAAGACCGGCGTAGCTGCTTGTGTTGGTTGCCACCTGCCGCAGGGTGGTGGAAGTCTCCTTTATCCACGCATTGGTGGACAGCACGTTCAGTATGTGACACAGCAATTAAAGAGTTTCGCCAGTGCCGAGCGCTCGAACGATCCCAGCCGCTATATGCGCGTGGTGGCCCAACGCATGAGCGAAGACGAAATCAATTCGGTCGCTGCCTATCTGGCCGACCTCGATGGCAAATAGCGTCCTGGCGAGAATTCATGCCGACGCGGTCTAGGAATTGACTGGATCTGCGGCGGCCCTTTGCACTCGATCCCGCACCGCGTCCCACTGCGGACTATCGGGTGGCGTCTCAATCCAGATCAGCTTGACGCCCTGCTGGTCCAACTCGCGCAGCACGGCAAACAGTTGTTGCGCGGTCTGCGCAGCATCCTGCGGCATGCGCCGAATCAGCAAGTGCCTGGCCCTGATCTTCAGATCGGTGCGTGAATAAACAGCGATGGCGGGCGCGACGCCGCTGGCAGCCTGCAAGCCCTCGCCTAGCAGGTCAATCGCAATCTGCATTTCCCCGGCTTCCATCAAGCGCACTTTGGCATGCGGTGCGTAATGCGAGGCCAGGGTGCCGGATGCCCGTGGCTCTGTGGCCTCAGCCGCAATCCACTCGTTACGCAAGAACACCTTCTGACCACATGCTGTTTGCGCCTGCTCGCGTGTCACGGCTCCCGGGCGCAGCAACACCGGCACACTGCGCGTGCAGTCGATGATGGTGGACTCGATGCCCACGGCGCACGGGCCACCATCGAGAATCAGCAAATCGTCGCCAAGCTCGCTCTGAACGTGCTGCGCCGTCGTCGGGCTGACGCGGCCAAACTGATTGGCGCTCGGCGCTGCGATACCCCAGACCAGCGACTGCGCAGCGCTGCCATCAGTCTGGCGGCACGCCTTCAGCAGGGCTTGCGCCACCGGGTGCGAAGGACAGCGCAAACCAATCGAATCCTGACCCCCGGCAGCCGCAGCAGCCACTCCCTGGCGGCGCGGCAGGATCAAGGTCAGCGGCCCCGGCCAGAAGGCCTTGATAAGCCGATCAGCAAAATCCGGCACCGTTGCGGCAAAGTGGGTAACGCTTGCTGCATCCAGAACGTGCACGATCAGCGGGTGGTCCGCGGGACGCCCTTTGGCAACAAAGATCCGGCTGATCGCGTCGGCATTGTCCGCGTCAGCACCCAGACCGTAGACCGTCTCCGTAGGCAGTCCGAGCAATTCACCCGAGCGTATGCATTGCACGCCCGCTGTGATCGATTGTTCTGCATGACCATCAAGAATCATGGCAATTCTGCTCGTCCTTGCGAGCGAAGCGCGGCAATCCACTGACTGCATGGATCGCTAGAGCCTGCGGCCTCGCGATGACGAATACAGGAATCATGAATATTGGAAAACTCAACGGAAGCCTTCAATGCCCAACAGCGTGGCGGCGGCCAGCGCCGTCGCCCTGACTTCAGCCACAGTGCTGCCGGTGACGGTCAGGTGCCCCATCTTGCGTCCCTTGCTGGCCTTGAGCTTGCCGTACAGATGCAGGTGCACGCCCGGCAGCGCCAGTAGCTTGTCCCACGCTGGCGTGGCGCCATCGCGCCACAAGTCACCCAGCAGATTGAGCATGATGGCCGGGCTGTGCTGACGTGGTTGCACCAGTGGCAAGCCGGCCAGCGTGCGCACCTGCAAATCAAACTGCGACAGGTCGCAGGCGTCCATTGAATAGTGACCGCTGTTGTGCGGACGTGGTGCCATCTCATTGACGATCAGGCTGTCGTCCTGCAGGACAAAGAATTCGACACACAGAACGCCGACGTACTGCAACTCCTGGGCAATCGCTTTGGTAGCTGTCACCGCCTTCTCGGCTAGCGCTGGCGACACATTCCCTTCATGAACCTGCGTCACAGCCAGAATGCCATCGCGGTGCAAATTGAGTTGCACTGGCAAATTGACCATGACGCCGTCCCAGCCACGCGCCACAATCACCGAGCACTCGGCCTTCAGCGCAAGCAACTTCTCCAGCACACAGGGCACACCTGCCAGTTGCTCCCAGGCAGCGGTCAGTTCGGCGCGGGTCCGCACGCGAATCTGACCCTTGCCGTCGTAGCCCAGCCTGGCGGTTTTCAGTATGCCAGGCAGCAGCTCGTCTGCAACGCCCTCCAGTTGTGACATTGTCTGGATCACCGCGTAGGGCGCGCAGGCAACACCGCAGCGCACAAAATGCGCTTTCTCAAGCGCACGATCCTGCGCAATCGCAACGGCCTGCGCGCCGGGCGCCACCGGTCGGGCCGCGCCCAGCGTCATGAGCGCGGCAGCCGGCACATTTTCAAACTCGATGGTGACGGCGGCGCAGCGCTGCATCAGCTGTGCCAGTCCGTCTTGATCCAGGTAGTCGGCGCGAATGTGGTAATGGCTGAGGAGACCGGCCGGGCTGATCACATCCGGATCCAGCACCACCGTGAAGTAGCCCATACGCTGCGCCGCCTGCACAAACATGCGTCCGAGCTGACCACCGCCCATCACGCCCAGTGTTGCTTGCTGCCCGCTGCCTGAACCCGTGCCAGGCAAGATTGTTTGCCGGCTCATAGCACCGGCGGCAGTGTCATGCCACGGGCATGTGCGGTCTGCTCGGAGCGAAAGGCGTCGAGCTTGGCCCTTAATGCGGCATCTTCGTTGGCCAGCATGGCCACGGCAAACAGGGCCGCATTGGCGGCACCTGCGGCGCCAATGGCAAAGGTCGCCACCGGCACGCCCTTGGGCATTTGCACAATGCTGTGCAGCGAATCGACGCCCGACAAATACTTGCTGGCTACCGGAACACCAAGCACTGGCAAGCTTGTCTTGGCCGCTATCATCCCTGGCAGGTGTGCCGCACCGCCAGCACCGGCGATGATGGCTTTGAGGCCGCGCCCGCGCGCCGATTCGGCGTAGGCAAACATTTCGTCAGGCATGCGGTGCGCCGAAAGCACCCGCGCTTCGTAAGCGAGCCCAAACTGTTGGAGAATGTGGACTGCGTGTTGCATGCAGTCCCAGTCTGAACTGGAGCCCATGACAACGCCGATTTGAATGGTATGCATAGTGTTGGGGACAGAGCTTGCCAGTGCGCTACGCTTGCTGGCTGCGGTCTGTCCCGCAAGTGATCAGGATTGAATTTTACTTTTTTGCCCCGAGCTAACTGAAATGATGAACGTAACTGCTGAAAATTTCGATGTCGAGGTGATTGCTGCCTCGATGCAAACCCCGATCCTGATCGACTTCTGGGCGCCTTGGTGCGGCCCCTGCAAGGTGATCGGCCCCCTGCTGGAAAAGCTCGAAACAAGCTACGGCGGACGCTTCAAGCTGGTCAAGATTGACTCCGACCAGGAGCAGGAACTGAGCCAGGCTTTCGGCATTCGCAGCATCCCGACCTGCATTCTGATGTTCCAGGGCAAGCCGGTCGATGGCTTCATGGGCGCCTTGCCGGAAGGCCAGATCAAGGAATTTCTGGACAAACACCTGCCCGATGGCGAGGTGCTGGAAGCCGAGGTCACCAACGTTGAGGTCGGCGACGCGCCCGACGCCAATGACCCTCAGGCGATTCACGAGGCGCTGCAGCAGGCCGTGCTGAAGAATCCGGACGATGAAGACGCGCGCTTTGATTACGTCAAGCTGTTGCTGGCGCGTGCTCAGACCGACGATGCCAAGGTCGCCTTCGCTCCCGTCATCGGCAAGACCGGTCTGGTGCGGCGTTTTGATTCGCTGCAGCGCTGGATGAATGCGATTGATTTCACTGCGGAGCGCGCCGACCTGGCCGCTTCCGAGAGCGACTTCGACGCCAAAATTGCGGCCAACAAGCGCGACTTCGATGCCCGCTTCGGCAAGGCGCAAACGCTGATGGCAGCGCAGGACTGGACTGGCGCCATGGACGAGTTGCTTGAAATCCTGATGCGTGACAAAACCTGGGCTGAGCAACTGGCGCGCAAGACCTTTATTGCCATTCTCGACATCATCGAACCGCCCAAAGTGAAGGTGGCCGATGGTCAGATTCCGCCGGTGGATCCTGTTGTGGCGACTTACCGCCGGCGCTTGAGCAGTGTGGTGCTGAGCTGAACCACGCTGTCATCCTGGACCCCGCTGCGCCATCCCGGACACCGCAATTGTCATCCCGTACTCGGCAGTTGTCATCCCGTACTCGGCAGTTGCCATCCCGGATGCCCATTTTGTCATCCCGGACTTGATCCGGGATCCAGTGCCACGCGTGAACGCAGGTAAGTTTTTCATCTCGCGCCATTACAGGCTCAAGTGGTGAACATGGGCGAGATCAAGATCGGTGCCTTGCAGCGTTCAGACAAATAAAAGACGCTTATGATTCAAAAAACACAAAGGGATTGGCATGAGCGAGGCCGAACTACTGCAAATACTCGCGCGCGGCGAAGACAGCCAGCACCAGTTCAAAAGCGACATCACCAACGCTGACGCATTGGCCGCGGAGTTGATCGCGCTTGCCAACAGTGCCGGCGGCGACTTGTACATTGGTGTGGCTGACAACGGTCGCGTCAGCGGGTTGACTGCCGCAGATGTGGCACGGCTCAACCAGTTACTCTCCAACGCCGCATCGCAAAACATGCGCCCGCCTATCAACCCACAGTCCGCCAACATTCAGACCGCGCAAGGCTTGGTGATGCAAGTCAGTGTGGCAGAAGGCCTGGCTAAACCCTATATGGACACCCAAGGCCGCATCTGGGTAAAAAGTGGTGCTGACAAACGCCACGTTACCGCGCGGGAGGAAATGCAGCGGCTGTTTCAGCAATCCGGGCTATTGCAGGCAGATCAGGTTCCGGTGCGCGATGCCACCATAGCCGACATTGACGAGCGCGCTTTTGCCCGCTACTTTGAGCGTCGCTACAAGCAAACCACAGAACAAACCGGTTTGGCGCTGCCGGCCTTGTTTGAAAACCTCAAGCTGGCAAGCAGTGGCGTACCCAACCTAGCCGGTGTCTTGCTGTTCGGTAAAAATCCGCAGCGCCACCTACAGGTTTGCATCATTGGCGCCGTTTGCTTTCCGGGCACCAAGCTTTCGGACCACCGTTACCTCGACAGCGAAAACATCGAAGGCTCACTCGAAGAGCAATACCAGCGCGGCCTGGCCTTCATCAAGCGCAACCTGCACCATGTGCAGGGTGACCAAGGTTTTAACAGCCTGGGCCAGCTTGAGGTACCGGAGGAAGCGTTTGTGGAGTTGTTGGTCAATGCGCTGGTGCACCGCGACTTTTTCACCAACGCTACCGTCCGGCTCTTTGTGTTTACCGACCGGGTGGAGATCATCAGCCCCGGGCACCTGCCCGACACGCTCACAGCCGAACAGATTCGCGCCGGAACCTCCAACCGCCGCAACAAGGTGCTGGCCGAGCACGCCGCGCACATCCTGCCGTATCGCGGCTTGGGCACTGGCATCCCAAGGGCGCTGGGTGCCTGGCCGAAGATCGACTTGCTCGATGAGCGCGAAGCGAATCAGTTTCGGGCGGTGGTGTGGCGGCCCGTGGTTGACCCGACAAGTACCCAGCAAGTCACCGGGCAAGGCCGGACCAAGCCAGAGTCACAGCCAGAGTCACAGCCAGAGTCACTAGAAAAGCGGGTGCTGCGCATTCTGATAACCAAGACAGCCAGCAAAGCCGAAATCTCTGCGCAGCTTGGGCAAAAGGAAGTCTCCGGCCATCTCAACAAGGTCGTGCGCGACCTGCTCACAGACAAGACCATTGAATACACACTGCCAGACAAACCCAACAGCCGCTTGCAAAAATACCGCCTCACTGAACGCGGACTGGCACTGCTGGCCGACAAGAACTCAAAGGGACTGGCTTAAGACCGTCTCGCATTCGCTGACGCAACCGCACCAACAACCGCAACTTGGTCACTCGTGGCTCCGCCCAAACGCAAGCGCGTCAGACCCGCGCGAAAAATCTCGCCTTCATTGATCGCGCTGGCACCGGAGAGTCTGCGCGTGGCTTGAAACTCGCCGATGAAAGTGCCGTTGCTGCTGTTCAGATCTTCCAGCATCCAGGATGAACCGTTCCAAAAGACTCTTGTGTGACGTCGCGACAGGTCTGGGTCATCCGTGATCAGCAGTTCGCAGGGCGCGACGCGTCCAATCGTGATCGAAGGTGGCGAACCGGCGGCGTCAAGCTGCACCACCTCGCCGTCACGCGATCCGCTCATAAAGGTCAGGGTCAATGTCTGTGCCATGCTGCAAGGCCCTCGTTAATCTTGAGAAAACACAATCTTCGGCGCACCCGGTGCCGACTGTGCTGGTGCCGCCACGGTAAAACGTACCGGGCCGCCTTTCAGCCGATTCGCAAACCACGCATCAACCAAAGGCTGAACCACCCACTCGTCCACAGCCCGCTCGATTGGCCGTGCGCCCATATCCGGGCTGTAGCCACGATCCAGCAAAACGCCTCTGGCAAGCCGATCGACTTCGATCGTCAAACCCTTCTCGGCCTCAAACATTCGCGACTTCTGCGCCAGAATCTGGTCAGGAATTTTGGCAAGATGGCTCCTGCCCAGCGGCTGAAAGCCACGCAAACCGACGTTATTTAAAGGCAACCCTCATGCCGCAAAGCTATCCGGCCCTATTGCAGGGCCATCAACTGACATGGCTCGGGGTGCCTCCGCCACCCTGGGTGCAGCCGCGCCGGGTAACCGTTGTTTTGAATGAACCATTGAGCGAGGATTCACCGACCGCAATTGCAGAAATTTTGCAGCGGTAGGGTGCGACAAAGTGCTTGCCTTTCTTGAGGCGGCAGGGCGTAACGCAAGTCTGCTTCGTCAGTCCGGACTTGAGGTGCCTGGCGTGCACTGGATTGCGGGTCGTAGCCCGCAATGACAAACCTTAGGCCCGCAATGACACACCGGAGGCGCAGTCACACCGAAGGCCCACACAATGAAAAACCTTAGGCCCACACAGTGACAAACCTTAGGCCCGCAACGACAGTCAGGCCGTCAACCGCGCCATTGCTTCCTGGTACTTGGCCGCTGTCTTGGCAATCACTTCGTTGGGCACCCGTGGCGCCGGTGGTGTCTTGTTCCAGGGCTTGCCGTCGATTTGCACCTGCTCCAGCCAGTCGCGCACCAACTGCTTGTCGTAGCTCGGTGGGTTGATGCCTTCCTGGTAGCTCTCGGCCGGCCAGAAACGCGAGGAATCGGGTGTCAGCACCTCGTCCATCAGAGGCAACGTGCCCTACCGTGCAATTCACATTGTCGAAACAGTCCCGCTCTGTGAGCTATTAACATCGCCTTGTGCTCGGCCGCCTGGCGCAAGCGATAGTGACGCCAAAGCGCGTGCTGCCGAATCTGGCTGGCTTCGTCACTGCGTACTGGCAGGCATATTTCCGCTTTAACCATGGGGGTGAAGTTTCCGTGAAGATCCAACAACTTCTGCTCAAGACAACTCAGGACGCGGCAGAGCGCCTCAGACCATTGACCGCAGTGGCTCCGCAACTGGTAACGATTTTCGGAGCTTCGTCGTTTTTGACTGATCCGCTTTTCGTGCAAACGGTAACAGAGTTGTTCGATGGCGCTGCTGTCGTGGGTTGCAGCACCGCTGGTGAAATAAGTGACGACGGGGTTAGCGAAGGCAGTTGCATCGTCACCGCCGTTGCCTTTGAAGCAACGCGAGTTAAGTCGGTCAGCAGTGCCCTGTCCGCCATGAGCGACTCCAGAGCTAACGGCGAGCGCATCGGCAAAGCCCTGGCCCATTCAGAACTGCGCGCCATATTGGTATTTGGACCCGGAGTACAAATCAACGGTAGTGCCCTGGTCGATGGCATCACCGCGATCGTTGGTAGCAATGTACCCGTGATGGGCGGCCTGGCTGGCGACGACGGGGCGTTCAAGCGGACCTGGACCTGGGGCGTGAACGGCGTGACCGACAGCCATGTGATAGGCCTTGGTTTGTATGGAAATTCCCTGGATTTTGCCTATGGTTGTTTTGGCGGATGGGAAACCTTTGGTCCCGAGCGCAAAATCACACGCTGCGAGGGCAACGTCCTTTACGAACTTGATGGCAAACCGGCGCTCGACATTTATAAGCGTTATCTGGGCGAATACGCCAAAAGTCTGCCAGCCTCCGGTTTGCTTTTTCCATTTGCAATTCTTGGCGCGGATCGCAAGTCGCTTGGATTGATTCGCACGATTCTGGGCATTGACGAGAGCAGCGGCAGCCTGACTCTGGCCGGCGCGATTGAATCGAACGGCTACCTCAAGCTCATGCATGCGAGCACGGACAAACTGGTAGATGGTGCTGAAGTCGCAGCCAGGGACGCCGTGAGCATGCACAGTGGTAAGGGCGATGGCTTGGCAATCCTGATCAGTTGCATAGGTCGCAAACTCGTTATGGGAGAGCGGGTTGACGAGGAAGTGGACGCCGTCAGTTCTGTTTTGGGAAGCCGAGTCGCTCGGACCGGCTTTTATTCGTATGGTGAAATTAGCCCGTTCGGCGCCGGGGGCAACTGTCATCTGCACAACCAGACCATGACCATCACCTGGCTCAGTGAACGCTAGGCAGCCCACACAATGCACCGCATTCTCCAGCGCCAACTAAAGCGCACGCTCGGCTTGGCTGACGAACAGGCTTTCAGCGACTTGCTGGCCGCTGCCGGCAGCTTGGCAAGTCAGCCCGATCTCGACCCTGCGGTGGCCTGCCTGCTGGGAAACTTCGGCGAATTTCTCAAACGCGTCGAAGCCAGCTATGAACAGTCTGACCGTGATCTGGAATTAAGGACACGCAGCCTGGAACTCAGTTCGGCCGAACTGAGCGACGCCAATACCCAACTGCAAGAGGAGATGGGTGAACGCGCGCTGGCACTGCAGTCGCTGCACCAGACCTTGACCGAATTGCTCAGGGTTCAGCATGCAGGCAAGGCGTTGCCTGAAGGCAAACTGTCGAACACTTCGGGCGATGACCTGGGGGCTGTAGCTCAAATGATCGGCACGCTGGTTCGGGACGGAGAGTCAGTCCGGCGAGCGCTGCACAACC
>CAITQH010000131.1 GCA_903894475.1 uncultured beta proteobacterium
GGCTATTGGATCAATCCGTCATTGCGAGGAAGCGAAGCCGACGCGGCAATCCATGCCCCACAAGCAGTCATCCGCATTGACCCGCGCTACTTTCGTCCGACTGAAGTCGAAACCCTGCTGGGGGATGCAAGCAAGGCCAAGGAAAAGCTGGGCTGGGTGCCAGAGATCACGTTTGACGCGATGGCGCAGGAGATGGTGGAGGCTGATCTGGCTGAAGCCAAGAAGCACGCGCTGTTGAAGCAACATGGCTATCAGATTGTGGTGGGCGTGGAGTGATGAGCTTGTCCGAAACACACTCGCCAATCGCCATCATCGGGCTTGGCTACGTCGGCTTGCCGCTGGCTGTGGAATTTGGGAAGAAGCGGCCAGTTGTCGGTTTTGATATCGACTTGGCGCGCATTGTTGAGTTGCAATCAGGTCACGACCACACGCTTGAAGTTGACCCGGCCGAGCTCAAAGCTGCCAATCACTTGAGTTTCAGCAGCAACTTGGAAGACTTGACGAGTTGCCGGATATTCATAGTCACTGTGCCGACCCCGGTAGATAAAGCCAATCGGCCTGATTTGACGCCACTTCTGAAAGCAAGCGAAATTGTCGGTCGCGTGATGTCAGACGGTGCGATCATTATTTACGAGTCCACCGTCTATCCCGGAACGACTGAGGAAGTCTGCGTTCCTGTGCTGGAAAGGCTTAGTGGGAAAAGGTTCAACGTAGACTTCTTTTGTGGCTATTCTCCAGAGCGCGTGAACCCCGGAGACAAAGTCAACACCCTCACCAAGATCAAGAAGATCACCAGTGGCAGCACTCCGGATGTGGCGAACGAGGTGGATCACCTGTACAGGAGCATCATCACTGCAGGTACGCACAAGGCGAGCAGCCTGAAGGTGGCTGAAGCGGCCAAGGTTATCGAGAACACGCAGCGCGACCTGAACATTGCACTTGTCAACGAACTGGCCATCATTTTTGACCGTCTTGGCATTGACACAATGGACGTACTCGAAGCTGCGGGAAGTAAGTGGAATTTCTTGCCATTTCGGCCTGGCATGGTGGGCGGGCATTGCATTGGTGTGGACCCCTATTACCTGACCCATAAAGCCGAAGAAGTGGGCTACAGCCCACAGGTCATCTTGGCTGGCCGTCGCATCAACGACGACATGTCCCGATATTCGGCGCACAGCCTTATCAAACGTATGTTGGTCAATGGCCTTGATGTGGCGCGCAGTACAGTCGGTGTGCTTGGCGTAACCTTCAAAGAAAACTGCCCCGACATCCGGAACAGCAAAGTGATTGACTTGGTTCGGGAGCTGGAAAATTGGGGGGTCACCGTGCGGGTGATCGATCCCATGGCTGACAAGGAAGAGGTGCGGCGGGAATATGGGCTGATGCTTGACGAGGTAAGTGAAGACAAGCCAGTAGATTCACTGGTCGTGGCCGTCGGTCACACTGCCTACCGTAGTCTGACGCCTCAGCAATTGATGTCGATGTGCAAGCCGGGCAAGCCGGTTCTGGCCGATCTAAAGAGCCTGTATGACCGCCATGCGTTGGTCAAGGCTGGCTTCACCGTCTTTCGACTTTAAGAGTTTGCTTATGCATCGCTATTCGACAATCACGGATCGCAAGATTCGAATCGCTTTGGTAGGGTGCGGTCGCATATCGGCCAACCACTTTGGTGCCATGGAACAGCACGCCAAGCATGTGGAACTTGTTGACGTCTGTGATGTCGATACCACTGCCCTCGCTCAGGCCGTTGTACGCACCAAAGCCAAAGGCCACAGCAACATAGCCGCCATGCTCAAGACCACTACTGCAGACCTTGTGGTCTTGACGACTCCGAGTGGCTTGCACCCCGAACAGGCGATTCACGTTGCCCAATCTGGACGCCATGTCATGACCGAGAAGCCCATGGCGACCCGCTGGCACGACGGCCTGCGCATGGTCAAAGCGTGTGACGACGCCAATGTGCGCTTGTTTGTGGTCAAGCAGAATCGCCGCAATGCGACGCTGCAACTGCTTAAACGCGCCATTGAGCAAGATCGATTCGGCAAGATCTATTCGGTTGGAATGAATGTGTTCTGGACTCGATCGCAAGACTACTACGACAGCGCCAAATGGCGTGGTACTTGGGAGTTTGACGGGGGCGCCTTCATGAACCAGGCCAGCCACTACATTGACCTGCTGGATTGGATGATCGGGCCAGTGGAGAGCGTTATGGCATACACCGCCACGCTAGCCCGAAACATCGAGGTTGAAGACAGTGGTGTCGCCGCGGTGCGCTGGCGCAGCGGCGCGATGGGTACGGTCAATGTGAGCATGCTCACGTACCCACAAAACATGGAGGGCAGCATCACGGTACTGGGTGAAAACGGAACAGTTCGTATCGGGGGTGTTGCCGTCAACGAGATCCAGAAATGGCAGTTTGCGGATATGCGCCCCGAGGATGCTGACATTGTCAAAGCCAGCTATCAGACCACGTCGGTCTATGGCTTTGGGCACCGGTACTACTATGACAACGTGATCAAAACGTTGCGTGGCGAAGCCGAACCAGAAACCGATGGTCGTGAGGGACTGAAGACCCTAGAGTTGCTGATCGCCATCTATCTCTCATCTCGTGACGGCAAAAGAGTTGCCTTGCCACTTGACTATTGAAATGACAATCACTGTTCACCCAACAGCAATCGTGGATGAAGGAGCCCAAATCGGTGAAGGTTGCCGCGTGTGGCATTGGGTGCACATCTGCGGCGCTGCCAAGATTGGGCGCGATTGCTCCTTTGGTCAGAATGTTTTTGTAGGAAACGGCGTGGAGATCGGCAATAACTGCAAGATTCAAAACAACGTATCCATATTTGATCACGTTACATTGGAAGACGATGTGTTCTGCGGACCAAGTATGGTCTTTACCAACGTGTACAACCCTCGATCTGCGGTGAGTCGTAAGCACGAATACCGCAGGACGCTGATTAAGCGTGGGGCGACCCTCGGTGCCAACTGTACGGTAGTATGTGGCACCACCGTCGGCGAATACGCCTTTGTTGCGGCTGGCGCGGTGATTACCCGGGATGTCAAATCCTACGCCGTTATGGCGGGCGTTCCCGCACGGCAGATTGGTTGGATGAGTCGGTTTGGAGAGCGTCTTGCATTGCCGCTTAGAGGTCTGGCTGAAACAGTTTGTCCGCATACCGGGGACAAATATGTATTGCGCGATGATTGCTGCGATATTGCAGAATAGGGACCAAGCGGAGCTATGGAATTCTGTGACCTCAAGACTCAGTATCAGAGATTGAAAGCTGATATTGACACCGGTATCCAGCGTGTGCTGGATCATGGGCAATACATTCTTGGCCCTGAAGTGAATGAACTGGAAAGTAGGTTGGCTGCCTACACGGGCGCCAAACACTGCATAAGCGTCGCCAACGGAACCGATGCTTTGCAGATTGCGCAGATGGCGCTAGGCATTGGCCCGGACGACGAAGTAATTACACCGGCATTCAACTATATTGCTACCGCTGAGACGGTGGCGCTGCTGGGCGCCAAGCCAGTGTATGTGGACATTGACCCTCGTACCTACAACCTTGATCCGCAGAGCCTGGATGCTGCGATCACCGAGCGCACGAAAGCGATCATCCCCGTGAGCCTGTATGGCCAGTGCGCCGACTTTGACACCATTAATGCCATTGCCGCCAAGCACAACATCACGGTGATTGAGGATGCAGCGCAAAGCTTTGGTGCCACCTACAAAGGTCGCAAGAGTTGCAACCTGACGAGAATTGCATGCACCAGTTTCTTCCCCAGTAAGCCGCTGGGATGTTATGGCGATGGTGGCGCCATCTTCACAAGTGACCATGAACTCGCCAAAGTTATCAGGCAAATCGCCCGCCACGGCCAAGACCGGCGCTACCATCATATTCGTGTCGGTGTCAACAGCAGACTCGATACTATTCAGGCGGCAATATTGCTCTCCAAACTGAGCATCTTCGAACTTGAGCTCTCGCTGCGACAGCAAGTGGCGGCCCGCTACAGCGCCCTGCTAGCGTCGTCAATGCCAGCTCGCATGGCGAGCGAGGCGAAGGAGTCTATGCCCTGCCTAGCCTTGCCTTACATTGAGCTTCACAACACCAGTGTCTGGGCTCAATACACCATCCGCGTGCGGGACCGGCGTGATGTGCAGGAAGGAATGAAACGGGCGGGCATTCCAACGGCTGTCCATTACCCGACGCTTCTGAGTCGGCAACCGGCGGTGTTGGATGACGCGGCAGCAGTGCCGATGTGCGATGCGGTCGTCCAAGAGGTGATTAGCTTGCCAATGCATCCCTATCTGAGCCAGATCGACCAGCAAGCTGTTGTGGCTGTGCTGAACGAGTTGAAGAGTAGCTTGCCGTAAAAAATGTCAGATTGCAAACAAATGTGGTCATGCGCTTGCTCACTATGTGCAAGTAAATTCTGAGGGCCACCTGCAAGTCAATGTGCGAAACAAGTTAAGAATTCGAGTAACCAACGGTCATGACCCAGCCCATCTACGTCACACAGCCTTTCCTGCCGCCGCTGGAGGACTTCATCCCCTACCTACAGCAGATCTGGGGAAGCAAGATCCTGACCAATGGTGGACCGTTTCATCAGCAACTCGAAAGCGCTTTATGTGACTACCTAGGGGTAAGACACTTGGCCCTGTTCGCCAACGGGACCATTGCTCTGGTGACCGCACTACAGGCGTTGCGGATCACGGGCGAAGTCATCACGACACCCTACTCGTTTGTGGCCACCGCCCACTCTTTGTTGTGGAATGGCATCAAGCCGGTGTTTGTGGACATCGAGCCGAACACACTCAATCTGGACCCGAAGCGCATCGAGGCGGCTATAACGCCGCACACCACTGCCATCATGCCTGTGCACGTGTACGGTCATTCCTGTGATGTGGATGCCATTCAGAAAATTGCCGACAACTACAACCTTCGGGTGATCTACGACGCGGCCCACGCTTTCGGCGTACAGGACCAGCGAGGCAGCGTGCTCCGGCACGGCGATCTGGCGGTACTGAGCTTTCACGCGACCAAGGTGTTCAACACGTTCGAGGGTGGCGCCATCGTTTGCCCGGACGCCAGGACCAAGCTGCGCATCGACCAGTTGAAGAACTTTGGTTTTGTCGATGAACTTACGGTTGTTGCGCCTGGTATCAACGGCAAGATGAGCGAGATCAACGCGGCCTTTGGGATGCTACAACTCGAACATATCGGGGCGGCCTTGGCGCGGCGCAAGGAGATTGACGTCGAGTATCGACTACAGTTCGGTCGTATCAAAGGTGTTCGCTGTCTGAATGATGCGGGTGAGAGCGTGTCGAACTACGCGTATTTTCCGATTCTGGTGCAGCCAGACTACCCGCTGAGCCGCGACGCCTTGTATGAAAAACTTAAAGAGGCGGGCATTCATGGGCGGCGTTACTTCTATCCCCTGATCTCGGACTTTCCGATGTACCGAGGCATGCCCTCTGCGCAGCGCAGCAACCTGCCAGTAGCCGCTGATGCCTCCGACAAGGTGCTTTGCCTGCCGATCTACCCTGCGCTACAGGCGCCGGATCAGCAACGCGTGATTGACATCATTCGAGGTGGCTGAGATGGCGATGCTGAGCCGCGAGGTAATCGAGCAGATGGGTTTTGCCAGCGTCGGTGACGAGGTGCAGATTTCTGACCGGGTCTCCATTTATGGCTGCGCCAGGATCTCTTTTGGAAACAATGTTCGGGTGGATGATTTTTGTGTGCTCTCCGCAGGCGTTGGAGGTATCTTCATCGGATCGAATGTGCATGTTGCTGTTTACTCGTCATTGATCGGAGCTGGAAAGATTACGCTCAGTGATTTTTGCAACATCTCGTCGCGCGTTTCCATTTACTCCAGCAATGATGACTATTCCGGCGCAACCATGACCAACCCTACTGTACCGAATGAGTACACCGGCGCGACCCATGCTGATGTGGTCTTGGGTCGACACGTCATTGTGGGCAGCGGTAGTGTCATTTTGCCCGGCCTTACGCTGGAAGACGGCGTGGCAGTAGGGGCTTTAAGTCTGGTGACCAAGAGTTGCAAGGCGTTTGGCATCTACGCTGGCAACCCTGCGCGGCGCATCCGGGAGCGCAGACTCGATCTACTGGACTTGGAAAGTCGGCTCATGGCAAATAAAACCAGATAAGCCATAGCCGATGTCCAACCTGTCAACACTTGGTTTGAATCG
Source organism: uncultured beta proteobacterium (assembly GCA_903894475.1). Taxonomy (GTDB): domain Bacteria; phylum Pseudomonadota; class Gammaproteobacteria; order Burkholderiales; family Burkholderiaceae_C; genus Rhodoferax. The sequence continues at coordinate 6,218 of CAITQH010000131.1, forward strand.
CAGCATTTCACGGTCAAACTACCATCTTCGTCCAGTACAGCCGCTGGACTACAGTGCGGGCACATCGTGAGGATCATTCATATCGGACCAGACTCGCAATTCATCCAGTTCCTTTCTGGAGTCTTTGAGGAGGTTGCGCCGGGCGCGAGTACCTATCTGGTCACAAGTGCTTCACCACGGGCCGAACTGCAGTTCCCAATCCGCGCTGGCGCGGTCCGTATTCTGGAACGCGGTGTGCGCGGTGCGATGATGATACCCATGCTCGTGCGAGCAAGTGATCTGGTGATTGTGCATGGCATGAGCCCGTATGGCATGGTTGCATTTTGTCTTGGCTCAGCCAAGACGGCAAGAGTGTGGAGCGGCTGGGGTTTTGACTACTACGGAGAGGACCTTGATCCGGATGCCGGACTCGTGTCTGATGCCACCAGATCATTGGTTGGCGGGGGCTCTCGCGCTGATTTGTTTTCGTCAAGGGTGAGAATTCTTAAGGGTCGAGTGGTCGAGTATCTACAGCACTGTGTTGCGAAAAAAACAGATTACTTTTCGGCTCCAATTCCTTCAGATTTGTCGGTATTCAAGCGAAGATTCAGCGGATTTTCAGGTGAATATGCGCAGCTTAATTACGGAAGTGTCGCCGAAACATTCGCGCAAGGCGACTTGGTGGGGGCCGACTTCAATATACTTGTCGGAAATTCGGCCTTGCCAACGAATAATCATGTGGATATATTTCATATGTTGGCCCAACATGACCTGAAGGCGCGTAAAGTTATTGTTCCACTGGGTTACGGTGATCCTGGCTATCGAAAGAACTTGATAATTCAGGGGAAACAAATACTGGGGGAAGCCTTTATGCCGCTGGTGGAGTTCTTGGCGTTTGGCAATTACCGCGCTATCGTTGCGAGCTGCAACGTTGTGATAATGAACCATCGTCGCCAGCAAGCCCTAGGCAATATCGGTGCAGCCATGTACCAGGGTTCCCATGTCTATCTCAATGGCACCAGTCCGGTTTACAAGTTCTTCAAGGAAAAGGGCGCTTTCGTGCACTCTGTTGAAGAACTGGCATCGAGCTCGTTGCCCGAGGGGGGCTTGCATCTTCATGATGTGACCAACAATCGGCTTGTGCTGGAACGATTTTGGGGGAGCGAACAAATTCGAGCCAATGTGGAAGCCTTGCTTGCAAGGGTTGCCTCGGCATGTGTGCCTGGTTGAACCTCATCAAGGCGTGGATCGAATGAAGCTTCGGGAAGTTCTTGGCTTCGCCCTTGGTCCCATCGCCAGCGCTATCCTTGGGCTGATGACGCTTCCGATAGTTGCCTGGGCTTTCAGTGCCGAGGATGTCGGGCGGCTGAACATCCTGAAGGTGATGGTGTCCTTTTGCATGCTTGTAGGCGTCTTGGGGCTGGATCAGGCGTACGTGAGGGAGTTTCATGAATCGCGTGACCGTCATCGGTTGTTGAAGGCCTGTTTCCTTCCCGGATTTGCGTTCTTGCTTGTGGCTGGACTCGTCACTGTGGCTTTTGCATCCCGGTTGTCATTCCTCCTGTTCGGCGCTGACAGTCCAATCTTCTATTGGATCGCGCTGGCGGCCGTTGTGGCGACTTTCGTTTCCGGGTTCTTGTCGTCGATTTTGCGAATGCAGGAGCGCGGGCTGGCTTATTCGATGAGCCAAGTGATTCCAAATGGATTGCTGCTCGCATACATCGGAGCCATCGCTTTTTTCGGCCTATCACGGGGGTTTCTCCAGCTGCAACTGGCGTTTCTGGCGTCTACCGTCGCTGCGATGCTGGTCTACCTCTGGAATACGCGAAGGCAGTGGCGCCCTGCAGTCACAGTGCAGTTGGATTGGCAGCAGGTGCGCTCCCTGCTCAAATTTGGGTTGCCTTTGATCTTTTCGGGGCTCGCTTATTGGGGCTTGGTCGCAACCAGTTCACTGGCTCTGCGATCACTGTCCACCTTCGCTGAACTAGGGGTCTATTCGGTGGCGACGAGTTTCGCTGGGGTGGCCATCATTTTCCAGTCGGTTTTTTCGGTTGTATGGGCACCAATTGTCTATAAGTGGGTTGCCGAAGGGGTGGATTTATCCCGCGTCGACCGTGTGGCTGGCCAAGCGCTGGCGGTGGTGTGCGCCATATTTATCGTTTGCGGGACGTGTTCATGGCTCACGGACTACCTGCTGCCGGAAGACTACACGAGGGTGAAGTATCTGTTACTCTGCGCTGTTGTCCAGCCACTGCTGTACACCTTGTCTGAGGTGACCTGTGTAGGCATCGGCGTCAGCCGGCGAACTTTGCTCATGCTGTGGGTCACTTTGGCCGCGTTGTGTGCCAACCTGCTGCTTAGTCTGTGGCTGGTGCCGGTGCACGGAGCAAGTGGAGCTGTTGTCGCCAATGCCGTGGCATTTCTTGTCTTTTTTGTTGCCCGCACCGAAGTCTCAGCGAACGTGTGGCGACAGTTTCCGAGGGTACGTTTGTATGTGTTTGTTGTTGTGGCGGTGGCGCTGGCAATTGGGACCGTCGCCATAGGCCCAGTCTTGCCATTTCATTTTGCCTTGGTGTGGTTCGCCTTATGGCCGCTGACCGCTTGGTGCTTTAGGGTTGAGGCGTTGGACATGGTTGTTTATGCTCGGCATGCGTTGCGCCACCGATGAGTTGGATCAGTCGAAAGAAGATATGAGGAAAGAGGTTTCGTTACACAAACTTCATGCCGTGAATCCAGAACTGGCGTCCTGCACTGAACCGCTACTTAGGGAAGACTTTGCCAGCACAGGTTCTGGATCGGGGACGCCTTGCGACGTGCTGGACTCGCAAGGGCCTGGCGGTTAAGCGATGCGTCTATTTCAATGCGCGGGATTTGGACCGCATTACCTGACGAGTTTCAACCTGAACAAGCCGGTTTCAGATTACCCTTCCTTCGGTGCGCGCAGGCAGGCTCTTCTCCAGGATCGATACGAGGCGACCCACATCCTGAAGCCCGTATACGACGGGGACCCCAACTTCTTCTTTACTGTAGGCGACGATCCTGCTCTGCAAATGCTCTGGGCTAACGAGAACGGACTGGGTTCCGGGAGTTGCCTCGCGGACATTTTGCTGGCACAAATTGAGGCCTTTCAGACGGAAGTTCTCTATCAGCTTGACCCGATCCTCTTCCCGTCATCGTTTGTCCGGCGCCTTCCCGGTTGCGTTAAGAAGGTAGTTGCCTGGAGGGCGGCGCCAATCGGCGCTGCTGATCTTTCTGCCTACCATTTGGTGCTTTCCAACTTTGAAACTCTGAACGCCCGCTGGCGAGAAATGGGACTGCGCGCCGCATGGTTTGCGCCCTCGTGGGACCCCGAAATGGCACCGTATGCGGAAAATGTTGAGCGTGAAGTCGATGTCTTCTTCACAGGTACCTATGCGCGTACGACTGGCCATGGAGTTCGACTGGCGATGCTGGATGCAGTGACGCAGTTATCGGACGATTACCGTATTGATCTGCGTCTCATGTCCCGCAAATGGGGCCGGCTTGCCGATAAGCCTCTTTTGCGCTGGATCCCTGTACCCATACGGCTGCCGCAATCGCTGAGGGCGAACAAGGCGCAGCCGGTCTATGGGCGTGAAATGTACGCGATGCTATCGCAGGCGAAGATACTCTTGAATCCGGCCACGACGATTGCCGGTGGAATTCGCGGCAACATGCGCTGTTGGGAAGCGCTTGGTTGTGGCGCTTGTATGCTAGGGAGTGTCGGTGAATACCCTGAAGGATTTGAGTCTGGCGTGAATTTTGAAAGCTTCACTGATGCTGATGATCTGGTGCGCAAGGTGAGGGTCTTGTTGCACGACGAGCCACGCCGTGCGGTGATGGCCAAGAATGGAGCAGACATGCTGTCACGAGTGTGGTCCAAGCAGCGTCAGTGGGATGATTTTCAGGCGCTTCTTGCATCCTTATAGAGGTACGAGGCCAAACCAAAAAAAGAGATCGCCACCAACGTGTCTGCTATAACAAGCTGGATCATTTTGTTGATCATGTTGTCCTCGCCGAAAGAACCCAATGAAGTCGTATGAGAACGCAAAAGTCCTGATCACCGGTGGCCTTGGATTCATAGGCTCCAATCTGGCACGCACCTTGGTTGCCAAAGGGGCGGATGTTACGCTGGTGGACAGCCTCATTCCCCAGTACGGTGGCAACGCCTTCAACATTGAAGACATTCGTCAGCGCGTCACAGTGAACGTTTGCGATGTGCGCGATGCATTCGCCATGGCCTACCTGATCCAGGGAAAGGATTACTTGTTCAACCTCGCAGGGCAGACCAGCCATTTGGATTCCATGACGGACCCCCAGACCGATCTGGACATCAATGCGGCGGCACAACTGTCGATATTGGAGACCTGCCGCAAGGCCAATCCAGGGATCAAAATCGTCTTTGCGAGTACGCGGCAGCTCTATGGCCGACCCGACTACTTGCCAGTGGATGAGGATCACCCCGTGCGCCCAGTTGATGTCAATGGCATCAACAAATTGGCGGGCGAGTGGTATCACTTGCTCTATAACAATGTGTACGGCATTCGGGCCTGCGCCCTGCGTCTGACCAACACCTACGGTCCCGGCATGCGTGTCAAGGATGCCCGGCAAACTTTTCTGGGGATATGGATTCGAAATCTGATTGAAGGCAAACCGCTCCAGGTCTTTGGCGATGGCGCCCAGCTTCGTGACTTCAACTACGTCGACGATGTTGTTGAGGCACTGCTGGTGGCGGCGCTCAGCGAAATGGCCGATGGTCAGGTCTTCAATCTTGGCAGTTCCGAAATTGTTGGGCTGAAGCAATTGGCCCAGATGCTGGTTGAGCAGCAGCCAGGTGGCAGCTATCAGTTGGTAAGCTTTCCGGCAGACCGCAAGGTGATCGACATTGGTGACTACTACAGTGACTTCAACAAGATCCGGCAAGCCTTGGGTTGGGAGCCAAAGACACCGCTGAAGCAAGGTTTGCAGAAATCGCTGGCCTACTATGCGCAGCATCACAAACAGTATTGGGACGCTGACAAATGATTCTGATGAACGACTTCAAGGCGGAGCCCGAGGTCTTGCGGCAGCGCGAGTTGCAGGCCGTTGAGCGCGTTCTGCGCTCAGGGTGGTACGTGCTGGGCACTGAAGTCCGACAGTTTGAGAGCGCCTGGGCCAGTGCTTGCGGCGTGCCGCATGCCGTCGGTGTCGCCAATGGAATGGATGCGATTGAAATCGGTTTGCGCGCGATAGGAATTGGCCCCGGCGATGAGGTCATTACCACGACCCTGTCGGCTTTCGCCACGGTTCTTGCCATCGTGCGGGCGGGCGCCAGCCCCGTGCTGGCGGACATTGATCCAGATACCGCCTTGTTGTCACGATCCAGTGTTGAATCTTGCATCACTGCACGCACGCGTGCGGTATTGTTGGTGCATCTTTACGGCCAGGTGCGGGAGATGGATGAGTGGATAAAGTGGTGCACGGATCACAACCTAGTACTGTTGGAGGACTGCGCGCAGGCGCATGGCGCCGCTTCAAATGGATGCATGGCCGGGAGCTTTGGCGAGTGGGGTGCTTACAGTTTCTATCCAACCAAGAACCTGGGGGCGATCGGTGATGCAGGCGCGTTGGTGACGCGACACGACGATGTGGCGTCCAAGGCACGGGTTTTGCTCAACTACGGTCAATCCCA
>CAITQH010000132.1 GCA_903894475.1 uncultured beta proteobacterium
CGGCCACTGATGAGATTGAAGAGCGTCGATTTGCCGGCTCCGTTGGGGCCGATGATGCCGACGCGCTCACCCGCCGGAATGGCCATGTTGATGCCGCGAATGATCTCGGTGCGACCGAAGGCCTTGCGCAGATCCTTCAACTCGAGGGCGTAAGTCATAGCTCGGCCCTCCGCTTGATTTCTTTCTCAATCTCTTCCTGGATCGTGCCCCACTCCTTGCTGAACTGGCGTCGGCAAAGTTCAAACAGTCCGGCTCCGGTCAGGATCACAAAAGCGCAACCGAACCAGCTGTTCAAGCCCGTTGCATCCAGCACCACCCCCATGAATCGCACCGTATTGCCATCCGCGCCTGCCATCTGCAGGTGGTAAACCATCTCAACCATCCCCGCCGCGCCTATGAGTGCCAGCAAGGAGGTAAGCGCTAGCGCCAGATAACTCACCCAAAGCTGACGCAATTTGCCGAAGGCGGCGATTCGCAGGTTCATCATCAGCAGACTGGCAATGCCGCCGGGCGCGTACATCACCATGAACAGAAAAATGAGGCCAAGGTAAAGTAGCCAGGCTTTGGTGAATTCGCTCAGCAGCACAAAGGCCAACACCATCAGTACGGCACCGATGATGGGGCCAAAAAAGAAGGTCGCACCACCCAAAAAGGTGAACAGCAGATAGGCCCCCGAGCGCCCCGCGCCTACTACTTCAGCGGTAACGATCTCAAAATTCAAGGCCCCAAGTCCGCCCGAAATACCGGCAAAAAAACCGGCAATGATGAAGGCCGTGTAGCGCACGCGCTGCGTGTTGTAGCCGACGAACTCAACGCGCTCCGGGTTGTCGCGCACCGCGTTGAGCATGCGCCCCAGCGGTGTTCTGGTAAATGCAAACATGGCTGCCACTGCGACGAAGGTGTACAGGGCGATCAGGTAATAGACCTGAATCGGCGGCCCGTAGCTGATTCCCATGAAGGCCTTGCCGGCGACGCGGTTGCCCGATACGCCGCCCTCACCGCCGAAGAATTCCGGAATCATGTTGGACATGGCGTACACCAGTTCACCCATGCCCATGGTGATCATGGCAAAGGTGGTACCGGCCTTGCGCGTCGTCACGTAACCCAACAACGCGGCAAAGCCCATGCCGGCAAGCCCGCCAACCAGCGGCAGGGCCGACACCGGCAGTGGCAGCGAGCCGTCAGTAATGCTGTTCAGAGCATGGATCGCCATGAAGGAGCCCAGACCGGTGTAGACGGCGTGTCCGAAGCTGAGCATGCCGCCCTGACCCAGCAGCATGTTGTAAGACAGACAGGCAATGATGGCGATGCCCATCTGCGAAAGAATGGTGATGGCCAGACTGCTGCTGACCAGCATGGGGACCAAGGCCAGCAACAACGCAAAGAGGCCCCAGATCAGCCAGCGACCGACGTTCAGGGGTTTGAATTGGTAAACGGTGGTCATACTTCAGTCCTCCCGCGTGCCAAGCAGACCCTTCGGCCTGAAGATCAGGATCAGCACCAGGAACAGATAGGGCAATATCGGCGCCACCTGCGACAGGGTGAGCTTGATGAATGAATTGCCGAGCGCATAAGAGCCAAGTTGCAGGCCCAACTGCGCCGCCAGTGTACCCAGCGAGTAGTCAAAGGCGACCGCAAAGGTCTGAATGACGCCAATCAGAACCGAAGCCAGAAAGGCGCCCGACAGCGAGCCCATGCCGCCGACCACCACGACGACAAAAATGACCGACCCCACCGTCGCCGCCATCGACGGCTCGGTCAGGAAGGTGCTGCCACCAATCACGCCAGCCAGACCGGCCAGGGCAGCACCAGCACCAAAGACCATCATGAACACCAGAGGAACGTTGTGACCCAGGGATTCGACCATCTCCGGATGCGTCAGCGCCGCCTGAATCACCAGACCCACACGGGTGCGGGTCAGCAGCAGCCAGACCGATCCGAGCATGATCAAGGCCACCAGCATCATGAAGCCGCGGGTTGCCGGGAAAGGCGAGCAGACCAGGCGCACACCAGCCTCTGCCGCAGCGCACAACTCGGCCGGCGCCGCACCCCAGAGCAGGCTCAGTCCGTGCACCGAATGATTGATCAGCGTGAAAGCCGGCCCCTGCAACAAATCCGGCGGGCGAAAATTCAGTGCGATGCGACCCCAGATCAGTTGCACCAGCTCGAATATCACGTAAGACAGGCCAAAGGTGATAAGCAACTCAGGCACGTGGCCGAATTTGTGCACCTTGCGCAAAAAGAAACGCTCGAACAGTGCGCCCGCGGCGCCCACGATGAGCGGCGACAGAACCAGGGCTGGCCAGAAGCCGACCACCCCCGACACCGTGTAGCCGACGTAGGCCCCTACCATGTAAAAGGACGCATGCGCAAAATTCAGGACGCCCATCATGCTGAAGATCAGCGTCAGTCCCGAGCTCAACATGAACAACAGCAAGCCGTAGCTCAGCCCGTTGAGCATGGAGATAATGAAAAACTCCATTCAGATCATCCTTACTGACCGACAAGAAAAAAGAGCCCGAGACGGTGTGCCGTTCGGGCTCCAGCATCACACGGTGGGAATCAAGGGCGTTTCATCTGGCAGCTGGTCGGCGTGCTCGAAACGTAATTCGGATACTCCTTGACCGGCGCCAGCGTCATGCCGGTGTTCTCCGGGCTGTAGGGGTACTTCTTGTCGGCCTTCTGCCAGACCGTCATGTAGAGCGGTTGCTGGAGTTGGTGATCGGACTTGCGCATCTCGACTTCGCCATTGAAGGTTGCAACTTTCAAGCCCTCCATTGCCATTGCCA
>CAITQH010000133.1 GCA_903894475.1 uncultured beta proteobacterium
ACCAGTGTAGTGAAGCCGTAACTGCTAGTGCCTGCGTAACTATTGCCGGCCAAGTCTTTGATCGTGCCAGTTGCAAACTCCACTTTGTAGCCTGTGCTGTAGCTCAGATCGGCCGTCGGGTTGATGGTCAGGGTGCTGCCAGAGATGCTCAGGTTGGGGCTGGTGGCTGCGTCATAGACGCCTGAAACGGTGCCGCTGTCCGTCAGGAGTGTGATGCTTCCCGCACCTTTCTGAATGGCTTCACTGAATGTGAACACGATGTCACTACCCACCGCCACGCCTGCACTTTGGTTGGCTGGGGTGATGGAGTTGACGATGGGTGGCTTGGTGTCTATTGGCTGCGCGGGGGCAGCGGTTGCCGCGTTGGTGTTGCCCGAGGCATCAGTCACCGACGCTGCATTCAGCGTCAGACTCATGGTTCCCTCGGTATTGGCTGCTGGCGCAGCGATCACGCTATAGGAACCGCCACTGCCGGACACAGAAACGACACTACCGTTGGAAACCGTGAAGTCATTCGCCGCCAGACCGGTAATGGTCTCGCTGAAGGTCAGCAGATAGCTGACATCGCCGATCGCCGTGCCGGGAGTGTTGTCTGTGATGCTGACGGTTGGCGGTACTTTGGAGCCAAAAAGGATACGGAGATCGAGCACATCACGCCCGCTGTTGAAGGTCAGCACCTCCATGTTGTACAAGGTGGCGTGCAGCGCGGCGCTGGCGCCTGATATCGAATCAATGTGCACGGCGCCATCGCTAGCCTGGGTGATGTTGTAGGAGGAACGCAAGGACGTGCCCAGGTTCAGCGTATCGACTCCTGCCAGACCATCGAGCGTGAAGGTGCCTGGCGTAATGAGGTTCCAGGAATTGTCGCCTGTAGTTCCGGTATAGGTGGGCATGGTCAGGTGTCTCCGAGTGCAATAGGGTGGTGGACGTAGTGTTGAGGGAACGAAGACCTCAGGCCTTTGCCGGATTCTTCAGGTGAATGTTGCCAATCTGATCGACTGCTAGGTAGTCCATGCCGCTGGATTCAAGAAATTCCAGTCCCTCGGACTGCTTGAGCATGGCGATAGTGCTGCAGTTGCCAGCCACCACGGCCAGCGGCGCCACGACGCTGACCGTGCGCCAGTGCGTTACCGGCTGACCGGACTTCGGGTCCAGCACGTGGCAGTAACGATGGCCATCGAGTTCAAAGAATCGCTCATAGTCGCCGCTGGTGGCCAAGCCTCCATGGGTCATGGGCATCGTGGCCAGGATCTTGCCCTTTTGGCGCGGATCCTGGATGCCAATCATCCAGGGTTGACCGTCCGGCTTGGGACCGAACACGCGCATGTCGCCAGCCAGATTCACATACCCATGCCGCGCGCCAAGTTCCGTGAGCAGGGTGCCGGCGCGATCGGCGGCATATTCTTTGCCAAAGCCACCGAAGTCAATCTCCATGCCCTGCTGTGGCAAGCGCACTTTGCCTTGTTCACGCTCCACCCGCGACCAGCCAATCAGGGCTCGCAATTGCGCGAGCTCTGGCTCTGATGGGACCCTTGGCACACGAAAATTCCAGGCCCGACGCAACACACCGCAGGTGATGTCAAACAATTCGCCGCTGTTCCGGTACAAGGTGTCAGCGTAGCCCAGTAAGGCCCAGGTCTCGTCATCACACTCGATCGGCTGCTGCCCCGCTGCCGCGTTGATGCGTGAAACGATGCTGTCGCTGGAATAGCGTGAATATTTTTCCTCAATGCGCTTTACCTCGGCCACTGCCGATTGCGCCAGCTCTTGGGCTTGCTGCTCATCGTCCGTCGCCACCACGAGCTCGCAGGCGCTGGCCATCGCATCGAAAGGAATACGGAAAACGCGCATGCTTCAGAACGGATGCGACAGACCCAGTTGAATGCTTCGGGCGTAGAACGGCAATTGCGATGGGCTGCCGCTGCCAAAGAGGCGCCAGGAGGCACGCTGCTCGTAATTCTCATACTTCATGTCCATGAGCCAGCCGGCATCCAGTTGCTTGGCCACCTTCAAGCCCAGCGTATGCGCACCAAAGGCCGATACACGTTGATCTTCTGAATAATTGTCACTGCTGCCGGGAGCAAACGGGAAAGAACTGGCGTCAGGGTTCACGTAGAAGCTGGCAGCACTTTGCGAGTAAAGACGCGCCAGCGGCGTCACGGTCCAACCCTGTGGCAAGGGCTGCACATACTCAAATCCCAAGGTATGTGAGTCTATGCCCCACGAGTCGGTGTAGTACCGGTAACTCAGACGTGTCGTCCCCTGCGTGGATTCAAGGTGGTGATTCCAGCGCAGCATGGCAGTGTGGCTGTCCCTTGTGCTGGGACGGCTGTCGGCAAATTTGTAGGGATCCGAGAAGTCACCGCGACCCAGAGACAGACTCAGGTTCAGTTGGACGATGTCGTCCGTGGTAAGAACCTGGGTCACACCTAATAGCAGGCCAGTCACTTGCTTGGTCGCATCCACGACGGCAAAGTTCGTCGGATTAATGACGTCGCTGTTGTATCCCAGCCCCGCAGTCCAAGTCGTATTCTTGTCTTCGCTCGATCGCGTTGCCTGCAGTGACAGCCCCCTGGACAGGTAGTCGGATTCGCTGGAAACGTTGGCACCCAGGGTCAGCGTGCCGTTGGGAAAATAGCGAGTCACATTGGCCTCAAGCGCACGTCGGTGGTCGTGCATCGGCGTAATGGATGAGCTTTGGTACAGCGGCGACGCTCCTGAAATGCTGTCGGACGTGACGGTGCCGCCAAACGACCATTCGCCTGAAATAGGTGCAAGAATGCTGAGCGCGGAAGCCTGTACCTTGATGCGCGACGTGTCCGGCTGACTGTCCTGGTAGTCCAGGTATTTCAACCCGATAAGACCACGCTCAGGCGCACTCTCGGCATGGACAACTCCCGTCAGAGGCAATGCCAGTGCAGCGGTCATCAGGGCTGTGCCGACGGTTCGACGAGGCGCAGACTCGATCGGCCGGCGAGAAGCGTTTTGAAGTTTGTCCATTGTCTTGGTCTTGTGTTAACAGGTAATTTCAATTGCAGCCGCAGCCACCGCCGCCGACTCCCGATCCGCCAGAGGAACCTTCCTTGCTGCCGTACACATGCTCGGTGAATGCTGCGTCCAAACGGTCGCCGTCAAATGTCATTTCCGGCTTCGCCAGATTTCCCTTTTCCCAGGGGCTGACCTGAACAACACCAGCGCAACCGCTTAACAACAGCGCGGTCGCAGTCAGAAGGCTTAATGCAAGTGGCTTCATCAGTGATCCTTGATGTTCAGTGCCAGTTTGATCTGGCGTTCCAGTTCGACGCGGTTTTCGTCGCGAAAGCCGCTGTGCACCAACAGCACCTTTCCGTCTGGTCCGATCAAGATGGAGGTGGGCATGCCTTTGACAGCGTAGCTGCGCGGCGTCTTTCCGGTCTGGTCAAAGGCGACATCAAAGGCTGCAGGGGTTTCTTTCAAGAAGGCTCTCGCGTCGTCGGGTTTCTGGTCGACGTTGACTGCTACCACGCGCAGACCTTTGCCGCCGTAACGAGCATGCATTTCGTTCATCCACGGGAACGACTGCTTGCAAGGGCCGCACCAGGAGGCCCAGAAGTCCAGATAGA
>CAITQH010000134.1 GCA_903894475.1 uncultured beta proteobacterium
CTTATGAACGGAGCTTTGAAGAAGACCCTGATTGCAGCTACTTTGGTGTGCGCGGGTTCGGTTGCAATGATCGCGCTTGCCCAGTCACCCAACCCAGGCGGGCCTCCGGAAGCATTCGGCATGCCTGGGCGACATTTCGGACCGATGCACAGGCCAGACCCGGCAAAAGTGCAGGCAATGTTCGATAAGCACATGTCCCGGCTTAAGACCTTATTGCAATTGACTCCAAATCAAGAAGGCGACTGGCTGGTCTTCAATTCTGCAATGACGCCCCCCGCGGTAAGGCCGACACCGCCAAATCCGCAGGAGTTCGAGAAACTCACCACACCAGAACGTATTGATCGGTTGAACGCGATGCGAGCACAGCACGCGGGATTGCTGGACAAGCGTGCAGAAGCCGCGAAAAAGTTTTATGCGGCCCTGACTCCTTCGCAACGAAAGGTTTTTGATCTTGAAACGCTCAAATATCTCCAGCCTGGAGACAAGATGCGCTGGCTTCATCAACCGATGCACCGCGAAGATTCCCGTAAGTGAATGGAATTCAGTAGTAAGCTAAATTTTGCCACTACAGCGTGCGATATGGGGCATACCCATCTCCAGTGCATGGGACAGACGTCCGTTGAAATAAAGCAGCAAGGTGGCGAACGACCTTGTCCGTATCGCAGCGCTTGCGGGTGTTCGCCAGCATCGGATTCACACACAAATGGCGGATTGGCCTTGCACTCTGTTTGAACGTCCGCCTCATAATTCAGCGATGACCAATATCTTCCAGTTCGGGGAAACCAATCCCGCCTACCCAGTGCCAGTCATCAATGAGCGTGAGGCCAGAGCCGGGGCTGGCATTCTGTTCTTCCTTGCCATCATTGCGTTCATGAACGCTTGGCTCAGTGGTAATTTCGCCCCGACCAAATTGTTGGTGACCGGGTTCTTTGCTGACTTCTTCTTGCGGGTCCTGGTCAATCCACGCTTTTCACCGAGCCTCGTGCTGGGTCGTATTGCTGTGCGAAATCAAATACCGGAATACGTCGGCGCACCTCAGAAAAGGTTCGCCTGGGCCATCGGGCTGACGCTTGCTTCGGCGATGCTCTACCTGGTTGTTTTCAACAACGTCCGGGGCCCCGTCAACATCATGATTTGTGCCCTGTGCTTGTTGCTGCTGTTTTTTGAAGCTGCGTTCGGTATCTGCATTGGCTGCAAGGTCTACAACTTCTTCAATAAGGAACGTGCCCAACTATGCCCGGGTGGGGTGTGTGAAGTCAAGGACAGGCAAGCCATCCAGTTTGTGTCTGCGGCCCAATATGGGGCCTTGGCGCTCTTCCTTGCTGCATTGTGGTTTGCCTCTGGAGTCATACCAGAAACACCTGCTGTGGTGACAGCCGTTCAAGCACCCGGACAGGTCTTAAAGCCACAAAGCGCCGCTGAAGAAGAGAGATGCCGTGTGCCTGAGTTCGCCAAGAAACTTGGTCACGAAGATATGTGGAAACTTCATAACGGGTGCAAGTGATGCTGTGGTGTCATGAAGAGCCACTGGAGCTTCATTGTTTTGATGGTTGAGGAATGCGATGACTACGAACCAATCACACTGGGAAAAGGTCTACCAGACAAGGAACTATGACGCTGTCAGCTGGTATGCGCCGCACTTGAGCGAGTCGCTACGACTCATTGGCGAACTGTGCCCACGCAAGGACTCGGCCATCGTTGATATTGGTGGCGGAGAGTCAACGTTTGTTGACGACTTGCTGGCGCAGGGTTACACGGACTTGAGCGTGCTGGACATCTCGTGCGCGGCCATCGACTTCACAAAGAAGCGGCTCGGCGCAAATGCCGGCAACGTCAATTGGTGTGTCGGCGACATCACGGAATACGACTTCAAAGGCAAGACCTTTGACCTGTGGCACGACCGTGCTGTTTTTCACTTTCTAACCGATGGTGCCAAGCGCGCCGCATACACAAACCTAGTCAAAAACTCGGTGAAGCAGGGCGGCCACGTAGTGATGGCCACATTCGGTCCCGAGGGGCCACTCAAGTGCAGTGGTTTAGATGTGGTTCGATACGATGAGAGGAAACTGCATGGCGAATTTGGCGACAAATTCAAATTAATGGGCAGTCAAACCAACCAACATGCGACACCGTCTGGCGCCACCCAACAGTTCCTTTACTGCTGGTGCAAAGTGGCTTGACGTTGAACGCTCTCGTTGCAGTCCCATTGTTTGAGTTCGTTTAGAGCCAGGATATTTACTGAATTTCATGCGCCTTGAGCAATGGCCTGCATAGTGATGGCCACCCCCCCCAGCACGGCATTGCCGGACAGCGGGTCGCGCAGCTGATCGTCGAGCAGGGCGTTAAGGTTGGCACCGGGGCGCTGCGCAGCCAGCCTGAGTTGGGCGCCGGGCAGCTTGTGGCCCCAGCCGTGCGGCAGGCTGACCACGCCGGGCATCATCTCGGCGCTAATCTGCACCTGGGCCTGTATGCTGCGCGGGCCACTGGCAATGTTGGCCAAGGCTCCGTCTTGTAGCTTCAGGCGCTCGGCATCCACGGGATGCACCAGTGCAGTACAGCGGAACGGGCCCTTGGCCAGGGTTGGCAGGTTGTGCATCCAGCTGTTGTTGGTGCGCACATCACGCCTGCCAATGATCACCAGATCCGGCGCCGCTCGTGCCAGGTCGGCAGCGGGGCGAGCCAGGTCGGCCAGCAGTGATGGCGGCGCCAGTTCCACCTTGCCGCTGGGCGTGCGTAGCATCTCTGGAATACGGGCTTGCAGCTCGCCCAGGTCAATGCCTCCTGCACTGTTGGAGGCCATGACCTTGGCCAGTGTCAGGCCCTCGGGTTTCATGCCAAACATGTCGCCGTAGGGGCCGCTGCGCAGTGCGAGCTCCAGCAGGCGATGTGGGCCTTTGAGTCCCCTGGTGGCCTGAATGACCGCAGCGGCATTGGCTCCAGCCAGGCGCTCGGCGTCTTCGGCAAACTGGGCGTCGTCCAGCGCGTCGGCGTCGGCCTGTGCCCCCTCACCGCGGACGATGGCTGCCAGTTTCAATAGGGTTTGCCATTCCTCGGGTACTCCATCGGTGCGCGCCAGCACAGGTGGGCTGTAGCGGGCGTGGTTACGCCAGGAGAGCTGTGGGAAGGCCAGGTCGTAATGAAAATCTTCCAGCGGCGACAGGCCTGGCAAGATGACGTCGGCATGGCGCGTGGTCTCGTTCAGGTAGATGTCCATGCTGACCATGAAGTCCAGTGTGTCCAGCGCAGCGGCAAGGCGCGGGCCGTTCGGGCTCGATAGGACCGGGTTGGTTGCCACCGTGAACAGGACGCGAATTTGTCCCGGCCCGGCCGTTTCAATTTCTTCCGCCATGCAAGTGATGGGCAGCTCACCAAATACCTCGGGGGCGCCACTCACGCGGGCAAAGTGACGCCCGGTGGACACGCCCTTGCCAACGCCGGGCCGGCCTGCGGTGTTGGACGCGAATGCAGCCGATTTGGCAAACATGGCACCACCGGGCTTATCGAGGTGACCGGTCAGCACGTTGAGTACATCCACCAGCCAGCTGGCCAGCGTGCCGTACTCCTGGGTACAGGTGCCGATGCGGGCGTACACACAAGCCCGCTCCGTGTTGGCCAGTTCGCGTGCCAGTGTGCGAATCGTGTCAGCATCGATGCCGCAGCGCGCCGCCACGGCCTCGGGGGTAAAGGCTGCCACCGCCAGACCGACTTCTGCCACGCCGTTCACCCAGGTCGTAACGGTGCCCAGCTGCACCAGCTTCTCGGCGAACAGGGTTTGCACCATGGCAGCCAGCAAAAACACATCCGCGCCGGGGCGGATGAAGTGATGTACATCGGCCAGCGCAGCGGTTTCGGTGCGACGCGGGTCGATCACGATGAGCTTGCCGCCACGCGCCTGCATGGCCTTGGCCTTACCCTTGAAATCGGGCACGGTCCACATGCTGCCGTTGCTGGCCAGTGGGTTGGCGCCGATGACCAGCAGCAACTCGGTGCGCGCAATGTCGGGCAGGGCGACTGAGAGCCAGTGGCCAAACATCAAACCACTGGCGAGTTGCTTGGGCATCTGGTCCAGGGTAGAGGAGGAAAATATGTTCCTGGTGCCCAAGGCGCGGGCCAGCTTGCCAAAGTAGCTGAGCAGCCCGATCTTGTGGGCCGATGGATTGCCCACCACCACCGCGCTGGCGTTTTGCCCGTGGGCCGTCAGCAGCGGCGGCAGGCGGCGTTCAATCTCGGCAAAGGCTTCTTCCCACGTGGCCTCTACGAAGGTGCCACGGCGTTTGATCAGCGGGGTGCGCAGCCGGTCCGGGTCTTCATGCAGGTCCTTCAGGGCTACGGCCTTGGGGCAGATGTAGCCTGCGCTAAGCACATCTTGTGCGTGGCCTTTGATGCTGATGACCTTGCCACTTTGCACTTTGATCTCCAAGCCGCAGCACGCCTCGCACAGGGGGCAGATACGGTGGTGAATGGTCTCAAGCATGGCTGGCCTCGCGAGGATAAGTTTCGGTAGAGAGGCATTTACGCACCCCGGGCGTAGCCCTGTCGAGAACGCAGGTGACAGCGGTCGCCCGTTTGCCGGGTCGCCAGAGATCGCGCCACTGGCGGGCGTCGGGTTTGCCGATCAGATTGAGGCCTGGCGCTGTTACGACTTTCTGTACGGTCCAAATTCACACCAGTATTTCGCGTCGCCACCCGCTTTTTGCTGGTACAGGAATTGCGTAGACAGACAGTTCTGACTGTTGTATTCCCGTCCGTCACTGGCGTCGAAGGTTGCCACGTGCGTGCGCCCATTCGGATTCGTGAAATAGGAGCGATACAGGGTGTAGATTCTTTCGCCCTGCCCGCAACCTGTTAGCAGCAAGCTGGCAGCAACCATAGCAAGCACTGATTTCATGTTCCTTCCTCCATAGTTGAGATCAAGACAACTCAATTCACTGCTTTTTTTGATCCGGCGGTGTTTGATGCTGTCGATACTGAGTTTCGGAGGGTTGAGGCCGTCTGCCAATGTGTTGGAGATACCCTTTTTCCAGTGCCGCTCTACCTCGTTCCTGCAGGCAAAGACTAGTAGGCAAGTACCACGTACTTTGGCGCCCTTGAATCAGTGCTGCCAGGTTCTCTGCCCCTCGTGGCTTGCCCGCTCGTCTTCATCGGGAGCGTTCTCAATCCAGCGTGATGCCAGCCTTTTCAGCCAGGGCCGCGTAGCGCGCCATTTCTTTGCGGAAATACTGCACGGCAGCTTCTGGTGTGCTTGGGCTGATGGTATTGCCCTGCTTGGCCATCGCTTCCTTTACCTCGGCGCTGTTGTAGGCTGCGACAAACGCCGTGTGAAATCGCTTGATCTGCTCGGCCGGAAATCGGGCCGGCGCCAGCACGGCAAACCAGCCTTCCACCTCGTAGTCGGGCAGACCCTGTTCCGCGATGGTCGCGATGTCAGGCGCGGCGGGGGAACGGGTCTTGCTGCACAAACCGATGGCACGCAGGGCGCCACTCTTGAGATGGGCTTGAATGGCAGCCAGAGCAACAAAGCCCAGATCGACCTGGCCGCCAATCAGGTCGGTGATCTGCGGCCCGGTGCCTTTGTACGGAATGTGGCGCACCGTTACCTGGGCTTCGTTAAGGAACATTTCAGCCGCCAGGTGCGTGATGGTGCCGTTGCCAGGTGAGCCGTAGTTGTAGGCGTCAGGCCGGGCTTTCAGCAGGGCGATCAGTTCCTTGAGATTCCTGGCATTGATCTTGGCCGGATTGACCACCAGCACGAAGGGCGTGAAGCCCATCACCGAAATCGGCGTGAAGTCGCCCAGTGTGTCGTAGGGGATCTTCTTGTAGACCGCAGGATTGATGACGTGGTTGTTTGACACCATGCCTATGGTGAGCCCATCAGGCTGGGCTCTGGCCAGGGCGGAAGCGCCGGTAATGCCACCGGCACCCGGCAGGTTATCGATCACCACCGACTGACCACCCAGCGCCTTGATCAGTTGCGGCACGGCGGCGCGCGCAATCGCATCCACACCGGAGCCAGCGCTGACCGGCAGGATGATGCGCACCGGCTTGTCAATCTGTGCCCAGACTGGAGGCAGAACTGCCATCGCCGCGGCGCCGGTGGCCAGGACCAGGGCTGTGCGTCGAGAAATCGAGTGTTGCATTCCATGTCTCCGAAATAGTTTCTCTGAACTGTAGCTAAGAAACCCGGACCTGCAAAGTTGAATTTTGACTCCTCTCAGGTGACAGGTGCCGGGTTGAAGAGCACCAGCGCGTTGTGCAGCCTCCATTGTTCAGCCCAGGTCTTCTTGCGGCCGCTGGCCACATCGAGCATCAGGCGAAACAGTTCCCAGCCAACCTCTTCCATGGTGGCGGAGCCGTCGGCAATGGTGCCGGCGTTCACGTCTATCAGGTCATGCCAGCGCCGGGCCAGATCGCTGCGCGTGGCGACCTTGATGACGGGGACTTCTGCCAGTCCGTAGGGCGTGCCCCGTCCGGTCGTGAACACGTGCAGGTTCATGCCGGCCGCCACTTGCAGCGTGCCGCAAATGAAGTCGCTGGCCGGTGTGGCGGCAAAGGTCAGACCTTTGGCCTTGAGTTTTTCTCCGGGTGCCAGCACGCCTGTGATGACTGCGCTGCCGGATTTCACGATGGAGCCCATGGCCTTTTCCACTATGTTGGACAAGCCGCCCTGTTTGTTGCCCGGGGTGGTGTTGGCACTGCGGTCAACACCGCCGCGCTGCAGGTAGGCGTCGTACCAGGTCATTTCCCGGATCAGGGCCTGCGCAACTTCGGGCGTGGCAGCGCGCGCTGTGAGCAGGGCAATACCATCGCGCACTTCGGTGGTTTCGGAGAACATCACGCTGGCGCCCGCGCGCACCAGCAAGTCGGTACAAAAACCCACCGCCGGATTCGCGGTGACGCCCGAGAAGGCGTCGCTGCCACCGCACTGCACGCCGACCACCAACTCGCTGGCCGGCACCGTTTCGCGCCGGCGCACGTTCAGGCGCTGCAGATGCTGCCTGGCCTGGCGCAGGATCGAATCGACCATAGCCATAAAGCCCACATGTGATTCATCCTGCAGGCACACCACGTCCAGCGCGTCGGCACCCAGCTTGTTCTGACCTTGGTCGACGACAGGAATGGAGCCAGGCGGAAGCAGCCGCTCGGGCTGCAATTTTTCGCAGCCCAGGCTGACCACCATCACTTCACCGCCGAAGTTCGGGTTCAGGCTGATGTTGCGCAGCGTGCGAATCGGTACGATGGCATCGGGCGCGTCAATCGCCACGCCGCAGCCGTAGCTGTGCTCCAGAGCCACCACGTCATCCACGTTGGGAAACTGTGGCAGCAACTCGCACTTGATGCGCTGCACCGCAAACGCTGTGACGCCAGCCACACATTGAACGGTCTGCGTGATGGCCAGGATGTTGCGGGTGCCCACCGATCCATCCGGGTTGCGATAGCC
>CAITQH010000135.1 GCA_903894475.1 uncultured beta proteobacterium
CCAAGTGGTCTCGCCCGCTATTGCGCCCGCAGACACGCAAGTGCCGGCCGCCAGGCCTGGCCAACAGGCTGCGCCGCCGCAGCGCGCTGGCGTGCGCGCTGTGGTCCAGAACGCGGCTGTGCCACGGCCTGTGCGTCAGCCAGAGATCGACGCCGCGCCACGGTCACCGACCTTGCCAGAGCGGGCGCAGCTGGCACCTCAGGCCCTTGCGCCTGAGTTAGCCCCAACAGCAACAGCAACAGCAACAGCGCAACGCGACCAAGCGGTGGCGCCCGCAGACATGCAAGCGCCAGCCGCCAGGCCCGGCCCACCGGCTGCGCTGCAGCCAGTGCGCCAGTCAGATACGGCTGAACTTGCACCTCAGTCGCTGCCTGTGGCGTCGGCACCGTTCGCGCAGCAGGTGACTCCGCTAAGCGCTCCTTCGGTCGTGCAAATGCCAACAGCCGCTGGCAACGCGCCCAAGCCGCTGCAGCAGCGTGTCGCCTTGCCGGGAGCCTCCGAGCCGAACGCCGCAGCACGCTCACCGAGCTTGCCAGAGCTCGCACAGCGTACGCCTGAGGCTCCTGCATTCGCCCCAGCGCAGTTCACAGAACCAGCGATGGCAATGGTTGCTCCGTCGGTCCAGCAAATGCTGACGCCAGCGCCCGTCAGGCCCGGCTCTGGCCCGGCTCCAAGACTTGCCGTACCTTCGCCTGCCGCAGCGGCTTCGCCAAGCTGGAGCACCCCTGTCGCAGAGCCGCAGGCAGCGCGGACAAGCACTCCAGCAAGCACACTGCAGAGCAGCTCGTACGCAGCGCCAGTCGAATCAGTGCAGGTGCCAGCCATCGGCACACTGACGACGCAGGCGATGCCGTTTGAAGCCGGCGACAGCGCTCTTGCCGGGAACGCGCCCGAAGCCGCTCGGCCGGTCACCGACACTTTCAGCTCGGCCGCCGATACACTGTTCAATCCAGCCGCCGCGACAGCAGCCAACCCAAGCGGCATCGTCACTTCGCAAGCCAGCAGCACGCCGGTTCAGCATGCCACGCTGAGCCCGGCAGTGGGTAGCCAGGATTGGGACAAGGCGCTCGGACAGCAGGTGCTCCACTTGAGCAAAGCCAGTCATCAGGTCGCCGAACTGCAGCTCAATCCTCCCGGACTCGGTCCGCTCAAGATCACTGTGAACCTGAATGAACACCAGATGCAACTGATGTTTGTTTCTGCCCATGCATCGGTCCGCGCTGCCGTAGAAGCAGCCGTGCCGCAATTGCGCGCTACGCTGGCCGACAGTGGCATCCAGCTTGGCAGTACATCGGTCAGTGCCGAGAGTCAGCCGCAGACGGCGTTTACCCAGAGCCATGGCCAGGGTCACAGCAGCGCAGCACAGCACAGGGCCTACCAAAGAAGTAACGCACCAGATCAGCTTGACCCTGCTGCGCGCCGGACCGCAGGCGTGCGCCAGGAGGGCGCTGGCGTCGATATCTACGCCTGAGCAGCAAGGGAAGTACAGCTCGCACGCGGATCGCAAACGCTGAATTTGAGGCGCTTTCCACCTCTTCATTGACCGATGCGCAGCGCATTCTTCGACCCACAATGAAGCTTCAAAATCGCGCAGTCAAGTCATGGCCACCAGTACCGTCAGCCCCAACCCAAGTACCAATAACGGCGCCAGCGCCCCGAGCCCAGCCAAGGTAAAAAATCCGAAGCGGCGCAAGCGGCTTATCGTCGCCGCAGTGTTGCTGGTGCTTGCCCTCGCGGCTGCGGCCGCCACTTATTACCTGACCGACTACTTCAAGCCAAAGACTGCGGTGGCAGTCGCGCCAGTGCCGTCAGCGGACCCGATCTATGTCGCATTGGCACCCATGACGGTCAACCTGCAGCCCAACGATACGCACAAGTTTCTGCATGCTGGCGTGACGCTGAAAGTGGCCGACGCCAAAGCCCAGGTTCTGGTCAACCAGTATTTACCGGAAGTGACCAGCCGGGTCCTGCTGGTACTGTCGAACCGGCGCTCCGACACGCTTATCACGCCGGAAGACAAAGCCAAGCTGGCCGCCGAGGCCCTGAGCGCACTGACCCTGCCCTTTGGACCGAACTTGCCTGCGGCCAAGATTTCCGGCGTCATGTTTCCTGTGTTCATGCTGCAGTGAACCTCATCATGAAGTACTTTCATGGCCTATGACCAGCAACTCTCGCAAGACGAGGTAGATGCCCTGCTGCAGGGCGTTGGCGGTGACAGCTCGGAGAGCAACGCGCCGCCTGCTACCGCCGATGGGCCGCCAACCTACAACCTTGGCACCGACGAGCGGATCGTGCGCGGACGCATGCACACGCTGGAAGTCATCAATGAACGCTTTGCGCGTGACCTGCGTGCCTCGCTGCTGACCTTCATGCGGCGCCATGCCGACATCTCTGTCGGATCCATCCAGATCCAGAAATACGGTGATTTTGTGCGGCATTTGCCGGTACCGGCCAACATCAATCTGATGCAGATGAAGCCGCTGCACGGCACCGCGCTGTTCGTGTTTGACCCGAAGCTGGTGTTTCTGGTGGTTGACAACCTGTTTGGCAGCGACGGGCGCTACCATTTCCGGATTGAGGGCCGTGAGTTCACGCCGACCGAGCAACGCATCATCATGCGCCTGCTCAACGTCACGCTGGAGAGCTACGGCAATGCCTGGAGACCGGTCTACCCGCTTGAGTTTGAGTTCATACGTGCTGAAATGCACGCGAAACTGGCCACTATCGTGGCGCAAAACGAAGTGGTCATCAACACCACCTTCCAGATCGAGTTTGGTCCGATCGGTGGCACCCTCAGCGTCTGCATTCCCTACTCGATGATCGAACCAATCCGCGACCTTCTGTCGAACCCGTTGCAGGACGAGGTGGCGGTCGACAAGCGCTGGATCAAGCAGTTGTCGCAGCAGGTGAAAAGTGCCGACGTTGAATTGCTGGCGCAATTTCAAACCATGCAGTCGAGCATTGGCCAACTCCTCAGGCTGCAGGTCGGCGATGTGCTGCCAATCGACATTCCGCAAACGGTTGTCGCCATGGTGAACGGTGTTCCAGTCATGGAATGCGGTTATGGCACGGCCAACAACCATTACGCCCTGCAGGTGCACAAGATGATTTACCGCGCAGGCGATACCAGCAAGGGAGAACGAGCATGAGCGACGACAACGGGCAAGACACGGCCGCGGTGGCCGATGACGACTGGGGCAGCGCCATGGCCGAGCAGGCGCTGGCATCGGTGCCAAAACCGAGCCCGGTTGCGGCGCCACCCAATGTTTCAAAAGCCGCGGGTCAACGGGTCTTCCAGCCGCTGCCAGGCGGCGCCAGTATGGACATCGGGCCGGGCGATATTGATCGGGTTCTGGATGTTCCGGTGCAGTTGACGGCGGAGTTGGGGCGCACACGCATCACCATCAAGAGTTTGCTCCAGCTATCTCAGGGCTCGATCGTGGAACTCGACGGACTGGCGGGCGAGCCGATGGATGTGCTGATCAACGGCTTCCTGATCGCACAAGGCGAAGTGGTGGTGGTGAATGACAAATTCGGCATCCGCCTGACCGATATCGTGACGCCGCCTGAACGCATGCAGAAGTTGAATCGATGATTTGCGTGCGTTTGGCCCGGCTAGCTGCCTTGACACTGATCGGGGCCTGTTTTTCCGTCGGTGCGACACTGCCAACGGTGCCGACCGTGGTCGCCGAAGCACCGCCGTCGTATGGCTGGGCCGGGTTTTTGCAGGCGGCTGTGGGCCTGGTCCTGGTGGTGGCACTGATTCTTTTTTGTGCTTGGGCGGTGCGCCGCTTTGGCCTGCAGACCGGTGCGGGTAACCGTTTTCTCAAAGTGATCAGCAGCGTGATGGTGGGTCAGCGCGAGCGTGTCGTGATCGTCGAAGTCGGAGACTCATGGCTGGTACTGGGTGTTGCCGCCGGCCGCGTCAACGCCTTGCACACAATGTCGGCACAAGGCCGATCGCAGATGCCCTTGGTGGAAGCCGACAACGCGGAGCCTTCGTCTGCTGCTTTTTCAAAGTCCTTGCGCGAAAGGTTTGCGCAATTCAACCAGTTGCGGAAGAAGGACTGATGAAGACGCGCTTGCCCGAACTGCGGGCACCTGATCTGCTGTTGCTCTTGATGCTGCTCTTGACGCTGCTGTCGACACCGGCTTCGGCGCAGGAACTGCCCGGGGTCATCAGCAAGCTGGGTCCCGCAGGCACTCAGACCTGGTCGCTTAGCGTGCAGACGCTGGTGCTGCTGACTTCGCTGACCTTCCTGCCCGCCTTGTTGTTGTCAATGACCAGTTTCACCCGCATCCTGATCGTACTGGGCCTGCTGCGCACTGCCATTGGCACGCAGTCGTCACCGCCCAATCAGATTCTGGTCGGACTGGCGCTGTTTCTTACGTTTTTCGTCATGTCCCCGGTTTTGGAAAAGGTCCACGCCGAGGCCTATCAACCCTTTGCGGAAGACAAGATCAGTGCCGAGCAGGCTCTGGACAGGGGCATCGCGCCCTTCAAGCAATTCATGCTCAAGCAGACCCGCGAAGCCGACCTTGCCATGTTTGCGAGGATAGCCAACGTTGCTCCCATGGAGAGCCCGGAGCAGGTCACGCTGCGGATCTTGCTGCCATCCTTCGTCATCAGCGAACTCAAGACCGCGTTTCAGATTGGCTTCACGATTTTCATTCCCTTCCTGATTGTCGATCTGGTGGTTGCCAGCGTGCTGATGTCGATGGGCATGATGATGGTGCCGCCCGCCACCATCGCATTGCCGTTCAAGCTGATGTTGTTTGTTCTTGCGGACGGCTGGCAACTTCTGGTGGGTGCGCTGGCGCAGAGCTTCTTCACCTGAATCAAGCCCTTCAACCCTGACGAGGATGCACCAGCAATGACTCCCGAAACGGCTATGACGCTAGGCTACCAGGCGATGCGCCTGTCCTTGCTGCTGGCAGCGCCACTGCTGCTGGTGGCGCTGGTTACCGGCTTGCTTATCAGCCTGTTTCAGGCTGCCACCCAGATCAATGAAATGACCCTGTCATTCATCCCGAAGCTGCTGGCAGTGTTCGCCACCATTGTGGTCGCCGGACCCTGGATGCTCGGCACCATACTCGACTACATGCGCACTCTTTTTTCTTCGATTCCCCAGATGGTGGTTTGATGGCGCCGATCCTGTCGGTCACAGCCGACCAGTTGAACTTCTGGCTGGTGAGCTTTCTGTGGCCGTTCGTGCGCCTGTTGGCGCTGGTCGGCACCGCACCCATTTTCGGCGAAGCTGCGGTGCCGCGTTCGGTCAAGGTCGCACTGGCGCTGTTGCTGGCGCTGCTTGTCACGCCGACGCTGGACGCCATGCCAGCCATCCCGCTGATGTCAGTCTCTGGTCTTTGGATCCTGGTTCAGCAGGTCTTGATTGGTTCGGCAATGGGATTTTCGATGCGCATGGTGTTTGCGGCAGTGCAGGCGGCTGGCGAATATATTGGTCTTCAGATGGGGCTGTCCTTTGCCTCCTTCTTCGACCCCACCAGCGGTGGCAGCACGATGGTGCTGGCGCGGCTGCTGAACGTGCTGGCGATGCTGATCTTCCTGGCCAGCGACGCCCACCTGCTGCTGATCAGAACCCTGGCAGAGAGCTTTCACGCGCTGCCGGTCTCCGATGCGCCGCTCGCAAGAGGCGGCTGGTTCATGTTGGTGGTAGCCGGCGGCCAGGTGATTTCTGACGGCCTGATGCTTGCCCTGCCCTTGATAGTGGCCCTGCTCAGCCTGAATCTGGCGATGGGCATATTGAATCGGGTTTCGCCGCAGTTCAGCATATTTTCCGTCGGTTTTCCGATCACGCTGCTGGCGGGAATCGCCATGCTGGAGTTATTGGCTCAGTACCTTGCACCATTTATGGCGCCGCGCTTTGGCGCCGGCCTTGAGCTGATTCCCCAGTTCCTGCAAGGACTGGGCCACTGAGTGGCGTTACAGGAAGTTGAACAGCGACAGTTTCTGGATCTTGACAAAGGCTTGCTGGGTTGCCTGCAGCGCCGTCTGGCGTTGATAGAGCTCGGAGATGGCGCTGGCATAGTCCAGATCCTGCAAATCCGACAGCTGACTGCGGTCGAACTGGGTCCGGCTGGCGCCGGCTGTGTTGATCGCGTCAAGCTCCTGCAGCCGGGAGCCAACCGATGAGCGCACCGTCAGCACGTTGTCGTGGGCGTTCGTGATCTTGCGGTTGGCGGTGCTCAGCGCGTTGAGCAATTGCGTGCGACTGGTGTCGCTGCTGCCAGTCAGTGGTCTGCGCAGCGCCACGAGGGCATCACTGATAGCGCCGAAGATGTCGGTGCCGGCGTTCTTGGCCGTTGAAACATTGAACGAGTCGCCAGCCGCCGGCGCCCCGCTGATGACGATTTGCAGGCCGCCAAACTGGATTGGATCGCCGTCCTTGTAACTGCCTGCACTGATCGGGGCACTGCCAGCCGGAATGCTGTCGACCTGATAGGTTCCCGGGGTCGGGAAACTGATGCTGAAGTCCTTGCCATAGTTGGCATCGCTTGAATTGATCACGGAGCTCGAGCCGAAGACACCGGTGCCGGCATTGGCTGCGTTGGCGGCACTGACATAACCGGCGCCGTCCTGCACGCTCTGAAAAATACTGCGCCCGTCGTCGCTGGTAGCCATCTGGCGCGATACGTCGACCTGCATCAGGCGCTGACCCTGATCGCCGGAATACAGGACACTGCCATTGCTCTGTCTGGCGAAGGGCTGGCTTGAACTCTTGAACCCGGCAAACAGGAACTGGCCATTGCCATCATCGGAATTGGCCAGTCCGAGCAACTGGTCCAGGCTGCTCTGCATTGCTGCGGCTATGCTTGATCGATCAGCATCGGCCAGCGTGCCATTGCCGGCCTGCACCACCATGGTCTTGAGGTCCTGCAGCACGGAGGTGACGCTTTGCAGATTGTTCTCTTCCAGCGACAGGGTCTGAATTGCCTGCCCACGGCTGGCGGCGTACTGGGCATTGAGGGCGATGGATTGCGTCACACCCAGGGCGCGGGTGGCACTGAGTGGGTCGTCCGAGGGCGTCAATATCTTGGTCATCGAGCCCATTTGCTGCTGTACGCGCAGCAGGTTGTCCTGCTGCGAACTCATCGCCGCCTGACTCTTTTCGTAAAAGGACGAGGTACTGATTCGCATCATGAACTCCTTGGGGCGTGTCTGCTACTTGATGGCCAGGATGGCGTCAAACATGGCTGATGCGGTCTGGATCACCTTCGCATTGGCCTGGTACATCTGCTGAAATATCAGCAGGTTGGCGGTCTCTTCGTCCTGATTGACGCCGGAGACCGACTGCTGGGCAACGCGGATTTGTGCCGTCAAGCTGGTTTGCGCATCATTGGATATCTGAATCTGCCGGGTCTTGTTGCCTATCGTGCTTACCAGTTGCGCATAGGCGTCGTTGAAGCTGGATGCGTTGTCGCCAATGGTCTTCTTGTTTTGCAGCGCGGCCAGCAGCAGGGCGTTGCGACCGTCAGACACGCCGCCGGTATTGTTATCGATGGTGAAGCTGTCGCCGTCAGACGGGGTGCCGCTGATGCTGAAGCTGATTCCATTGAAACTCAGCTTCGCTCCGTCGCTGTAGGGCACAGCATTGACATCCGGAAAGCTGGCAGCGGGAAAACCGGAGAGCGTCTTGGTATCACTGTGATAAGTCAGCGTGACCTTGCCAGCCAGTGGCGCTGCCAGATAACTGGCGTCAACGCTTGCCACGGAGATCAGGCCGCTGCCCCGATTTGCGACCGGATTGCTGGTGACTACGGGCGCGGCGGCGGCCACTTTGGAGGGGTTGATCAGCGCGACATCAAAGTCGCGCGCGCCATTGCGGGTGGGCTGAATCAGGAAGGAGTCGCCAGCGCTTGCGCTGCCCCTGGCAAATGTGAGTGTCAGTCCATCAAAGGTGGCCGTGTTCAACGATGATGTCGGAAAACCCGTCGGCAGTGCAATGGTCTGCATGTCAGCGAGTCGGGTCAGCGTGTAGCTCAGGTCGGCCTCGACACTCAAACGGTAGTCGCTGGTGCTGAGCTTCCCGGTGTCGGAAAAACTCGGCGTCAAGACCAGATTGCCCTTGTTGCCGCTGTTGGCGATGATTTCGGGACTGGACTGCGAAAAGAAGTTCTTTCCCAATACTCCGTTCAAATCAACGCCAAGGCGTTGCTGCGCATTGAAAGTGTCGGACATGGCGATGGCAATGCGCCCAAGCGAGTTCTGCGCAGTGTGCAGAGTCTGATTGCGAAATTGCAGCAGCCCACCCAATGAGCCGCCCGCCAGCATGCTGTCCTGGAGTTCCACCGATTGCCCGCTGGCGCCGACCATCGCGACCCCGGTCTGCTTCGGATCGGCGGCAGAGACGACCGACTTCAGGGTGGCGGCCTTGTCCCCCAGCACCAGGGTCTGACCGCTGCCGATGAAGACGCTGTACTGGCCACCTTCCTGCACCACCACTTTGGTGCCGACCAACTTGCTCAGTTCGCTCACCATTTGATCGCGCTGGTCCATCAGGTCGTTCGGGGTCTGGTCCTGATTGGCATTGGTGACCAGTGAAATCTGCTTGTTCAGACTGGCAATCTGCTCTGCGTAAGTGTTGATCAGGTCGACACTGCCAGTGATTTGATCGTTGGCGTTATTGCTCAGACCGGTAAAGTATTCGCTGGTTGCCCTGAACTGGTTGGTCATGGTTTGCGCCGATCCGATCAGTTGCTGGCGCGCCGCCGGGTCGGCCGGCGTGTTGGCTACTGTCTGCACCCCGGTAAAAAAGGCCTGCATCAGCGGTGCCAGACTGGCTGTCTGATTGGCCAGCAGGTTGTCGATCTGGCTGACTTGGCCGTATTCGGTTGTCAGGGACTGATTGGCCGATTGCGCCTGATTGAGTTGCGAACTCAGGAACTGGTCATAGCTGCGGGAAACTTCGGTCGTTCGGGCGCCGGTTCCAAGAAAACCGAC
>CAITQH010000136.1 GCA_903894475.1 uncultured beta proteobacterium
CAGTCGCAGTGGCGCCACCATCATCGGCGGAATGCTATTTGGCCTGTCGCGCAAGGCGGCGACAGATTTTTCTTTCTATCTGGCCGTTCCGACGCTGATTGGTGCGGGCGTCTACAGCCTGTACAAGGAACGCGCCTTGCTGTCGCTGGCTGATGTGCCGCTATTTTCGGTAGGTCTGATCGTCTCTTTCCTGAGTGCCTGGCTGTGCATCCACTGGTTGTTGCGCTACATTGCGACGCACAGTTTTGCCGGCTTTGCCTATTACCGAATCGTCTTTGGCGTGCTTGTTTTGACTACGGCCTGGACGGGCAGCGTCACCTGGGCGGCTTAGTCGTTCGTAGTCACAAGTTTTGTCATTGCGGACCCCGGATCGGAGTCCGGGGCAGGCCTGATTCGCAAGCCAGCGCATACTCGGCACTGGATCCCGGGTCAAGCCCGGGATGATAGACAAGCAAGGCCGGGATGACAGACAAGCAAGCCCGGGATGACAGCCAAGCAAGTCCGGGATGACCTACGCGTTGAGCAGCGCAGCTCATGAGCTACATGGCCAGCAGCGACGCCTCGATAGCTGCGGCCGTGGCGAGTGGCTTTTCCATCGGGAAAAGGTGGCTGCCTTCGAGCAGCATGATGCGGCCGTGTGTGATGCGCTCGGTCATGGCCATGCCGACCTGCTTCATTTCGGCCGAATGGGTGCCACCAATAAAGGCGACCGGGCACTTGAGCGGGTGGCGCTTGAGAAGCTGTTCCAGATTGTCCGGCAGCGTGTTGTAGATCGCAGTCTCGACTGCACGGTCAAAGCTCAGCACGCGTCTTTTTTCGGCATCGCGACCCTCGTCGTGCGTGCCATACGCTATGTAATCCTGCAGCACCTGCGGGTCCCAGCGGGCAAAGGCTTTCTTGTGGCGAAAGTGTTCCACCGCCGCCGCCTGGTTGGGCCAGTGCTTGCGGCGTCGGCTGCTGGCGGCACCAGGCGAGAGTGAACCCACCAGCTGCGCGCTCTTCATGAAGCCCAGCGTGGTGGCGCGCCAGCCGCCCAGAATGGGCGAGTCGATCAGCAGCACGCCGCGTGCCAGCTCGGGCGCCAGCGCGGCGACCATCAGGCTGACAAAGCCGCCAAATGAATGACCCGCCAGAAATACCGGCGCGCCGGCCCTGGCGACTTCAGCTTGCGTGAAGTCGAGCAACTGCTGCACCAAATGCGGCCAGTTGTTGGTGACAGGGTACTGCGGGTCGTGGCCGAACTTTTCGATGGCCCGGACGCTGAAGCCGCGCGCCTCCAGGCTGTTGAAGAGGACCGCGTAGCTACTGGCCGGGAAGCTGTTGGCGTGGGAGAAGATGATCATTTAGTCAACATCTCGTTTCCAGTTGGGGACAGAGCTGGCTCGCTTCGCGTAGCTGCGGTCTGTCCCGCAAGGTCTCATATTAACTTCTCCTCCGGCGTGCTGATCTTCTTCAGCGGCTGGCTGCGACCTGATTGGGTCAGCAGCGGTACTTCGGTTTGCTCACCGTTCCACATCGGGTCCTCGATGCTGTCAAACACCTCGCGCAGCTTGTGTCCCCAACTGCCGTGCAGCATGCGGAAGTAGGGGTTGTTCTCATCGATGCAGACCACCTTGTCGGTTTGGAATTCGTTGACCTGGTAGATCACCATGTCCAGTGGCAAGCCGACCGACAGATTCGATTTGAGGGTCGAGTCCATCGACACCAGGGCGCATTTGGCGGCCTCGTCCAGCGGTGTGGTGGGCGTGATCACGCGGTCCAGCACGGGCTTGCCGTACTTCGATTCACCGACCTGGAAGTAGGGCGTCTCGGGCGTCGCTTCAATAAAATTTCCGGCCGAATAAACCTGAAACAAGCGCATGCCTTCGCCCCGTATCTGGCCACCAAAAATGAGCGATACATTGAACTCGACGCCGGCCTGTTTGAGCGACGCCGCGTCACGTTCATAGACGTGGCGAATGGCTGAACCGAGCACACGCGCAGCATCGAACATGCTCCTGGCGTTCCAGATCGTGATCGGGTCGCTGTCCTCGTGCTCCTTGAGCTGCTCGACCTGCAGGATCTCGCGCACCGACTGCGAAATGCTCAGGTTGCCGGCTGACAGCAGCACCATGAAGCGGTCACCCGGCTTCTCGTAAACAATCATCTTGCGGAAAGTGCTGATCTGGTCCAACCCGGCGTTGGTGCGCGAGTCGGACAGGAAGACCAGCCCGGCATTGAGTTTGATGGCGACGCAGTAGGTCATGGCATGCGCTGAAGTAAAGGCAACAGTGTAGAACGCTCCAGGGTCGAAAGTGATAATGGGCGCCCATGCATGAAATTCGTCGTCCCAGCAAGTTTGACCGCTCCAAGCCGCTCGGGCGCGTTTTGCAGTGGATCACGGACATCTTTCTTGATGAGGGTACGGCAACGCTGCCCCTGCGAATCATTCGATCCAGCGCCGTATGCGCCGCCTATTACTGGCTGTTCAAGGACATTTTTGGCTTCGGGGTGTGGATTTTCCTGGGGGCATTGGCGGCCCAGTTGTTCAAGCGCATCGTCGTCGATCTGCTGGCTGAAATGGGTTGGCAGTTGCGCCGCGCCGCATTGGAGCCTTTGAATGGAAGCTTCTATCAATTTCAAAACTTTCAGTTGCAGGTGGTCGAAGACGACGATCACTGCCGCTGGATCCCTACCGAGAAGGTGCGCCAGATCGTCGGACAGCTGGCCAGCGATGAGGCCCTGGCCCACCTGTTTCCTTGCGGCCACCAGCGCCTGGGAGACGAGCAAAAAGGCTATCTGCGCGACGACGCACTGATGGAGCATCTGGCGGGCGCCCACACCTCGCAGGCCATCAAGTTCAAGAACTGGATCGAACGCAACGTCGCCTTTCCGGCGCGCAAAATTCGTGAGCGCAAGGGTGTCGTCATCAGGGCGGCGTCGGCTGAGCGCGAAGACTGAGTGCCGGTCGGCGCTTGAGGATTTCATCCCTGCCCTGATGACGCTGGACCAGGCCGCATCCGGTCGCCAGGTCCGCACCCAGAGCGCGAGCTCTGCTGCTGGCCTCGACGCTGGGTTTGCGTCATGGCTTGATTCATCCGGTCAGCCAGCAGTACGCGGTTGGGTAGCATGGTCAGCGGGTCGTAGTGGGCGATGCGCTCCAGCCGTTGGCACAGAGCCATGCAGCAGTTTCTCAGAGTCTGTCAAGCCCAAACAATTTTTGCATCTTCGCGTCCAGACTCTTCGTTGGCAGCAGGCGTTTCAACAATGGCAGCCGGGTACTTTGTGCGCCTGTGCGGCAGATGGGCCCTGCCATCGGATTGAGCAGATGAGTTACCACCGTCGCCGCAAAGACCTCGCTCGGCGTTGCTCCCCTTTGTGAGAGTTGCGCACGCCCTCGAATGAACTTGGCAATCGGTGCGTAAAGCGAGCCCTCAGGAAACG
Organism: uncultured beta proteobacterium; assembly: GCA_903894475.1. Classification (GTDB taxonomy): domain Bacteria; phylum Pseudomonadota; class Gammaproteobacteria; order Burkholderiales; family Burkholderiaceae_C; genus Rhodoferax. The sequence continues at coordinate 3,424 of CAITQH010000136.1, forward strand.
GAACCAGATGTTCGGCGTTGTCACCAAATTTGGACCTGATGCCGCCGGGCTGCACCGTCACGACGCGCACACCCAAAGGACCCAGTTCCATGCGCATGGCATCCGATAGAGCGTGCAACGCGGCCTTGCTGGCGCAGTACACCCCGGCAAACGGTGTTGTCACAATTCCAGAAATACTGCCTATATTGGCGATGCATGCCTGTTCGGATGCGCGCAGCAGGGGCAGCAAAGCCCGGGCCAGCGCCACCGGTGCTATCACATTGGTCTCGAACTGGCGGCGCAGCACATCGGAGTCGCTGTCCATCACAGCCCCAAACTGGCCGTAGCCTGCGTTGTTGACGAGCATGTCAAGACGGGCCGACGTGGCCTCAATCTGAGAGCGAACTCTCTCGATGCTGGCCGGTCTTGTGACATCGAGCTCCAGAGCGCTCAGTCCGATGGCGGTCAATGCCTGCAACGCGGCTGGTTGGCGCGCTGTGGCGAAGACCGAGTGCCCACGCTTCTTGAATTCCAGCGCCAGCGCTCGACCGATGCCGCTGGAGCAGCCAGTGATAAGAATGGTTTTAGGTGTGGTCATGGCAAGTCAAAATCTGTAGTCTAGTGGATGCAGATGACTGTTCAAAGTCGGCTTCAGGAATCAGATTTCGACTGATTCCTGAAGCACCTTGGGTCCCTTGCAATGATGATGCCGAGCAAGATAGCTTCCGATTGGCTTACCCTGTCGATCAAGCTCATGGTGTCGTCGCATCGAACGGAAAGCCGTATTTATCGATGGCCAGGGGCTTGGCCCGCTGCCTGAATCGAAGCCCCTTGAATTACGTAAACGGCCTCGATTCCGTGGTGGAAGTGCAGATCAATAGCGGTCTTGTGATACATCTGTCGCATCAGCCAGTGCGACGGATGTATCACTGCGACACCCGACTGTCACACTTTGGGCAGTCATATCCATGGTGATTTGCGCACCTTCTCCCTGTGGCGGCGCGCGTAAACGCTGCCTTGCTTGCGGTTGGACCTTTTTGGCACGCTCATTGCAGTTAGACAAGCAATCCCAAAAAGTCAGCAAATGTCTGCACCCGAACCCAGTCCTGTGCCCTGCATTGGCATCATCGCCAATCCAGTGTCGGCGCGCGATATTCGACGCGTCGTGGCCAATGCGAGTAACCTGCAAACCACCGACAGGGTCAGCATGTTGCTGCGCATGATGGGGGCTGCGGGTAGCATGGGCGTAGGCCGTGTGCTGATGATGCCCGACAAGGGCGGAGTCAGCGCGATGCTGATTCGCAGCATGACACGCGAACTGCAACTGCAGCACGGCTTTCCAAAACTGGAGTTTCTTGACCTGGCGCCGACCACCACGGTGCACGACACCTTTGCCGCCGCACGCATGATGCAGGACGCCGGAGTGAAAGCCATCGTGGTGCTGGGCGGCGATGGCACCCACCGCGCCGTCGTCCGCGAGTGCCGCAGCATTCCCATCGTCGGCATGTCCACGGGCACCAACAACGCGTTTCCCGAGTTGCGCGAGCCCACCATCACCGGGCTGGCAGTGGGCCTCTACGCTACGGGGCAGATTGGCGCGGCCCATGCTCTGGTGCAAAACAAGCTGCTGGAAGTTTGCATCAACAACGGCCAGCGCCGCGATATTGCGCTGGTAGATGCTGTGATCTCCACCGACCGTTTCATTGGCGCGCGTGCCCTGTGGAAGATGGAAAGTCTGAACGCCGTTTATTTAAGCTTTGCCGAACCACAAGCAATCGGCTTGTCCTCGATTGGTGGTCTGTTAGAGCCGCTGGGGCGGCGCGATCCGGGCGGCCTGGCCATTCACTTGAGCGAGGACCCTGCTTTGCGCCGCCTACAACTGCTTGCTCCCATTGCCCCTGGCATGGTTCGCACAGTGGGTATTTCCCATTGGGAAGCCATGCCAGCGAATCAGCCTTTCGCGGTGGCCCACAGAGCCGGTGTCGTGGCGCTGGATGGCGAACGTGAGCTGACTTTCGATTCCGGCGACAGCGTAGAGATCACGCTGCGCGAAAACGCGTTCCCCACTGTGGACGTGGCCGCCTGCATGCGCTTCGCTGCTTGCAATGGTCTGTTTCGCATTTCTTCCCCGCAAACCTAAACAGGAGACAAACGATGGCTGATACAAACCCGTTCCCATTGAGCAAGGAGGCCTTGCTCAAGTGTTACCGCACGATGCGAACCATCCGTGAATTCGAGGACCGACTTCACGTTGACTTCAGTCGCGGCGACATCCCCGGCTTCGTGCACCTCTACGCTGGCGAGGAAGCCAGCGCGGTGGGCATCCTGACCCATCTGGGCGACGGTGACCGCATTGCCTCCACGCACCGCGGCCATGGTCATTGCATCGCCAAGGGCGTTGATGTGGTCGAGATGATGAAAGAGATTTACGGCAAGAAAGGCGGCTGCGGTAATGGCAAGGGCGGCTCCATGCACATCGCCGATCTGTCCAAAGGCATGATGGGCGCCAACGGTATCCTGGGTGCCGGCGCACCACTGATCTGCGGCGCCGCGCTGGCGGCCAAGTTTCGCAAGAAGAATGAGGTCGGCATCTGCTTCGTCGGTGACGGCGCCTCGAATCAGGGTACCTTCCTGGAGAGCCTGAACCTGGCGGCGGTCTGGAATCTGCCAGTCATTTTTGTGGTCGAGAACAACGGCTACGCTGAATCCACCTCGCGCGACTACGCCACGGCGGTCAACAGCTATGTGGACCGCGCCTCCGGCTTTGGCATCCCCGGCATCACAGTTGACGGCACAGATTTTCTGGCGGTCTATGAGGCTGCTGGCGAAGTCATCAAGCGCGCACGTGAAGGCGGCGGCCCCTCGCTGCTCGAATGCAAGATGGTGCGCTTTCACGGCCACTTTGAAGGCGATGCGCAGACCTACCGGGCACCAGGCGAACTCGAAGACGTGCGCGTCAACCACGACTGCCTGAAAATATTCAGCGCCCATGTGGTCTCGGCCGGCGTCATCAGCAGCGATGAATTGGCGGCCATCGACAAGAGTGTGCTCGCGCTGATTGAGGACTCCGTGCAGCAGGCCAAGGCGGCACCTCTGCCGACGCTGGCCGACCTGACGACCGACGTTTACGTCAACTACTGAACCGAACAATCGAACAGAACCAGGAGCACATGATGGCTAGAAAAATCAGTATGAAGCAGGCGGTCAATGAAGCGATTGACCAGGAAATGTCGCGTGACCCGACGGTGATCATGCTCGGAGAAGACATCGTCGGCGGCACCGGCTGCGACGGTGAAGAAGACGCCTGGGGCGGCGTGCTCGGCGTCACCAAGGGTCTGTACGCCAAGCACCCGAATCAGTTGATCGACACCCCGCTGTCGGAGAGCGCCTATGTCGGCGCCGCGGTCGGTGCTGCCGCTTGCGGCATGCGACCGATCGCGGAGTTGATGTTCATCGACTTCATGGGCGTTTGCTTCGACCAGATCTTCAACCAGGCAGCCAAGTTCCGCTACATGTTTGGCGGCAAGGCTGAGACGCCGGTTGTCATCCGAACCATGGTCGGCGCCGGCTTTCGCGCCGCCGCCCAGCACAGCCAGATGCTGACGCCGCTGTTCACGCACATCCCCGGCCTCAAGGTGGTGTGCCCAAGCACGCCCTACGACACCAAGGGTCTGCTGATCCAGTCGATCCGAGACAACAACCCGGTGATCTTCTGCGAGCACAAAAACCTTTACGCGTTCGAGGGCGAAGTGCCCGAGGGCTCGTACGCCATCCCGCTGGGTGAAGCCAACGTGGTGCGCGAAGGCAAGCACTGCTCGATCGTCACCTACGGCCTGATGGTGCATCGCGCCCTCGAAGCTGCCACCACACTGGCCAAGGAAGGCGTGGAGGTGGAGATCGTCGATCTGCGCACGCTCTCGCCGCTGGACATGGACACGGTGCTGGAGAGCGTTACCAAGACCGGACGCCTGGTTTGCGTGGACGAGGCCAGCCCGCGCTGCAACATCGGCACCGACATCGCGGCCCAGGTTGCGATGCACGCCTTTGGCGCCCTGAAAGCGCAGATCGAGCAGGTCGCGCCGCCGCACGTGCCTGTGCCATTCTCACCGACGCTGGAAGACCTCTACATCCCGTCGGCCGCGCAGGTGGCTGAGGCCGTGCGCCGCACGCTCAAGGGAGGCAAGCACTAATGGCTGGCATCACCCCCATCATCATGCCCAAGTGGGGCCTGTCGATGACCGAAGGCACGGTTGGCGTCTGGTTGGTTGAGGAAGGCACCGAGATCACGGTGGGCATGCCCATCCTCGATGTCGAAACCGACAAGATTGCCAATGCTGTCGAGGCCCCCGACCCCGGCCTGCTGCGGCGCAAGGTGGCCAATGAGGGTGAATTGCTGCCCGTCAAGGCGCTGCTCGGCGTGCTCGCCGGCAGCGACGTCAGCGACGCCGAGATCGACGCCTACGTCGCTGCCTACGTCATGCCGGTCAGCGGCGCGGACGATGACGAACAGGACGGCCCGGCCTACCTCTATGCCGACGTCGATGGCTTGCGCATCCGCTATGCGCGCCGTGGCGCAGCGCAGGGCACGCCGGTGCTTTTTGTGCACGGCTTTGGCGGCGATCTGGACAACTGGTTGTTCAACATCGATGCCATTGGCGAGAAGCATCCGGTGATCGCGCTCGACCTGCCCGGCCACGGGCAGTCCGAAGTCAAGCTGCCCGGCACCAGCCTGGCCGCACTGGCCGACTTCGTCTCGCATTTCATGGACGCCATCGACGTGGCACAGGCGCACCTGGTTGGCCACTCGGTGGGCGGTGCGATTGCAGCGCAACTGGCGCTGGCGCAGCCGCAACGGGTGGCAACGCTGAGCCTGCTCGCCAGCGCCGGCTTTGGGCCAGAGATAAACATCGGGTACACCAAGGGTTTCGCCAGCGCGGCTTCGCGTCGCGAGCTCAAGCCGGTGCTGGAACTGCTGTTTAAGGACCCCACGCTGGTCAGCCGGCAAATGGTGGACGATGTACTCAAGTACAAGCGGCTGGACGGCGTTGGCGAACTGCTGGCCGCGCTGAACGAAGGTCTGTTCGGGGACGACCACCAACTGGCGCTGCCGGGATTGAGCCTGGCCGGCACTGGCAAACCGGTGCTGATGATCTGGGGCACAGACGACCAGATCGTGCCGGCTGCACATGCGGGCAAAGCGCCAGCCGATGCCACGGTCGAGATCTTCGACGGCGTCGGGCACATGGCACAGATGGAGCGCGCCAGCGAGGTAAACCGACTTATCTTGCGGCATATTGGTGGCTGAAACGGGTCTCTGCGAAGCAGCGCAAGCCTGCGATATCCAGCCCCGCTGGACGCAGCTACTGTGTCCGGAGCAAGCACTTGACGGAGAGCTTGAAATGAAGTGGTTGACGCAGGCACTTGAAGGGCAATCCACCGCCGTCGTCTGGCGCGCTCAGCCGGGGCTGGTGGCGCCCCTGTCGTATCGTCGCTACGCCAATCTTGCTGAGGTCAGCGCTGCGTCAATGGCACAGGGCTGGCCGATCAGGCTGCGCCGCTCGGGCGGTGGTGTCGTGCCGCAAGGCCCGGGCATCCTGAACCTGAGTCTGGCCTACCCCTGCCAGGGCGCACCCGGTGCGATGGCCGAGTCGGTCTACGCCCATCTTTGTGGCGTGCTCAGCCGCGCCCTGGCCACGCTGGACATCGCCTGCGGACCGGGCTTGGTCACAGACTCATTTTGCGACGGCCGTTTCAATCTGGCGGTGCCCGCGCAGGGCAAGCTGCGCAAAATCGCCGGCACGGCGCAATACTGGCGCCGCACCAACGGCTACCAGGCAGTGCTGGCTCATGCCCTGCTGCTGGTTGACGCTGACCCGGAACTGCTCAGCGCGCAAGCCAACCGTTTTGAAGCCGCTCTGGCCAGCGGCCTGCATTACGAGGCCAAGACGCTGACCAGTGTGGCACTGTGCTGGTCAGCCTCCCACCCGGGTCGGGCTATCCCGACCGATCTTTCCAGCACCGTGGCGCAGCAAATCGCTGCGTCGCTAAGTCACTAAGCCTTAAGCGGAGAACTCTATGGTTTTGCTTGAATTTTCCATGGCACCATCGGGCAAAGGCATCAGCCTGAGTCCCTTCGTTGCTCGATCGCTCGACATCATTGACAAGAGCGGCCTGCCCTACCAACTCACACCCATGGGCACCATTCTGGAGGGTGAATGGGATGCCGTGATGGCGGTGGTCACGGCCTGCTACCGGGCGATGGCGGTGGATTGCGAGCGTGTCGGCGTCAACATCAAGATCGACGCCCGCACTGGTGCCAGCGGGCGTCTCACGAGCAAGGTCGAGTCAGTGATAAAGAAGGTCGGGCGAACACTCTGCACCTGAGTTCGGCCAACGCTACTGCTGCGTCGGCGAAACGATGTTGAAGCGCTTCATCTGCCGATAGACGGTTGCGCGACAGATGCCCAACTCCTTGGCAACCGCCGTCACGTTCCAGTGTTGCCTGCGCAGTGCCAGCAGCAGCGCCTGCGCCTGCATCAGAGCGCCAGAAACGTCCGATGGCAGCAGGGTCCGCAGTGGCGCGTTCGGCAGCAACGGTGTGCCTGGAGTCGCTCCGGCTTCTTCTTCACCGCGCAATTCGCTCGGCAGGTCTGTCGGTTCGATGTAGCCGTTGTCGCAAATGGCCAGGGCAAAGCGGATGGCGTTGCGCAACTGGCGGATGTTGCCGGGCCAGGCGAAGTTGAGCAGCAGTTCCAGGGCTCGGGATGAAATATGACCCTCAATCCCGAGTTGCAAGCCTTCCTGTTGCAATACTCGTTCAATCACAAACTTCTTGTCGGTCCGCAATCGCAGCGGCGGTAAAGGCAATGTGGCGCCGCACAAACGGTAGTAAAGATCTTCGCGGAAGACGCCCTCTGCAATCAGACGGCGCAAGTCACGGTGCGAGGCCGCAACCACAGTGAGATCCACCGGAACCGGCATTTCCGCACCGAGCGGCATCACCTCGCCTTCAGACAGCACGCGCAGCAGCCGTGTCTGCAAGTGCATCGGCATATCCCCGATTTCATCAAGAAAAAGCGTCCCGCCGCTGGAGCGCAGGATCAGGCCGCAGGAACCTTTGCTGCGTCCGCCGGTAAAGCTGCCGGCGACATAGCCGAACAGTTCGCTCTCGATCAGCGACTCTGGAATCGATGCACAGTTGACAGCCACAAAGGACTTATTGGCGCGCTGACTCGAATCGTGCAGCGCCCGCGCGATGAGTTCCTTGCCGGTACCGGTTTCGCCGTGCAACAGGATGTTGACTTTTTTGTTGACCAGACGCTTGGCCTGGTCGAGCAGGCGCAGCATTTGCTTGTCATCGCCGCTGAGGCGGTCCAGCGCAGGGCAAGCGGTCTGCGCCGGCGAGCGCTCGGCAACTTGCTTCAGTTTGTTGGCCGCATGCCGGGGTGGCGTTGCCATCGCGTAGAAGAGTTCGTGGCGGCGTGTGCTGAGCACAGTTCGATCGCTGGTCGTGCCGGAGCGCGCAACGCGCCAGATGTCATCCATAGTCAGCTTGAATACATCGGTCAAGAGGTGACCAACTACCGGTACGGCGCTCGCATCTTCATTGATCGCCGCCAGCATTTGGCGAGCCCCGCTGTTGGCGCCAAGGATTCTGCCGTCGGCGTCAAAGGCGAGCATGCATTCGCCGCTCACATCAACCAGCGCCCAGTCAACGCCAAGACGCAGAAGCCACTGATCGCTGAAATGGCGAATGAAATTGGCATCCTCGACCATCTTGGCAAACATCACGGTCATGTGGCGCGCCAGATGCTGGCTCGGTTTCTCAGAGGGCGAACTCAGCGCTGATATGTCAAGAACACCGATGAAATCGCCGGTCGGATCGAACAGCGGCGCGGTCGTGCAGGTCAGGCCGATGTGGGTTGAATCGAAGTGGTCGCCCTGGTGGCAGGTCAAGGCCGTACGCTCGACGATGCAGGTTCCCACACCGCAGGTGCCGGCGTGCGATTCGTTCCAGTCGGCACCCAGACACAGGCCGGAGCGCTTGAGATCACGGTCCCATTGGTCGTTGCCAATGTAATCCACCGTGACCCCCTGCGCGTCGGTGAGCAGGAGCACATAGCCGAGCGGCGAAACGCGCTTGTACAGCTGCTCCATGCCGGCACGGGCGACACGCAGGAAAGATTCGATCTGTTCCTGGTGTTCACGCAATTGCCAATGCTCGATGACACGCGCAGCTTGCGCCCTGGTCGGGTCGAGCCCGTAGTCGGCGACGCAGCGCGTCCAGGACCGCGTGATCAGGTCGTCATCGCTACCAAGGCTGCCATCCAAGCGCCCCGATGTCCGAGCGATAACCTTGTCGATATGACTGGTTGAGGAAGCGTTCAATTGTCTTGTCTCGATTAGCCGGATCTTGTTGCCGATCCTTTAGTTGGAACACCTGCCGATCCCTGCGTACAACTGCAAGGCTGCGACGAGCTCATGCCCCATTTGCACGTTAGCAATTTAGCATCAAGCCAGGCGGATTATGAATTGAATCAAGCGGAATGTTGAAATCCCCATTCAAAAACCGAGTTCTCACCCCACCGGCTGGCCCTTGACGAATTGAGGGTTTTCCCGCTGGTCGATGGATGAACCGAAATGTGATACTGGATTTCACGTGATTGAAAAGTCAGCCTTTACCCCTTGCCACGCCCGGTCGCGGCGCTTTGCGTTCCAGTCCTATGGCCACCGTTGAATCAGCCCGTGCCTTGCTGGTAGATCCGCAAGACCGCGTTCTGCTGATGAAGTTGGCGGCCGCACGCGTGGCGCTGGAACCACGGGCGTTGGCACAGACCTTCTGGTTGACGCCGGGAGGATCTCTGCATCCCGGCGAGTCTTTCGAGGACGCGTTGCTGCGCGAGATCTTCGAGGAGACTGGCCTGCGCCTGAGCCATCCGGGGCAATGGATCTGGACTTCGCCCAAGCGCATCTTGCGCGATGGCCGGTCGGTCGATACGTTAGCCCGCGTCTACATTCAGCGCGTGCCGTCCTTCAATCCGATGCCGGTCGCTCTGACAGTTGAAGAACGCGAAACTTTTCGCGAATTGCGCTGGTGGAGCATTGACGAGATCGCGAACTCCAGTGAGATCTTTGTCCCACGCCAACTCGCTTTACTGCTGAAACCACTGCTTACCAGTGCATGGCCGGCTGATCCGGTCAGGATCGTACCTTAGGGCTAAATCTTCGCCGCCAGTGCTTTGAGCTGGTACAGCGAATCGAGCGCCTCACGCGGACTCAGGGCGTCGGGCTTGATGCTCTCCAGGGCTTGCTCCACTAAGCTCCGTGGCACGTTTTCCGCTGCGGGTGGCGCGGCAAACAGATCGACCTGGGTATCGCTTTGCTTAGCCTGATTCTCAAGGGCTTCCAGGGTGTGGCGGGCCTGGTTGACGACGGCTGCAGGCATGCCGGCCAGGCGCGCCACCTGGATGCCGTAGCTGCGGCTTGCCGGGCCACTCTGGATTTCATGCAGAAAGACGATGTCGCGCCCGGACTCGGCGGCGCTGACGTGCACATTGATGGCAGCGTGGTGTGTGGCCGGGAAGGCGGTCAGCTCGAAGAAGTGCGTGGCAAACAGGGTGTAGGCCTGAGTGCGATCATGCAACTGGCTGGCGATCGCTGAGGCCAGTGCCAGACCGTCAAAAGTGCTGGTGCCGCGGCCAATTTCATCCATCAGCACCAGCGAGTTGGGTGTGGCGCTGTGCAGGATCTGCGCAGCCTCGAGCATCTCCAGCATGAAGGTGGACTGGGCATTGGCCAGATCATCAGCGGCGCCGATGCGGGTGTGGATGGCGTCAATCGGTCCCAGGCGGCAGGCCGCTGCCGGCACATAGCTGCCGATGCTGGCGAGCAGCACGATGACGGCGATCTGGCGCATATAGGTCGATTTGCCGCCCATGTTGGGGCCGGTGATGATCTGCATGCGCTGCTTGGGACCGAGCCGCGTGTCGTTCGCAATGAAGGCGCCGGCACTGGTTTCATTGAGTCGCATCTCCACCACCGGATGCCGGCCCGCTTCGATTTCGAGGCAGGGTTCGCGGGAGAATTGCGGCGCACACCAGTTCAGCGTCAGGGCGCGTTCGCTAAGGGCGCACAGCGCGTCCAGCGTCGCCAGGGCACGCGCCAGTTGCGTCAGCCGTGGCACGAAGACCTGCAACTGGTCCAGCAGTTCCTCAAACAGGAATTTTTCCCTGGCCAGGGCACGCTCCTGCGCACTCAGCGCCTTGTCTTCAAAGGCTTTCAACTCGGGTGTGATGAAGCGTTCCGCGTTCTTCAGCGTCTGGCGGCGCCGGTAGTCAGCGGGCACCTTGTCAAGCTGACCCTGTGTGATCTCGATGAAAAAGCCGTGCACCTTGTTGTACTGCACGCGCAGATTGGCAATGCCGGTGCGCGCCTTTTCACGCGCCTCAATGTCGAGCAAAAAGGCGTCGGCGTTGCTTTGAATGGCGCGCAGTTCATCGAGTTCGGCATCGAAGCCGCTGGCGATCACGCCGCCGTCGCGCAGCAGCGCGGCCGGTTCGGGGTCCAGCGCGCGCGCGAGCAGTTGCAGGCAATCTTGCGGGCGCAGCAACTGCGCGGCGAGCTGCTGCAAATAGGGCTCGGCTGCGGGGATGCCGGTCAGCAATAGTTCGGTCTTCGTCAAGGTCTGCTGCAACGCAATCAGCTCACGCGGGCGCACCTGGCGCAGCGCCAGCCGGGCCGTGATGCGCTCCACGTCGCTGCTGCCCTTGAGTTGCTCGCGCAGTGGGAAGGCTGCGCCCTGATGGAGCGCGGCGATGGCGCCCAGGCGTTGCTGTGCCTGTGTGCGCTCGCGCCGGGGTGAGAGCAACCAGTTCTTCAGCAAACGGCTGCCCATGCCGGTCATGCAACTGTCGATCAGCGAAAACAGCGTTGGCTGCTCCAGGCCGCGCAGGGTTTGCGTCAGTTCCAGATTGCGTCGGGTGTTTTGCGGCAATTCGATCAACTCGTCATTGCGCTGCACGCGCAGGTTGTGCAGGTGCGTCAGGGCGCGGCCCTGCGTGTGCTCGGCGTAGGCCAGCAAGGCAGCTGCCGCCGCATGCGCCAGCGTCAGCTCCTGCGCTTGCCAGGCGGCCAGACTGGCTGCCTTGAGTTGCTCCAGCAGCTTGCGCTGGCCCAGGCCCGCATCGAACTGCCAGTCCGGTCGCAGCGTGACCGACAGGCGACCCGGCGCCTGCAGACTGCGCAGTCGCGACTCGAAAGCCGCAGTGGCTCCGGCACTGAAGAGCAGTTCGCCGGGGTTGATGCGTGCCACCCAGTCGGCCAGTTCGTCACTGGCACATTGCGCCAGGCACATCTCGCCCTGTGTGATGCTGAGCCACGCCAGGCCACACAGGTTGCGCTCTCCCTGGTGCACGGCCAGCAGCAGCGATTCGGTCTTGTCGCCCAGCAATTCCAGGTCGGTCAGCGTGCCCGGCGTGACCACGCGCAGCACCTTGCGCTCGACCGGCCCTTTGCCGGTGACTTCGCCCACCTGCTCGCAGATGGCAACCGATTCACCGAGCTTGATGAGGCGCGCCAGATAGGTGTCCAGGGCGTGGAAGGGCACGCCGGCCATCACGACAGGCGCACCGGCAGACTGGCCGCGTTGCGTGAGCGTGATGTTCAGGAGCCGCGCCGCTTTTTCGGCATCGGCAAAGAACAGCTCGTAGAAATCCCCCATGCGGTACAGCAGCAGCGTATCGGGGTAGCCGGCCTTGATCGCCAGGTATTGGCTGATGCCGGGGGAATGGGGTGCGGCTGTTTGGCTCATCGGCTGAAGTCTAGCAAGGTCGCTGTGGGACCAGGGTCTTGGCTATCGTGTTAATGTCCCGGAATCACTTATTTGAGAGGAATACTTATGACCGCGTTCATGGTGGTTGACACGCTCTTGAAAGATCCCGAACTCTACGAGCAGTACAAATTGCTGGCCAAGCCACTGGTCGAAAAATTCGGTGGCCAGTACCTGGCACGGGGCGGCAAGATGAGCGTGAAAGAAAACAGCTTGTGGACGCCAACCCGGATGGTTCTGGTGATGTTTCCATCAAGCGATCACATCGAGGCTTTTTACAACTCCGAGGAATACCAGAAAGTGCTTGCCATCAGCAAGCAGTCCGCCGACAGAACGGTTTTCAGCCTGGAAGGCATGTGAACGGGAACTGAAAATGTATTTCTCCATTGCTCTTCTGGTTTCTGCAGTTTTGTCAGTGAGCGCCTGCGCAAATCTGACCGTAACGACAGCGCCAGCAAGCGCTTCGACGACTCTAAGCAAGGAAGCGATTGCGCAGATTATTGCCAGTCCGGACCGAAGCGCAGCCGACCGAATCAACGATCAGCGACGCAAGCCCGAACAGATGCTGGCATTCATCGGTCTGCGGCCCGGCATGACGGCTCTGGATTTGAGCACCGGTGGCGGCTACACGGCCGAGTTGCTGGCCCGGGCTGTGGGTCCTGAGGGTGCCGTCTACGGGCAAAGCCAAGCGGCGCGCGCGCCAGACGCTGCGCCCCGGCCGGCGGTGACGCCAGAAGGCAATTCATCGCCCCAGTTGAAGACCGTACAACAAGCACCGAGTGCTGCTGCGGCCGTTCGTCGCACGTCGGCCCAGGCGCTGGTGGAACGGGCGACGAAGGCCTCGCTGCCCAACCTGCACTCGACCGTGCGGGCCTTCGAGGACCCCGTGCCGCCGGAACTGGTGGCCCGCCTTGATCTGGTCACGCTGATGTTCAACTACCACGACCTCGGCCATATGGGGGTTGACCGCGCACGTATGAATGCAGCCGTGTTTGTCGGACTAAAACCGGGGGGTCTCTACATCGTTGCCGACCACGCGGGTCGAACCGGCAGCGGAATCAGCGAAGCGGGAACACTGCACCGGATCGAGGAAGCCTTCCTGCGCCAGGAGGTCGAGGCGGCCGGGTTCAAGCTCGCCGGGAACGCCGATTTTCTGCGCAATCCGTCGGACCCGCGTGACAAGAATACGCCGGAGCCGGCGCAGCCCAAGGACGAGTTCGTGCTGAAGTTTGTCAAACCTTGAGCTGAAGCTGCGTGAAAAAGAAAAGCCGACGACCTTGGTGCAGTCAATGCGCTTTAGTTTCCATCAGTCGATTGGTGAACGCCATCGCCATCGCCGAGAGCACGAAGGTCAGGTGAATGATGACCTGCCACATCATGGTCTGCTGGCTCAGGTTGGGCGCTTCGATGAAGGTCTTGAGCAGATGAATCGACGATATGCCGATCAGTGACATCGACAACTTGACCTTCATGGTGCCGGCGTTGACGTGTTCCAGCCACTCAGGCTGATCCGGGTTGCCCTCCAGATACAGACGCGAGACGAAAGTCTCGTAGCCGCCGACGATCACCATGAGCAGCAGATTGGCAATCATGACGACGTCAATCAGGCCCAGCACCACCAGCATGATTTCGGTTTCTGAAACGGTCTTGGTGTTCTGAACCAGATGCATCAGTTCGACGCCGAAGTGGTAGACGTAGACCGTCTGCGCGACGATGAGGCCGAAATACAGCGGCGCCTGCAGCCAGCGGCTGGCAAACACGGTTCGGGCTATCCACTTGAGAATGTTGCTTTGGTGCTTTGTTTCCATCCCCTGAATTTATCAGTTCCGGTGCGACCCCGCGCAGGAGGCAGAGATTTTCCCGACTTAAGTTGCAGCCTGGTGACATGGATCAGAAGCATTTGAGCCCTTAAGAATTCCCTAAGAAAGCACGCCTTCGATCGGACAGAGCAGCGTACCTGGCTAGAGTCGTGCGCTGGTAAATTGCCGGATCCGCCGCGCGGTGTCCTGCGCTGCAACGCAGGCCACGGCAGCCTCGTTTTCAAGCTCAAGCGCTTTTGCCAACTGCGTTTGCAACTGGCTTGTCAGAAGTCGCTTCAAACGTGTGATGGCGCCGGTGGAGCGAGATGCCACCTGCGCCGCCAGTTCGATGGCCAGCGGCAGCATGGCGGCCTCCGTTGTAACGCGGTTGACCAGGCCAAGCTGCTGCAGGGCGAGAGCGCTCTGGCGCTCCCCGAGCACGATGAGTTCCATGGTGCGTTGATGCCCCAGTGCTTGCGGCAGCAGGTGCGTGACGCCGCCAGTGACGAAGTGCCCGAGCGCCATCTCGGGGAAGAAGCACACCAATGTGTCCGCGGCCACCACCATGTCGCAATTGAGCACCCATTCAAAGCCGCCACCCACGGCATAGCCGTGCACGGCGCCGATCACGAGTTTGGGCCCGAACATGATGTCGCGCGTGATTTGCTGGATACGATCGCAGTGCAGTTTGATCGAGGCCGGGCTTTCGGATTGCTGGTCGAATTCCTTTAAATCGTCACCGGCGCAAAAGGCGCGACCGGCACCGGTCAGCACGATGGCGTCGCTGGCAGGGTCGCATTGTGCCTGTTCCAGCGCAGCATGAAGATCCACCAGCAGTTGCCCACCAATGGCGTTGAGACGCTGCGGGCGATTCAGCGTGACGACACTGACCCGCCCCACGGTTGTGAGTTCAACGTGATTCATCGGTAGCTCCTGGTTGCCCGGTCCGACCGGGTTGGCGCCACATGATATGCTGGCAGGATCAATCAGCGCGACGCTGCGCCTGACACTATGCGAATTTAAGAAGGAGCCCCCCATGCCCGGCCTGTTAGCCAATGTTGATCCCGATGGTCTGCTTGAATTTTCGGTGGTCTATACCGACCGCTCGCTCAACCACATGTCGAAAAGCTTTCAAGGAGTCATGAGGGACATCTCCGCGATGCTGAAAACCGTGTACCACGCGAAATCGGTGGCGCTGGTGCCAGGCAGCGGCACCTTTGGCATGGAAGCGGTGGCGCGCCAGTTCGCTGCGGACAAAAAAGTGCTGATCATTCGCAACGGCTGGTTCAGCTTCCGCTGGAGCCAGATTCTGGACATGGGCCGGATCGCAGCCGAATCGACCGTTCTCAAAGCGCGTCGGGTCGGCAGCGCCAAGCAGGCGCCCTGGGTGCCAGCGCCGATTGACGAAGTGGTGGCCGCCATTCGCGCAAAGAAGCCGGACGTGGTCTTTGCGCCGCACGTGGAAACTTCCAGCGGCATGATGCTCCCCGACGACTACCTGCGCGCGGTCGCGGCCGCGGCGCACGAGGTCGGGGGACTGTTTGTACTGGACTGTATTGCCTCGGGTGCGATGTGGGTGGACATGGTGGACCTCGGTGTTGATATTCTGGTGAGCGCGCCGCAAAAGGGCTGGAGCAGTTCGCCATGCTGCGCCATGGTCATGCTCAGCGAGCGCGCCCGCGCCGCCATCGACGGCACGACCAGCAGCAGCTATGCCTGCGACCTCAAGAAGTGGCTGCAGATCATGGAGACTTACGAAGGCGGCGCTCACGCCTACCACGCCACCATGCCGACCGATGCATTGACGCGTTTGTGCGAGATCATGAAAGAAACCCAGGCTTACGGCTTTGCAAAAGTGCGTGCCGAGCAGATGGAGCTTGGTGCCAAGGTGCGCGCACTGTTTGAGAGCCGGGGCATTGCCAGCGTGGCAGCCGAGGGTTTCAAGGCGCCGGGCGTGGTGGTGAGCTACACCGAAGACCCCGAGATTCAGTCGAGCCGCAAGTTCCTGGCAGTGGGTTTACAGACCGCTGCCGGTGTGCCGCTGCAGTGCGACGAGCCGGCTGACTTCATGAGCTTTCGCGTCGGCCTGTTCGGCCTGGAAAAGTGGCACAACGTGGACCGTACCGTGGCACAACTCGCGGCTGCGCTGGACAAGGTCTTGTAAACGGTCCTCACTCGTTTCTGCCGTCTTCACAGTTGTCATGCCGGACCTGATCCGGCATCCGGTGTCACGCGACCCCTGGATTGCGGATCAAGTCCGCAATGACAGCAGGGGGCGCAATGACAGCAGGGGGCGCAATGACAGCAGGGGGTGCAATGACAGCAGAGGCCGCAATGACGATCAGCGATCTGGCAATTTGCGCAGCAGGTTGACGCGCGTCGGGCGCTCGAAGTCGGCGCCGCTCGGGCTCATGTGCGGCTCAAAGCGTGAGCGCACTGCGGCCAGAGTGCTGGCGTCGAGGCTGTGATTCAGGTAGGTGACGCCGATCACGCGTTGCTCAAAGTCAGCAAAGTCGCGGTACCGCACCGGTATGTCGAAGGCCATTTCGGACTCCTGTTGCCAGGCGCCGCTGCTCACGGCTCGCTGGAGTGCGCGCAGGGCGGCGGCACGCACCTCTTCTTCGTCGTGAAACAGGCGCAGGATTTCGTTGTGGGTTCCGGCAAAGACAGGCTCCAAGACATAGAGCAGGGCGCCGGGTCGCAACACGCGCCAGACTTCACCCAGGGCCTGATCCATCATGTCCAGTGGGATGTGGTGCAGGGATTTCAGCATCAGTGCCAGGTCAAACTTGCCTGCTTCAAACGGAATTCTCTGCGCTCCGGCTTGCAGGAAGTGCAGCCCTGCTTGAGGTTTTGCCAGGTTCTTCGCGTGCTGGCGTTCGTCGACTTCCAGCGCGCTGACCACGCAAGCCGGAAAACGCGCCAACAGATTGCGCGAAAGTTGCGCCGCGCCGCAGCCCAGTTCGATGATTTGTGGGTGTTGATCGAGGTCGACCAGAGAGCGCAGCAGTTCGAGTTCGTCGGTGATGAGGGGCATGTGCATGGCGTCAGTCAAAATGGAGGTCTGATGGTAGTCTAGGTGATGAATATGAATGAGCAAACCCGAACCCTGGATCAGGCAATCTTGACCCACCTGCAGAGTTGGGTTGGCAAGACGGAAACTCTGAGCGACGACATCACGTCAGCGCCGGTGCGCGCGCTCTGCGCCACGCTGGACCGCGACGACAGCGCGCCAGTGCCTGGCGCGACGGTGCTGCCGCCACTGTGGCACTGGCTTTATTTCCTGCCTCAGCAACGCCAGAGCGAGATCGGACGGGATGGTCACCCCCGGCGTGGCGGCTTTCTGCCACCGGTGCCGCTGCCGCGTCGCATGTGGGCCGGCGGGCGTTTGTGCTGGTTGCCGGAGAACCCCTTGCTTGTGGGTCAGGCCGTGCGGCGCGTTTCAAGCATCGCGTCGGTTACGCACAAGGCCGGGCGCACGGGTGACTTGCTGTTTGTGCTGGTCAGGCATGAGGTCCACAACAGCAAGGGACTGGCACTCACAGAAGAGCATGACATCGTGTACCGCGCGACTGCTCAGCCAGGCGACCCGGTGCCGCCGCCGGTTGCGGCAGAGCAGGGCGCAGCCTGGCAGCGTGAAATCGTGCCCGACGACGTGCTGCTGTTCCGCTATTCGGCACTGACCTTCAATGGCCACCGCATCCACTACGACCGTCGCTACGTGACCGAGGTCGAAGGCTATCCGGGCCTGATCGTGCACGGCCCGCTGATCGCTACGCTGCTGGTTGATCTACTGCGTCGTCATGCGAGCGAGGCCTTTGTCAAGAGTTTCAATTTCAAGGCGGTGCGACCGACCTTTGACCTGCACCCGTTCCGGCTCAATGGCCAGCCTTCGGCGGATGGAAAGTCGGTTCAGCTTTGGGCGCAGGACCATGACGGCTGGTTGACCATGCAGGGCACGGCCGAACTGGCCTGAGCGATAACCCCACACAGGACACAAGACCATGATCAAAACCGCGCCCGACCAGTACCAGGAAATCCGTGATGCGGTGCGCGCCCTGTGCGCCCAGTACCCCGATGAATACCACCGCCGGATTGACGAGCAGCGAGGTTATCCGGAAGCCTTTGTCGATGCGCTGACGAAAGCCGGCTGGATGGCCGCGCTGATTCCGCAGGAGTACGGCGGCTCCGGTCTGGGGCTGTGCGAGGCCTCGGTCATCATGGAGGAGATCAACCGCAGCGGCGGCAACTCGGGCGCCTGCCACGGCCAGATGTACAACATGGGAACGCTCTTGCGCCATGGCTCCAAGGCGCAGAAGGAACATTACCTGCCCCGCATCGCCAGTGGCGAGTGGCGTCTGCAATCCATGGGGGTGACTGAGCCCACGACTGGCACCGACACCACCAAGATCAAGACCACGGCCGTAAAGAAGGGCGACCGTTACGTGGTCAACGGGCAGAAGGTCTGGATCTCTCGCGTGCAGCACAGCGATTGGATGATTCTGCTGGCGCGCACCACGCCCCTGGCGGAGGTGGAGAAGAAGTCGGAGGGCATGTCGATCTTCATGGTCGATCTGCGGCAAGCGGAGCAGTCGGGCATGACGGTGCGGCCGATTCCGAACATGGTGAACCACGAGACCAACGAGCTGTTCTTCGAGAATCTGGAAATCCCCGAGGAGAATCTGATCGGCGAGGAGGGCAGGGGCTTCAAGTACATTCTGGATGGCCTGAACGCCGAGCGCACCCTGATTGCTGCCGAGTGCATTGGTGACGGCTACTGGTTTCTGGACCGCGTCACGAAATATGTGAATGAGCGTATCGTCTTTGGTCGCCCGATCGGTCAGAACCAGGGCGTGCAGTTCCCGATCGCCGACGCCTACATCGAAGTGGAAGCAGCCAACCTTATGCGCTACAAGGCCTGCGAACTGTTCGATGCCGGCCAGCCTTGCGGCGCGGAGGCGAACATGGCCAAGTACCTGGCAGCCAAAGCCAGTTGGGAAGCAGCCAACGCCTGCATCCAGTTCCACGGTGGCTTTGGCTTTGCCAATGAATACGACGTAGAGCGCAAATTCCGCGAGACCCGGCTTTATCAGGTCGCGCCGATTTCGACGAACCTGATTTATTCCTATGTCGCCGAGCATGTGCTTGGCATGCCGAGGTCGTTCTGAAATGGTGTCGTGCCGAACGTCACTTAGCATCCGGTGTGGATCTGGCCGCTGGGGCACTCAGCTCCGCGGCTGTCCTCCGTCCTGCGGACTCCCCCTTTATGCCGCTGCGCTGAGTGCCCCACCAGCCAGATCTTTCAAGCCGGGTTGGTGTGCGATCAGCGCAAACCACAGACGCTCGTTGCTGAGGGTGATGCGGTGGGTGGCGCAGCGTGGACTTGGGGTTTTGCCAAATAAAGAAGGAGGCCGCAGGCCGGGTGAGTGCGCCCGTGAAGGCGCTACATCAGCACGGTGAGAGTCCGTGTCAGGGCAAGCCAAGACCCTGTAGCCGAAGGTAACTGCGTCGCTGTGAAGCGGGGTGGAGAGCAACCGGAGTGCGAAC
>CAITQH010000137.1 GCA_903894475.1 uncultured beta proteobacterium
ATTAAGGGCTTTGACTGTCATCCCGGACTCGATCCGGGATCCAGTGCCACGCAAGCACTGGATTGCGGATCAGGTCCGCAATGACAACCTCCTGGGCGCGATGACAACCTCCTGGGCGCGATGACAATGAGGGGTGGCATGGGTGTCATAGTGCTTAGGGGGCGGGGAGGGGGAAGAAATCGAGGACCTCGCGCAGCGTGCTGCCGGTGCGCGTGGGCTCAGTGCCCAGTTCTTCAAAGGGCAACTGGTAGCGGTTCACCCACAGAGTCTGATAGCCATACCAGGTCGCGGCCAGCGCGTCCCAGGCATTGCTGCTGACGAAAACAATCTGCTTCGCGCTCAGGCCGGTCGCCTGTTCACCCAGGGCATAGGCGGCTGGGTCGGTCTTGTACTTGCGGATCGGGTCGACGCTGATGACGTGGTCCAGCAGACCATCGAGTCCGGCCGACTTGACGGCAAGACTCAGCATGTCGGCGTCACCATTGCTGAGTATCCCGGTCGGAATGCCGCGCGCCTTGAGCTCGCTTAGCACCTGCCGATTCTCCGGGAAAGCACTCAGATGCCGGTACTGGTTCATCAGGCTGTCAATCTGGCTGTCCATCACGGCCAGTGCAGCCGGCGTTGGCGCAACGATTCGCTTGACGGCATAGACCAGGGCCGCTCGTGTCAACTCCCAGAACGGTCGGTAAACCGACTCCTGGTTTGGACCACGTTTGCTGGTGGTCACCAATCGGGTGTATTCGATCTGCTTGTCGCGCCAGAGCACACTCAGAGCCTGGCCATTGCCGGGGAACATCTGCTCGGCCAGCAGGGCCACACTGTAGACGTCAAACAGCGTGCCATAAGCGTCGAACAACACGGCGCAGGGGGTTCCCACGGCTGGGGATCTGGACTTTTCGCTCACGGCATGGCTGATTTTTGACATGCCATTACTTTATTCGATACTTTATAGCCGATTAATATTGAATATATAAATTTATTAATGATAAAAACGTTGGTAATCAGAAGGGTAGGATGGAAACGCTCAAGCTGCTATTGAGCCTTCCATAAATCATGACAGTCCGGATCGTCATTGCGAGGAGCGTAGCGACGCGGCAATCCAGGGAGTCCGGGGGCATGGACTGCCGCGCTACGCTCGCAGTGACGTTCTGCTCAGGGCCTCGCGATGACGAAAGTTGGTGTCTTGAATTCTGGAAAGATCAATAATTCGAATTTCCCCGGAACCAAGCTCATGAACCAAAGCAACGCCAGTTCCTGCTCCCGTCGCTCCTTGCCACTGGACGGCCTGCGTGTCGTCGAGTTCACCCACATGGTGATGGGCCCGACCTGCGGCATGGTGCTGGCCGATATGGGGGCTGAAGTGATCAAGGTCGAGCCGATCGAGGGTGACCGCACGCGTCACCTGCTGGGATCGGGTGCCGGCTTTTTCCCGATGTTCAATCGCAACAAGAAGAGCATGGCGATCAACCTGCACTCAGGCGAGGGTGCGGCGGTGGCGCGCAGGCTTGCTGCCAGTGCCGACGTAGTGCTGGAGAATTTCAAACCCGGCACCATGGCCAAGTACGGACTCGACTATGAGGCGCTGTCCAAGGTCAACGAGCGACTGATTTATGTCAGTCACAAGGGCTTCTTGCCTGGTCCCTACGAGCACCGCACGGCACTCGATGAAGTGGTGCAGATGATGGGCGGCCTGGCCTACATGACCGGGCGCCCGGGTGACCCGCTGCGTGCCGGCTCCAGCGTGAACGACATCATGGGCGGCATGTTTGGTGCCATCGGTGCGCTGGGCGCACTGATCCAGCGCGGTATCACTGGCAAGGGGCAGGAGGTGCAGAGCGCCCTGTTCGAGAACAATGTGTTTCTGGTGGGACAGCACATGCTGCAATACGCCATCACCGGCAAGGCGGCTGCGCCCATGCCGGACCGCATCTCGGCCTGGGGCGTTTACGACGTTTTTACAGTGAAAGACGGCGAGCAGATCTTTCTGGCGGCGGTGAGTGACTCGCAGTGGGCCGTCTTTTGCGACGCCCTGGGTTTTGCCGACCTGAAAGCCGATCCGCAATACGGCAGTAACAACCTGCGCGTGCAGCAACGCGCCACGCTGCTGCCGGTGCTGCGCGAGCGGCTGGCGGCACACAGCGCTGCCGATCTGACGGCGCTGTTCGAGCGCGTCGGCCTGCCCTTTGCGCCGATCAGCCGGCCCGAAGAACTTTATGACGACGAGCACCTGCTGGCCACCGGTGGCCTGGCCGACATCACGCTGCCCGATGGTGAGCGCGCCGGGCAGACCGTGCGGACCACGCTGTTCCCATTCACCATGGACGGCCAGCGTCTGGGCGTGCGGCTGCAGCCTCCCACCCAAGGCGAGCACACCTCCGAACTGCTGGCCGGACTCGGCTACGGTGCGCAGGAGATCGATGCGCTGCGCAGTCAGCGCGCCGTGGCATGATTTGCACTGTCTTGCAGGGAATGAATCAATGAAATTTCTAGTGCGCACTCTGGGCCTGGCTGCCGTCCTCGCCACAGCATTGGCACTGACCGTGCAGGCACAAACGGCAATCTGGCCTGACAAACCGATCCGCTTTGTCGTGCCCTACACACCCGGCGGCGGCACCGATACCGTGACGCGCCATATTGCCGAAAAAATCACGCAGGACGTCAGATGGACCTTTCTGATCGACAACAAGCCCGGTGGTGGTGGCAACATTGGCATCGATATCGTGGCCAAGTCCAAGCCCGACGGCTACACCATTGGCATGGGCCAGACCGCCAATCTGGCGATCAATCCGGCAGCCCTGCCCAAGATGCCGTTTGATGCGGTGAAGGACCTGGTACCGGTGGCCCTGGTGGCCGAAGTACCCACGCTGCTGGTGGTGCGTGCCGACTCGCCATGGCACAGTCTGAGTGATGTGATCAAGGCGGCGCAAGCCCGGCCCGGGCAGGTCACGCAGGCGCTTGCGGGTACTGGCACCGTGGGTCATCTGGCGGGTGAAATGCTGGCCCGCAAGGCCGGATTCAAGGTGCTCAACGTCCCCTACAAAGGCGCTGCGCCAGCCATCACGGATCTGCTGGGTGGCCAGACCGACTTTATGTTTGCCACGCCCCAGGCGGTGCTGGGCATGCTCGCCGGCGGCAAACTGCGCGCACTGGCGGTGACTTCGGCCAGGCGCATCGCCGTGTTGCCGAACGTGCCGACGGTCGCTGAACAGGGCTACCAAGGGTTCGAGGCGGTTGACTGGAAGATGATTGTGGCGCCGGCAGGGACTCCAGCAGATGTTGTCAAGCGCCTCAATGCGGCCACCGCCAGGGCGCTGGCGCAAGCGACCCTGCTGGCCAAACTGGCTGAAGAAGGCAGCAGCGCCATGAGTGGCAGTCCGGAGGAAGTGGCCAGGTACCTCAAGTCGGAACAGGCCGAGTGGGGCGCCGTGATTCGGGAAGCGGGCATCCGGTTCGAGTGAGCGCGTGGTCACCGGTTTGGTGGATCGGATTGGGGAGTGGGCCCCGCCTCATACTGTCAAATGCCCAGAAATCGACGGAACCCCACCTCCCAAACCGAGCGTCCAACGTTGAGGCATCACGCAAAAGGTTGTTCAGCTGAAGGACGAGTTTGCAGCGTAACCGGGTACTCGCGGGAGGCTGCTTCCGGGATGAACGCCAACATCGAACCTTCTCGCTATTCAGCAGTCATTGCAGTCGATCCTCGATTGCCGGCGATTAGCTGGCGAAGCCCCATCCCACCCGCATAATCCCGACTGTCGCACTTGGGCATATTGTTTTATCCGTTGCCAGTATCAATACGGTTTGTTATAGTCCGGAAAAATTGTGTCGGATAGTTTCCCCACAAAAGCAATCAAACAAGGGCAAAGTCGGTGAAAGCCGGCGACGCAAAACTACCGGGCTTCGCCTTTCTCCAATGAAGGCATGCTGGCGGAGTTGCAGGCAAGCAGTCTCAATATGACTGTCTCGCAGCGAGTGTCGTCAGGATCAATTGATTTGATTTAGGGGACAACATGGCGCAAGACATTCAACCGTTGGACACTGCGACAGCGAGAATTCATCAACTAGAGTCTGCGGTGCATCGGCTAAGCGTCGAAAACGACCGACTCAAGAATATTCTGTCATTTGAGGCTGCTACCATGGCTGGCGAGTTGCTGGACGCCGAAGAATCCCTGAACCAAAGCAACCGGGATTTGCGCTCCGTCCTGAACAACATGCCGGCCATGATCGGCTACTGGGACAAGAATTTATGCAACCGTTTTGGCAACACAGCCTACGTAGAATGGTTTGGTGATGCTGGGACTTCGATAGCCGGAAAACACATCCGCGAAGTCATTGGGGAAGAGCGCTACCAACTCAATCTCCCTTACATCGAAGCTGCACTGCTGGGCGAAAGGCAGGCGTTTGAACGCGCCATCCCGTCGCCGGATGGCAAGCAAGTGCGCTACTCCCTGGCCCAGTACCTGCCGGACATTGTTGATGGCGAAGTGCAGGGCTTCTACGCGCTGGTGAGCGACGTTAGCGCCATCAAGCACACAGAAGCGAATCTGCGCGAGAAAGACGAAAAGTTGCGTGGACTTTATGAACTGTCCCCCCTGGGAATAGCGATGGCCGACATGAGCGGGCGCTTCATCGATTTCAATGAAGCTTTTCGCAATATTTGTGGGTACTCGACAGAAGAGTTGAAGGAACTCGATTACTGGGCGTTGACACCGCAAAGGTACGCGGCAGACGAGGCGGTGCACCTTGAACAAATCAAACGAGCCGGTCACTTTGGCCCCTATGAGAAAGAATACCTGCGCAAAGACGGCTGCCTGATTCCGGTTGCCATGAACGGTGTACTGGTCACCGGCAGCGATGGCCAGCCCTATATCTGGTGCATCGTCGAAGACCTGACCAAGCGCAAGCACGCCGAACAACTCAAACGGGTGCTCGACGAATACCATGAACTGAGTCTGGACGTACTTGACCAGAAGCGCGAAAAGATCGTCGGCGCACTGACCACGCTTTCCTTGTATCGGGACAATGAAACTGGTCTTCACCTGAACCGCGTCAAACTGTATGTGGAAGCGCTGGCCAAGGAGTTAAGGCGCGCTGGCTGCTATACGGATCAGTTGACTGATCGACAAATTGACATCATCGTCAAAGCTGCACCAATGCACGATCTTGGCAAGGTTGGCATCCCCGATAGCATTCTGCTAAAGCCTGGTCGTCACACGTCTGAGGAAACGGTTGTCATGCGCACGCATGCACAAATCGGCGAGTCGATTCTGGTGGCGGTGGCCGGACATGAGGACACCAGCAATAGTTTGCTTGTTGTGGCCGCGCTGATTGCCGGATCGCACCATGAGAAGTGGGACGGCAGCGGTTATCCGCGAGGCATCAAAGGCCAGGCGATACCGCTGGCCGGACGCTTGATGGCTTTGGCTGATGTGTACGACGCGCTGACGACACCACGTGTCTACAAGAGGGCCTGGACGCACGAGGCAGCGACTGTCGAAATTCTCGGTCTCAAGGGCATCAGTTTCGATCCTGCGATTGTTGATGCATTCCAGCAAGTCGAAGCACGGTTCCGTGATATTGCACTGGAGCTCGGCGATTCGGTTACGCACGCACCACACGACCTCTGACAATCATTCGATGCAGTGCTTATTCGCTTTCAGATACCGCCTACGGTCGCACTAGCTATTGAATGACGGCTTTCGAGCAAGCAGTTCGGAAAGTTGAATGTCGCTTTGGTGTCTTCTGGAGCCAGCCAGACGAAAACCGTGGGTGGCCGCTTGTCATTCTTGCCAGCGATCGGATCATTCAGATTGCCTGCTCCGAAGCTGACAATCAGACTGGCGGTCTCAACCAAAACGCAGGAGAGTTGAATTCCTTTTAACTACAAGGAATTCATCATGGAAGAATCAAGCAACAAGTCCCACCACGAACCCTGGAACAAGGGCAAACTTGTGGGCCAGAAGGCGCCATTCAAGCTCAAGGATATCTGGGCCATCCGGGTGCGGTTGCAACTCGAACATCGAGTCCGGGAACTGGCCATGTTTGACTTGGGACTCGACAGTAAGCTGCGGGCCTGCGATCTGGTCAAGCTCAAGGTTCGCGACATCTGTCATGGCGAGCGGGTGGCAGCCCGCGCCATCATCATGCAGCAGAAGACGTCACGGCCGGTGCAATTCGAGATCACCGAGCCAACCCGGGAAGCGGTAAGCACGTGGATCAAAGATGCCCAACTTCGATCTGAAGACTTCCTGTTCCCGAGTCGAATACACCACTCCCTGCATCTGGGAACCCGGCAGTACGCTCGCATCGTGGACAACTGGGTGCAGCAGATTGGCTTGGACCCGGCAGCCTACGGAACACATTCCATGAGGCGCACCAAGGCATCGCTCATCTACCGGCGCACCAAAAACCTGCGTGCCGTACAACTTTTACTTGGCCATGCCAAGATCGAGAGCACGGTCAGGTACCTTGGAATTGAGGTAGATGAC
>CAITQH010000138.1 GCA_903894475.1 uncultured beta proteobacterium
CGATACCAAAGTCGTGCTTCTGCGGGTCGCTGCGCAAAGCGAAGTCCGGCACAGCTGGCAGATACAGCAAAGTGGCTACTGGTATGACTTCACGCTGCGCGTGCCGGAATTGCCGCTCTTTAGCCGCCGTTTTGCCGGACGGATGGAAACCGGACAAGCGTCGATCACCGACCCGGCGCAGGATTCAACCCAGTGAGGCGCGTGTGGCGCAAAACAACAGGAGTCGTTGATGATGGAAATAGTGCAAAAAGCCGGCTGTGGCGCGCTGCTGTCGATGACCTTGCTGGGCTCTGCGCTGGCGGTTCCGGCAGCGGATGCGCAGCAGGACTGGGCTAACCTGGCAGCCTATCGCAGCGCCAACGCGCAGCTTGCGGCGGCACCGCTTGACGCTGGGCGCATCGTCTTCATGGGCGACTCGATTACTGAATTCTGGACACCATCCTTCTGGAGCAAGTCGGTTCTGAACCGGGGCATCAGTGGCCAGACCACGCCGCAGATGCTGCTGCGTTTTCGCACCGATGTGATCGAACTGCAACCCGCAGCCGTTGTGATTCTGGCCGGCACCAACGATGTCGCCGGCAACACGGGGCCGGCAACCGAGGACATGATTGCCGGCAATATCGCGTCCATGGTTGAACTGGCGCAGGTGCATGGCATCAAGGTCGTCCTGTGTGCGGTGTTGCCGGCCAATCGCTTCTACTGGAATCCGCAGATCCAACCCGCCGACACGATTGCTGCCCTCAACGAGCGGCTCAAGGATTACGCGCGGCGCCAGCGTCTGGTTTATGTGGACTACTACACGCCCATGGTGGATGAAAACAAGGGTCTGAGGCGGGCCTACTCGGAAGACGGCGTTCACCCCAACGAAGCGGGTTACAAGCGCATGATCGAACTGGTCACCCAGGGCATTGCCGCAGCAGCGGCTGGCAAGCCCTGAGGCCGCGCGTTTGCCTCAGCGCCGGCCGGGCAGGCGCCGTGCGTCTGCTGCGAAGCTCAACGCATCAGTGGCATCAAAGCCGACGCCGACCATGTCACCGACTTGCAGCCTGGCCTCACGCGCCGCCATCTTGACGTTGAGCAGCGCTTCCAGCCCCGCAATCTGCAGATGGATCACCGATGCATCACCAAGATGTTCAGCCAGTACAACCCGGGCCGGCACGCTGGCCCCGTTGTCCGCCAGATGCAGATGCTCGGGACGGATACCGATCTTTTGCGCCTCGGCTGCCAGCGGTCCTGCGGCGGCCCAGAGGGCCAGGTGCGCAGCCGACGCGTCCGCCACCGGTCGATGGATCAGGTTGATGCGCGGTGCGCCGAGAAAGGTGGCGACAAACTCGTTGGCCGGCTGTGCGTAGAGGTCCAGCGGTGCGCCGAGTTGTTCGATGCGACCCTGGTTGAAAACGGCGATGCGGTCGCCCATGGTCATGGCTTCGACCTGGTCATGGGTGACATAAATCATGGTGGTGCCAAGCTCCTTGTGCAGGCGCGAGAGCTCGATGCGCATGGTTACGCGCAGCGCGGCGTCCAGATTGGACAGCGGCTCATCAAACAGGAACACGCTGGGCTTGCGCACAATGGCGCGTCCGATGGCCACGCGCTGGCGCTCGCCGCCAGACAGGGCTTTGGGCAGACGCGGCAGCAGATGTGAGATGCGCAGGACGTCGGCGGTGCGTTGCACTACCTGCTCGCGCTCGGCTTTGCTGATGCCTGCCATGCGCAGCGAGAAGCCCATGTTTTCCGCCACCGTCATGTGCGGGTAGAGTGCGTAGCTCTGAAACACCATGGCGGCACCACGGTCTGCCGGACGCAGCTCGTTGGCACGCACACCGTCAATCAGCAGTTCGCCGCCGGTGATGCTTTCGAGGCCGGCGATCATGCGCAGCATGGTCGACTTGCCGCAACCCGAAGGACCGACGAAGACCAGAAACTCGCCATCATGCACATCGAGATCGATGCCGTGAATGACCTCGGTTGTGCCGTAGCTTTTGCGTATGCCTTGAAGGGCGAGTTGTCCCATGTCGGATTCCAATCAATTCATCAGGAGGGCTGGCCGCGCAGAAAGTCGCGGTACCACAGTGCACTTTGTTTGAGCGTGCGTTGCTGTGTCGCGTAGTCCACGTGCACGATGCCAAAGCGCTTCTCGTAGCCCGAGGCCCACTCGAAGTTATCGAGCAGGCTCCAGACGAAATAGCCGTCCACCTGCACGCCCTGGCGCATGGCTTCGTGCACGGCGGCAAAGTGGTCTTGCAAATAGCGCAGGCGCGGCTCGTCGTGCACCTGGCCATCGGCGCTCACGGTGTCGGCAAAGGCCGCACCGTTTTCGGTGATGATGAGTGGCGGCAGGCCATTGGCGGCGTAGTCGCGGTGCAGACGCAGCAGCAAGTTTGTGATGCCTTGCGGGTACACCTCCCAACCCATGTCGGTGACTTCGAGGCCGCCGCTCTTGACGTCGTAGGGTGCGCCGGCACTGGCCTTGACGCGCGTGTAGTAGTTGATGCCCAGAAAGTCCATAGGCACCCGCATCGCTTGCATGTCGCCGGGTAGCACCGTGGGTACATCGGTGCCCATGGCGGTCCAGAATTCAGCGGGGTATTCGCCGCACAGCAACGCTTCCACGTACCAGCGCAGGTCGTTGCCGTCGGCTTGGCGCACTGCCTCGCGGTCGGCATCACTGTCAGTGGCGGGCTCGATGGGAGACAGGTTTAGCACGATGCCCATATCTGCCTTGCAACCTTGCGCGCGCATGGCCGTGATGGACAGGCCATGGCTCAGGAACAAATGGTGCGCTACCTGGATGGCGACCGCGCGGCTTTTGATACCAGGTGCAAAGATGCCCGACTCATGTCCCAGCACTGCAATCACCCAGGGTTCGTTGTGCGTGCAGATCGACGCCACACGGTCACCCAGGCGTCGCGCGACCTCGCAGGCGTAATCGACAAAGCATTGCACAGTGTCGCGGTCTTCCCAGCCGCCCTTGGCCTGCAAGGCAGACGGCAGATCCCAGTGGTTGAGCGTCAGGAACGGCTTCAGGCCACGTGCCAGCATGCCGTCCACCAGTCTTTCGTAAAACGCGAAGCCTGCTTCATTGAAGGCGCCCGAGCCCAGTGCCTGAACGCGAGGCCAGGAGATGGAAAAACGATAAGCATCCACGCCAAGGCTGGCCACCAGGTCGAGGTCGTCAGCCCAGCGCTGGTAGTGTTCGCAGGCCTGTCGACCATCGCTCGCATCAGCGATGACGCCGGGAACCCGACAGAAGTCATCCCAGATGGACGGACCCTTGCCGTCTGCGTCGGCTGCACCTTCGATCTGGAAGGCGCTGGTGGCCACACCCCAGATGAAGTTGGCGGGGAAGGCGGTCCTGGAAATGTCGGCGTTGAACATGGCAGTAAACAAAGGTAAAAGTTAGCCGCGTACAGCGCCAGCGGTCAAACCGTCGATCAGGCGGCGCGAAGAAATGGCAAACAAAATGAGCAGCGGGATGGTGGCAATGGCGGCGCCCGCCATCAGTGCACCCCACTCGGTATCGGCCGGGTTGAACATGCTGCGCAGCGCCAGCGGAAATGTGTACATCTCGGGCGAGCGCATGACGATCAGCGGCCCGATGAAGTTGTTCCATGAGCCGATGAAGGTAATCAGGCCCAGGGTACCCAGCGCCGGCTGCAGCAGCGGCAGCACGATGCTCCAGTAAATGCGAAATTCGCCGCAGCCGTCCATGCGCGCGGCTTCGATCAGGTCGCGTGGGACAGCGGTGCTGACGAATTGGCGCATCATGAAAATGCCAAAGGCGCTGGCCGCGCCGGGGATGTAGAGCGCACGCGGCTGGTCCAGCCAACCCAGCGCGTCCATGATCATGAACGACGGGATCATGCCCAGGAAGGATGGCAGCAGCATGGTGCCCATGACCAGCGTGAACAAGGGCTTCTTGAAGCGAAACTCGAACATGGCGAAGGCATAGCCGCCCATGCTGCAAAACAGCAGGGTCAGCGCGGTGGAAGCCAGCGCCACATACAGGCTCCAGCCCAGGCTGCGCCACAGGGCGATTTTGCTGATGAGGATGCTGAAATTGGCCAAAAAGTCGGTGCCAAAAAACAGCGGTGGCGGCAGTGTGAAGATGGCGTCGCGGTTGTGCGTTGCGTAGACGAACATGAAGTAGAACGGCGCCATCATGATGAGCGTGCCCACGCCCACCAGAGAATACGCCGCCCAGGGAGCCAGGTGGTTCTGGCGGATCATGTGGCGTTCCCCTTAGCCCCGGCTTTTTTCCCCCACTCACACCCCCCCGAAGGGTTTTCTTTACCCCCCCTATCCCCCCCGCCCCTTTCCACCCCCACCGGGGCGGAAAGGGGGGATGCATCTGGCCGCGTGTGCAAGTCCACACGTACACGCGCCACCGCGCGCTGCTGCGCACAGCCGTTGGTTAACGGAACGCCGATGTGCCGACGCGCGGCTGTGCAGCGCCGGTACAAACAGTCGAATTTGCAGGTACCTTGTTTACAGACGCGGCCACATGAGGCTCCCCTCTTCCGCCCGGCGGGGCGGGAGAGGGGCGGGGGGGTGTGAGTGGGGGAGAAATATCCTGCCTGCAAGGCAAACCCAGCCCGGGACGGGCAAGCGAAGATCGACTGGTTCATGCCGTCACTCTCCTCTCTTTGAACGCCTGATTGGTCATCCATGTCAGCACAGCCACAAACACGAACAGCAACCAGGACATCGCGCTGGCCGTGCCGAAGTCGTTGAAGTCAAACGCCGTGCGGTACATGTACATGGCGGTCGTCAATCCGGCCTGGTCGGTTCCGCCGCGGTGGTCGATCAGCATGAAGGGTTCTTCAAACAACTGTAAGCCACCAATCACCGACAGCGTGATGCCGAAGTACATCATGGGTTTGAGGCTGGGCAGGGTGATGTGCCAGAACTGCTGCCAACGGCCCGCACCGTCCATGGTGGCGGCTTCGTAAATGTCGGCTGAGATGGTTTGCAGCGCGGCCAGGTACAACACCACGTTAAAACCAAGGTAGCGCCAGAACACCACGGTGGCCACCGCAGGCTTGATGGTCTCGGCGGTGTTGCGCCAGTCAATCGGCTGCGCCGGTGCCAGCCAGCCCAGGCCAGGGATTTGCCCGATGCCGTGCAGCGCCTGGTTGATGAGCCCGTAATCGGTGGAAAACAGTGTGCTGAACATCATGGCAATCGCGACCGACGAAGTGATGTAGGGCAAAAAATAGATGCCCACCACGGCATTGCGCGTGCGCTTGTATGAGGTGTGAATGAAGTACGCCAGCGGGATGGCCACCAGGTGCTGCGCAAGGCCCGTGGCCAGCGCCAGCCACAGCGTATTGCGCATCGACTTCCAGAACCATTCGTCTTGCAGCGTGAAGACAAAGTTGTCCAGGCCCACAAACTGCATGGCTGCCAGGCCACCCGTGGGCTCCCAGGTTTGAAACGCCAGGTAGAACGAAAACACCAGCGGGAAGATGCCGAACACCGCAAACAGGATGACGAACGGGCTCAGGAATACATAGGGCGCCAGCTCAGGCGAGAGTCGGGGCAGGCGTTTCATGCGATGGCTCCTCTATTGCAGACGGCGCGAGTCGTAGCGGTGGGCG
This sequence comes from uncultured beta proteobacterium, assembly GCA_903894475.1. Classification (GTDB taxonomy): domain Bacteria; phylum Pseudomonadota; class Gammaproteobacteria; order Burkholderiales; family Burkholderiaceae_C; genus Rhodoferax. Next base: position 5,601 of record CAITQH010000138.1, read on the forward strand.
CGTTTGTCCAGCAGTGCCTTGGCGTCGGCCAGCGCGGTGCGAATGTCTTTGCCGTGGTTGAGTACCTTGTCCAGTTCGGTGTTGACCACTTCGTCGGCGATGTTGTCGAGCTTGTTGACGCCGATGGGCTGGATGTTCATGGCGGCCTCGCGCCACCACTGGCGCGCCTTTTGGCCGCCCAAGAATTCCAGAGGCTCGTCGTAGAAGGGGTCGGTGTGGGCTTCCAGCAGCGCGGGGAAAGCGTCTTTCACCTTGAAGGCGTTGAGCTGCAAGTCACGATTGAGGGTCATAAGCTTGATGAACTCCCAAGCCAGTGTTTTGTTCTGCGCGTTTTTCGGGATGACATAGAAGGTGCCGCCCCAAGCCGCCCAGGTCTTTTCGGGCAGCTGCGTGACGCGCCAAAGTCCTTTGGTGGTGGGTGCGATCCATGCCGCCATGTGGCCGGCCAGCCAAGCGCCCGACATTTGCGTGGCGATGCCGCCAGTCTTGAATCCCTGTGTCCAGTCGTTGGACCAGGCGGGGATCTTGCCGTCAAGCTTGTTCTGACGAATCGTGCGCGCCAACTCAAAAGCGCGTACAAAGCGTGGCGAGTCGACCAGCACATTGCCCTGAGCGTCGAAGTAAAGCCCGTCGCCCGGCTTGACGCCCGAGCGGATCAAAATGTCTTTCACGTCGCCCGCATTCGACACCAGGTAGGCGCCGGTGCGCGCCTTGATCTTGAGTCCGGTGGCCACAAAGCTCTCCCACGACTGGGTCAGCTCGGCTTCGGTCACGCCAGCCTTTTGCAGCACGTCGGCGCGGTACAGCATGGTTCCAGGGCCAATGTCGGTGGGCGCCGCCACCACGGCGCCGCTCTTGGTCGTGCCCTGCTGGTAGGCAAAAGGGACGTAGCGGGACTGGTATTGCCCGATGAGGTACGGCGGCTGGGCCAGGTCTAGAAGCCCACCGGCGCTGGCAAATCGGCCCAGGCGGCTGAATTCGAGCGCCATCACGTCGGGCAGGTTGGAGCGTGTGGACAAGGCCGTGGTCATGGCTGTGTGGTGGTTCTCCATCTCGCGACTGACGAGGCGAATCTGCACATCCGGGTGCAGCTTATTCCAGGTGGGGATGGCGCTTTTGATAATCTCGTCCACCGCCGGATAGGCCGTTACCGACAGGGTCTGACTCTGGGCCTGCGCCAGGCCGCAAGCCAGCAAGCTTGCTGCCAGCCAAAATGCCTTGCCTGCGATAGTGATGGCCCTGAAACTGGGCATGCCGGGTTCCTGTTTGATGCGCTATTGAAGATTAGCATTGCGATGGAAAGGATTCCATTTTAGTCGGTGCAAGCGGATTGCCTATTAGGACAAACCAGACCGTGTCCCGGTTTTTCAACTTGCCTGGCTGTTGCTGATTTCATGAGGTAAAGGCGCGTATTGCGCGAGTGCATGAACTTACAGATATCAAACCGGCCGTGATCGATTAACCTTGCGTGCATGATTGATGATCAAATTTCCGCCACGCCAACGGCCGGCAAGCGCCTTTATCCCGCGCTGTTTCTATTCTTGTTGCTGGCTTTCAGCGCACAAGCCGCTTCGTACAGCATTGGGCATCTGGAGCCACCCTCGTGGTGGGTTGGTATGCAACAAGGGCAATTGCAACTGATGGTGCACGGTGAGCAGATTGCAAACCTGACGCCGAGCCTGAGTTACCCCGGACTGACCATCAAGGCCGTGACTCGCGTTGCCAGCGTGAACTATCTCTTTATCGACCTGGAGATCAGCAAGGACGCGCTCCCCGGTGAGTTTTTGCTTCGCTTTACGCAGCAGGGGCAGACGGTACTCAGTCAATCCTATCGTCTGGAGGCACGTGCCAGGGATTCGGCGCAAAGAAAAGGCTTTGGCCCAGCGGATGCGATTTACCTGCTCGTGCCGGATCGCTTTGCCAACGGCAATCGGAACAACGACAGCGTCACGACACTGAGAGAAAAGGCGAACCGCGCTGATGCGGCTGGTCGGCACGGCGGCGATTTGCAGGGCATCAGCGAGCATCTTGATTACATTGCCGAAATGGGTTTTACGCAAATCTGGTCGACGCCACTGACAGAAAACAATCAAGCCGAGGCTTCGTACCACGGCTATGCGTCGACCAATTTGTACCAGGTAGATGCCCGCTTTGGCAGCAATGAGGAATACCACGAACTGGTGGACAAGACAAATCGCAAAGGTTTAGGTTTCATTCAGGATGTGGTACTGAATCACATAGGTTCCGGGCATTGGTGGATGAAGGATTTGCCGAGCGCCGACTGGCTGAATTTCCAGGACAAATTTGTCGTCACCAATCACAAAAGAACCACCATTCAGGATCCTCATGCCTCTCTTGCTGATCGCAAGCGGTTTTCCAACGGCTGGTTCGTTGAATCCATGCCGGATTTGAACCAGCGCAATCCATTGCTGGCGAACTACCTGATACAAAATAATATATGGTGGATTGAATATGCTGGCTTGTCGGGGTTTCGCGTTGACACCTACCCTTACTCTGACCCGCTTTTTTTAAGCGAATGGTCGAAACGCATCATCGACGAGTACCCGAATTTCAACATGGTGGGGGAGGAGTGGACCTCCAATCCGGCAATTGTTTCTTACTGGCAAAAGGGCAAGGTCAATTCTGATCACTACCTTTCCTACACACCCAGCATGATGGATTTCCCGCTCTATTACGCATTGCAGGAAGGCTTGATGGGCGAGGACAGTGATCGAACCGGCTTGAATGTTCTTTACGAGTCTCTGGCCAACGATTTTCAGTATCCGGCACCGGAAAATCTGGTGATCTTTGAAGGCAATCACGACACCAATCGGATCTTCTCGGAACTGGCGCAGGATGAGGGTCTTTATCGGATGGCGATGGTCTATCTGGCAACGATGCGTGGCATTCCGCAATTCACTTATGGCACCGAAATATTGATGACCAGTCCGAAGCGGCGCGACGACGGTCGCGTGCGCGCCGATTTTCCTGGTGGCTGGCCAGGCGATGCTGTGAATGCGTTTTCTGGTCAGGGACTCGGCAAGGCAGAAAAAGAGGCACAGCAATTCCTGCGGCGACTGTTGAACTGGCGCAAGGGCGCCGGCGTTATCCACACTGGCAAGCTGATGCATTTTGTGCCGGAACAGGGAACTTACGTCTATTTCCGTTACGACAAGAGCAGGCGCTTGATGGTAGCTTTCAATAAAAATCGGCAGCCGGCAACGCTGGAACTAAGTCGCTTTCGGGAGATATTGACACCTCAGTCCTCAGGCATCGACGTCCTCTCCGGGCAGCGGATTTCGTTGGCAAAAACACTGACATTGCCAGCCCGCTCGGCCATGATTCTGGAAGTCAATGATTGATGTTGCCAGAATTCAAGAACGCTACTTTCGTCATCGCGAGGGCGAAGGCCGTGGCGATCCATGCAGGAATACCAACGGACATGGATTGCCGCGCTTCGCTCGCAATGACGATTCATAGTTCATGGTCCATTTGCAGTTTCAGCGGCCGAAACAGGGGGCTCGCAATGACAGCGAAAACATGGATTGCCGCTACAGACTGTGCGATGTCAGATGGGCCAGCGCTCCAGCGGCACGGACGCCCGGACTGTTCTGGATTGTCGTGGGTTGCGTGGAGCCGGCCTCGTCGAGCGCAGCGGTGGCTTCGGTGCCCAGAGCCGGCAAGCTCTTGACACCGCGGCGCATGCTGACGCCAACCACCAGAATATCGATCATCAGCAAATGCAGAATGCGGCTGATCATGGGCACCTGTGTGGCCACGTCTTCCACGTGGTCAACGATCAAGGCCAGGTCGGCCTTTCGCGCCAGCGGTGATTGGCTGGCCGTGATGGCAATCACGGTGGCGCCGCGCTCATGCGCCTTTTCCACGACCTCCAACAATTCCTTGACCCGCCCACTGCTGCTGATGACCACTGCCACCACTTCGGGGCGCAGCAAATTGGCTGCCATCATCTGCAAGCGCGGGGCGGTGTAGGCGACCGAGGAAACGCCCATGCGCAGGAACTTGAACTGCGCGTCCTCAGCCACCACACTGTAATGGCCCACAGCATAGAACTCGACCCGTTGCGCGGCGGTAATCAATTGAACCGCCTTGTCAATCGATTCGCGATTGAGATGATCACGTACCTGCAGGATGGCAGAGGCGGTATTGCCGAGCACCTTGACGCCGAGTTCGAGCATGCTGTCTGCGCCGGTGACTTGCGCGTGGGTGATAGGCATGGTGCCGGTCAGCCCGGAAGCCAGCCGCAATTTGAAGTCAGACAAACCTTCGCAGCCCAGCGATCGGCAAAAACGGATCACTGTTGGCTGACTGACCTTGGCGGCGCGGGCGATCAGGACGATCGGATCGTTCAGGCTGGCGCGCGGGTGCGCCAGCACGTGGTCTGCGACGCGCTGCTCGGCCGGCGACAAATTGATGCGCACGCGTCCGATCTGGCTCAGAATGGCCGAACCCTGCGCTGAATCCAGGCTGCGCAACTGGGCCGCCAGAATGGCTGATACACCCAGCAGCGTTGCGTTGTCGGCCGTTATGACGAAAGTCGGAATGCCCCGCAGATAGTCTGTGAAACGGCCCTTGTCCTCAAAGCGTTGCCGGAAAATGGAGCGATCAAAATGACTTCCCAGTCGTGGCACGATGCCGCCACCGATGTAGATGCCACCAAACGCACCCTGCGTCACCGCCAGATTGGCAGCAGTCGTGCCCAGCATGCCGCAAAAGACCTGTATCACTTCCGCGCACAGTGGGTCGCTGGCGTCCAGCGCGCGTTGCGTGATGTCGGGGGCACTCAGGATCTGCTCAGGATGGCCGTCGCGCTCCGACAGCGCGCGGTAAATCAGTTCGATACCCGGACCCGATACCAGGCGTTCAAATGAGACGTGGGTGTAGTGGCGCCAGGCGTATTGAAGAATCGCCAACTCGCGCTCGTCGCGCGGTGAAAAACTGGTGTGCCCACCTTCGGTGCCGAGCGCAACCCAGCCCTCGTTGGCTGGAATCAAACCCGATACGCCCAGGCCGCTACCGGCACCAATCAAGCCAATCACGCTGCGTGGCAACGCCGCGCCAGCGCCAACCTGGCGCCGCTGGTTGGGCAGCAAGCTCGGCAGTGCCATGGCCAGTGCGGTGAAGTCGTTGACCACCAGCAGATTATCCAGATGCAGACGCTGGCGCATCTGCTCGATGGAAAACTGCCATGGGTAATTAGTGACTCGAACCTGGTCACCGGAGACCGGTGTTGCTATGGCAACAGCAGCATTCTTGATACGATCCATCGATGCGCTTGCTGGCAGCGCCGAAAGATAGGATTGCACCGTCGCCTGGAAGTCGTCAAAGTCGGCACAGCGCAGCGAAGCCGCGTGCTCAAAAATGCCCGGCCCCACTTCGAGTGTGAAGCGCGCATAGGTGCCGCCGACGTCGGCCAGCAGCCTCGGGTTTTCGAAAAGTGTGGATGACATGGTCGACTCCGTAGTCAGGCAGCTTACCTCAGTCAGCCGGCAGCAGGTCGAGCGCGCGCGAGGCACCCAGCAAGGCGGGTGTTGACGCCGTGATGATCCAGCAGGGGATGGCACGCAGGTAATCCTGAAAGCGTCCCTTGTCTTCAAAGCGCTGGCGAAACAGCGCACCGTTGAAGGCGGCGCCGAGTCGCGGCACAACGCCCCCTCCGATATAGAGCCCACCGCGTGCACCCAGCGTCAAGGCCAGGTTGCCTGCTACCGTGCCCAGCAGAGCGGCAAAGTAGCGCGCGCTGGCGACGCAATCGGGGTCACTGGCGCTGCTGGCTGCCAAGCTGACCTCGGGTGGCGTCATATCGATTGGCGTGCGGCCATGGAGCTCGCAGGAGACCCGGTAGAGTTCGACCAGACCGGGTCCACTAAGCAGGCGTTCGGCGCTGATATGCCCGAAACGCCTGCGCAGCAAGGACAGCAGCACCGCTTCGCGCTCGTCAGTGGCTGCCAGCGTGACATGACCGCCCTCACCGCTCAGGGCGCAGTACCGGCCGTCCGCTGCCGGCAATAGACCCGAGACGCCCAGGCCGGTGCCAGGTCCGATCAAGGCAATCGGTGCGCCAGCAATGGCGACACCGCCGCCAATAGGACACAGGTCGGATGCCGTGAGTCCCGGCAGGCTCATGGCCAGCGCGGTAAAGTCATTGAGGAGCAGACAGTGCTTGACACCGAGCGATTGCTTGAGCTCGCTGATGGAAAAGCTCCAGGGGTTGTTGGTCATGCGCACTTCATCGCCTGTCACTGCAGTGGCAATGCCGATACAAGCGGAGTGCGGATGAGCGTGACCGGTGGCTGCCAGATACGTTCTTGCCGAGTCGAGCAGGGTGGCGCTGGCTCGGCAGGCTTGCACTGAAATATCCTGCAGGGCTGAGTCGGCGCTCTCCTGCCACGCCCAGCGGGCATGGGTTCCGCCGATATCGCCTAGCAGCCTGGGAAAACTTTGGTCGACGGCCACGCGCATCACTCCAACTCGAAGATGGTTTCCGACAACACAGGCAGGGTCAGTCCCGGTGCGCATGCGCAGGACGCCATGATTCGAGACAGCTTTGTTTGCACTGTGTTTCCTTTGACGACAAGAGAGCCAAGCGGTAGCGCCAATGATCCACAGGGTGATCACCAGCAATGGAATGAGTCGTGCAGTATAAATGTACTTTAGCTACATGCAATTCAATTGGCCGACATGAAAAATCGAAAAACCAGAAAAAGTGAAGCAAAATCTCGCTAGATAGTGCCTGAACTGACGAAAAAAACGGAAATATTCTGGAAAAATACAACGAAGTAAGGGTTTCTACTATAAGAACAAAAATCTTGTTTTGGTACAAACGTCAAAAGGGATCTTGGGTTTCCCTGTTTCAATTTTTGCCATGCAATCGCATGTGCAGCACTTTAACCATCCTCAGGAGTAGTGAATGAAGATTTTGCCGGAACAGCGTATGGCCGGGCGCGACTCGCAGCGGTCCCTTTTTAAGCTCGGTCCAGTTGCCGCCGGTTGTGCCATGCTGATGGTGGCGTCCGGGTCGGCGTGGGCCCAGCAGGCGACAAGCAGCGCGGACCTGAGCACCGTGA
>CAITQH010000139.1 GCA_903894475.1 uncultured beta proteobacterium
GTGCTCGATCACGACCACGCTGTGGCCACCATCGACCAGACGGTGCAGCACCTTGATCAGCTTCTCGACGTCGGCCATGTGCAGGCCCACGGTCGGCTCGTCCAGCACATACAGGGTGTGTGGCGCCTTCTGACCGCGCCGTGTAATGTTGTCGCGCACCTTGCTCAGTTCGGTCACAAGTTTGATGCGCTGCGCTTCGCCGCCGCTCAGCGTCGGTGACGGTTGACCGAGCGTCAGGTAACCCAGGCCCACGTCCTTGAGCAACTGCAGCGGGTGACTGATGTTGGGCATCGCAGCGAAGAAGTCGACCGCTTCATCCACCTCCATCTGCAGCACATCGCCAATGTTTCTGCCGCGCCAGCTGACAGCCAACGTCTCCGGATTGAAGCGCGCACCCTTGCAGGTTTCGCACAGCACTTTCACGTCCGGCAGAAAGCTCATGGCGATGGTGCGTATGCCCTGCCCCTCGCAACTGGCGCAGCGTCCCTCGCCGGTGTTGAAACTGAAACGGTTGGCCGCATAACCGCGCGCCTTGGCTTCCAGCGTGTCGGCAAACAGCTTTCGGATGATGTCCCAGAAACCGATGTAGGTGGCCGGGCAACTGCGCGGCGTCTTGCCGATAGGCGTCTGATCGACTTCAAGTACGCGGTCTATGCTCTCGAACCCGCTGACCGCCTCGCAACCGGTCCACACGATTTGCTCTCCCGCCGCCAGCGCATCGCGCCCGGCCTTGGTGCTGCGTTTCTGCACAGCCGTCTGCACGTTGGCCAGCAGCACGTCGCGCGCCAGTGTCGATTTGCCGGAACCCGAGACGCCGGTGATTGCGACCAAACGACTCAGCGGAATATGCGTTGTGATGGCTTGCAGGTTGTGCAGTGTGGCGCTTGTTACCGTTAGCCATTTCTGCACTTCAAGGGCCGTCAAATCGAGCCTCTCGACCATGGATTGCCGCGGCCTTCGGCCTCGCAATGACGGATCTGGATCAGCGTTGCTATTGCCGCCTCGCAATGGCGGATCTGGGTCAGCGTTGCTATTGCCGCCTCGCAATAACGGATCGGTGTCGTCATTGCGAGCGAAGCGTGGCAATCCATCTTGCGCAAGCGGCAGCTCTGGTCCCGCCTCATCGCGCACCACAACAGGTCGCCGGGGTTTCAAAGGATGCTTCATCGCATGCAGCAGATAGCGTCCGGTCTGCGAGTCGGTCGCCTTCACAATGTCTGCGACCAGACCCTCAGCCACCAGGCGTCCGCCGCGCTTGCCGGCGCTGGGGCCGATGTCGATGATGTGCTCGGCGTGGCGGATCGTGTCTTCGTCGTGCTCCACCACCACCAGCGTATTGCCCTTGTCGCTTAAGGATTGCAGGGCACCTAGCAGGATCTGGTTGTCACGCGCATGCAGGCCGATGGTCGGCTCATCGAGCACGTAGCAGACGCCTTGCAGATTGCTGCCCAGTTGCGCCGCCAACCGGATGCGCTGCGCCTCACCGCCGCTGAGCGTGGGCGCACCCCGGTCCAGCGTCAGATAGCCCAGACCGACTTGCTCCAGAAATTCCAGCCGCCCCTTGATTTCCGGAATCAGATCACGTGCGATGTCGCTCTCACGCTGGCTCAGACGCCCTTCCATCTGCAGGCCTGCAACCCACAGGCGGATGTCGGTCACGCTCAGACCGGCGATTTCGGTAATGCCAACGCCATTGAAGCTCACGGCGCGGGCGACTGCATTGAGACGCGTGCCCTGGCAGGTCGGGCAAGCTGCATCGAGCAGATCTTCCACCTCGGGCTCGGCAAAGGTCTGCTCCCGCCCCTTGTTGTCGTCATCGCGCACCGAGTCGTCGAACACCTTGCGCTGTTCCTTGCTCAACTTGACACCGGTGCCGACGCAGTCCGGGCACCAGCCGTGCTTGCTGTTGTAGGAGAACAGACGCGGATCGAGCTCGGCATAGCTGGTGCTGCAAAGTGGGCAGGCGCGCTTGGTCGAAAACGCATCCAGCGTACCGATCGCCGCCGTTGAAGTGCCGTCCTGCATCGCGTCAAGCAGGCCATCGAGTTTGCTCAGCACGTGCACGACCCCCTTGCCGTGCGTCAGCGCCGTGGCCAAGGCAACACGCAGTTGTGCTTCGGATTGCGGCAACACGTCCAGACTCGCCACAGGCAGTTCCACGGTGTGTTCCTTGAAACGGTCAATGCGCGGAAAGCCGGTGGTCGGCAGAAAGTTGCCGTCGACCCGCAGATGCGTGAAACCGCGCGGCCGTGCCCAGTCGGCGAGTTCGGTGTAAACACCCTTGCGGTTCATCACCAGTGGGCTGAGCAAACCAATGTGCTGACCCCTGAAATTCTTCAGCAACTGCGCTGCAATGCTGTCAGGCGTTTGCGGCGCCACCGCCGTGCCGTCGTGAATGCAATGCTGGGTACCGAGCTTGACGTAGAGCAGGCGCAGAAAGTGCCAGACCTCGGTGGTGGTGCCCACGGTGGACTTTCTGCCGCCACGCGAGAGCCGTTGCTCGATCGCCACAGTCGGCGGAATGCCGTAGACCGCGTCCACTTCAGGGCGCCCGGCCGGCTGCACGATGGAGCGCGCATAGGCGTTGAGCGACTCCAGATAGCGGCGCTGACCTTCGTTGAACAGGATGTCGAAGGCCAGAGTCGATTTGCCGGAGCCGGAGACGCCAGTGATGACGCTGAACTTGCCGCGCGGAATGTTGACGCTCAGCGATTTCAGGTTGTGCTCACGAGCGTTGATGATCTGGATCGAGTTGCTTCCCCCCTCACTGCCCCCGCCCTTGGCTGTCATTGCGTCCCCGGATCGGGTCCGGGGTTCCAGCACCCGCAATCCATGCTCGCGTGTCATGGATGCCGGGTCTTGCCTGGCATGACGAGAAACGATGGTGCCAGCGCCAGCTGGCCACGAGCTTGAAAAATCGTGCAACTCATGTACGACCCCCATCGCCGCGGCGTAGTCGCGCAGGGCTTTGCCAGTATGAGAAGTTGAGTGCAACATGACATCTTCTGGTGTGCCTGTGGCGACCACCTCACCACCGGCGTCGCCACCTTCCGGTCCGAGGTCGATCAGCCAGTCACTGGCGCGGATCACGTCCAGGTTGTGCTCGATCACTATCAGCGAATGACCCGCATCCAGCAGCTTGCGCATGGCGCGCATCAGTTTGGCGATGTCGTCGAAATGCAATCCGGTGGTTGGCTCGTCAAACATGAACAGGGTGCCGCGCCGTGCCACTGCCTGACGGCTCGCGCTGCTGCTCCTGGCGGCCTCGGCCAGAAAACCCGCCAGTTTCAGGCGCTGCGCCTCGCCGCCCGAGAGCGTCGGGACCGGCTGCCCCAGCTTGACGTACTCCAGACCGACATCGACGATGGGTTGCAGGGCCCGGATAACCTCGCGGTCGGCGGCGAACAATCGACTGGCTTCACTGACCGTCAGATTCAAGACTTCAGCCACGTTCAGCGGCCTGCCCAGTCTATCCACCCTGACTTCCAGAATCTCTGGGCGGTAACGCTTGCCATCGCAGTCCGGACAACGCAAATAGACGTCGCTCAGGAACTGCATCTCGACATGCTCGAAGCCGGAGCCACCACAGGTGGGGCAACGCCCGTCACCATTGTTGAAACTGAATTTGGACGCCGTGTAGCTGCGCTGGCGCGCCAGCGGCGCGGTGGCAAAAATTTCCCGTATCGCATCCCAAGCGCCCACATAGCTGGCGGGATTGGAGCGTGCCGTCTTGCCGATGGGCGACTGGTCCACAAACACCACGTCGCTCAACTGTTCAGCACCCAACATGCGCTCATGCACGCCAGGTGCATCGGTGGACTTGCCAAAATGGCGTAGCAACGCTGGCGCCAGCACGTCCTGGATCAGTGTCGATTTACCGGAACCGCTGACGCCCGTAACGCAGACGAGGCGCTGCAGTGGGAACTCGACGCTGACGTTCTTCAGGTTGTGGTCGCGCACGCCTTCCAGAATCAGCCGTGGCGTGTTCGACTCCACCAGTCGCTTGAAGCCCATACCCACCTGCTTGCGCCCGCCCAGGTAAGCACCGGTCAGGGTGTCGGCCTGTTGCAGGTCGGCGGTCGATCCATCAAAAACAATCTGACCGCCGCGCTCGCCGGGACCCGGACCCATGTCGATCATCCGGTCCGCCGCCAGCATCACCGCCGGGTCGTGTTCCACCACCACCAGCGTGTTGCCAGCGTCACGCAGGCGCTGCATGGCCAGGATGATGCGATGCATGTCGCGCGGATGCAGGCCGATGCTGGGCTCGTCCAGCACGAACAGGGTGTTGACCAGCGAAGTGCCGAGCGCGGTGGTCAGATTGATGCGCTGCACCTCGCCGCCCGAGAGCGTGCGGCTCTGCCGATCCAGCGTCAGATAACCTATGCCGACATCACACAGATACTTCAGGCGCGTCGTGATCTCGTCGAACAGGAGTTTGAGGGCCTGGGATTCCCCCGCACGCGACTCAGTCTGGCGTGGCACTGGATCCCGGATCAAGTCCGGGATGACAACGGTCCCGGATGACAACTCATTTGTCATTGCGAGCGAAGCGTGGCAATCCATGTCTTCAGAACCGCCTGGATTGCCACGTCGCTGCGCTCCTCGCAATGACGAGGGATGGGTGGCTCCTCGCAATGACGAGGGGGCGGTGTTTCCTCGCCACGAAGGTTCACCAGCATTCCCTTCTTGCATTGCGTCAAAAAACTGCCTTAGTTGGTCGATCGGCAGCATCATCAGATCGTGCAAACACAGGCCCGGCAGCGCCTCAAGTTGCTCGCGCTTCCACTTGACCCCGGACGGCATGAAGCGCCGCGCCACAGGCATCGCCTGGTCGGCATCCGCCTTGCTACCGATGCGCCAGAGCAGGCTCTCGGTCTTGAGTCGGGCGCCGGCGCAAGTGGGACAGGTGGTGTAACTGCGGTACTTCGACAGCAGCACCCGGATGTGCATCTTGTAGGCCTTGGTCTCCAGGTATTCAAAGAAGCGCTTGACGCCAAACCAGTGCTGGTTCCATTTGCCCTTCCAGTGCGGTGAGCCGTTGATCACCCAGTGCTGCTGCTCGGGCGTGAGCTTGTTCCAGGCGGTATCGCGAGGAATGCCCTCGGCTTCGGCATGGCGCATCAGATCGTCCTGACATTCCTGCCAGGCCGGGGTCTGCATCGGCTTGACCGCGCCGGCGCGCAGGGTCAGCTTGTCGTTCGGGATGACCAGGCCGTAATCCACACCAATGACCCGACCAAAGCCTCGGCAGACTTCGCAGGCACCCACCGCAGAATTGAACGAGAACATGGAGGCAATCGGGTCGGTGTATCGCAGATCGCTCTCCGGGCAATGCAGACCGGTGGAAAACTTCCAGACTGCTGCGTCGTCCACATACACCGCCAGGCGACCGCTGCCATGCTTGAGCGCGACCTCGATCGCCTCCAGCACGCGAGAGCGCTCGGCGCTGCCGAGTCGGAACCGGTCAGCCACCACATCCAGGACGAGACGTTTTAAATTGGGGTCAGAGCCCAAATCGATGCTACCTTTTCGGCTAGCGCGCTTGCTCTGCCCCGAATTGGGATCTGACCCCAATTCGCGTTGCGCCTGCACTTTGGTAAAGCCGCTGACAGACAGCCACTGTTCGACTTCTTCAGGCGTCGCACTGGCCGGCAACTCGACCGGAAACGTCACTGCGAGGCGCGGGTCTTCTGCTCCGGCACGCTCCCGCAGTTGCGCATAAATGGTTTCAGCCGAGTCGTGCTGCACCGCTTGCGCCGCATCACGGTCAAACAACTCGCCGGCTCTGGAAAACAGCAACTTCAGGTGATCGTTGAGCTCGGTCATCGTGCCCACGGTAGAGCGCGAGGACCGCACGGTGTTGGTCTGGTCGATGGCAATCGCCGGGGGCACGCCCTCCACCTTGTCGACGGCAGGCTTGTCCATCCGGTCCAGAAACTGGCGTGCGTAAGCTGAAAAAGTCTCGACATAGCGCCGCTGACCCTCGGCGTACAGGGTATCGAAGACCAGACTCGACTTGCCCGAGCCGCTGGGGCCGGTCACCACCGTCAATTCACCGGTGCGGATGTCCAGATCAAGGTTCTTGAGATTGTGCTGGCGTGCACCGCGAATGCGGATAAGTCCGTGTGGCATGTCTTGCTGTCTTTCTGCAGGGGCCAGACATTCTATTGATGTTTTGGCAAGACACGCGGCTCGCCGCTGCCAGCGAAGCGCGGCAGTGCATGTATTCAGGGGTCATGGATCGCCACGCTTCGCTCGCGATGACAATCAGGGGAACTTCGCAATGACAATCAGGGGAACTTCGCAATCGGCATAGGGGGCCTCCATTGTAGGAGGCACCCCTGCCACACCACCCGGCATGCGGGTCCGCACCGGGCGGTTCGAGAGTTTGAGGTCATGAGAGTCGGGGTAGTCCCATCCGATCGAAGTAAGCGATGGTCAGCACGCTGTTGAGCAACTTGGCGCTATTGCGCCACCAGCGGCGGCTGTTGCCAGCCACCCGCCGGGCCACAGTTTCCTTCGCCCCTAGCGCTTTGAGCTCGCGGTAGATTGTTTTGGGCCGCTTCCAATGCCTGAGCTGAATTGCCCGCAGGCGGTGACGCAGCCATTCGTCGAGCTCTCGCCAGACTTTTGGTGTTTGCGCCAACCCGAAGTACGCCTTCCAGCCCAGCAGGTAGGGCCGTAGTTTCTCCACCACTTGCTCCATGCTGCGTCCGCCCGAGCGGCGCGTGAGTTGCCGGATTCTGGCCTTGAAGTTCTGCAATGGCTTCTTCGCCACCGCACATTTGACCTCTTGGCCCTTGGCCACCCACAGCGCATAGCCCAGGAATTTGCGCCCGAAGGCGCTGGCCACCGCACTCTTGGCTTCGTTGATTTGAAGCTTAAGCCCGGCGTACAAGTTCCTGAGCAGCTCCATCACCCGCTCGCCGGCCTTCACACTGCCCACATAGACGTTGCAGTCATCGGCGTAGCGCGCAAAGCTGTAGCCCCGCGCCTCCAACGCCTTGTCCACTTCGTCCAGCAGCACGTTGGCCAGCAACGGGCTCAGTGGCCCGCCTTGCGGCGTGCCCATCTGGCGCTCCATCACCACCCCGCCATCCATGATCCCAGCGTTCAAGTACGCCCGAATCAGCCGGATGACTCCGACGTCGTCGACGCGCTTGCTGAGTCTGTCGATCAGGATGTCGTGGTTGACCCGGTCAAAGAATTTGGCCAGGTCAACGTCCACCACCACGCGCTTGCCCGATGCTACGGCCGCCCGTGCGGCTTTGACCGCGTCGTGCGCCCTGCGTCCGGGACGAAACCCGTGGCTGTGTTCGCTGAAACTGGGGTCGATGATGGGTTGCAGCACTTGCAGCAGTGCCTGCTGGATCAGTCGATCCAGCACCGTCGGGATGCCCAACTCGCGCTGGCTCCCGTCGGGTTTGGGAATCATCACCTTTCGCACCGGCTGGGGCCGGTACCGTCCTGCCAGCAACTCTTGGCGGATGTCGGGCCAATTCGTGCGCAGCAGCTCGGCGGTTTGCCCGATATCGAGCCCGTCCACTCCGGCTGCACCTTTGTTGGCCTTGACCCGCTTGAATGCCACTTGCAGGTTCTGTCTCGTCAGCGCCGCCTCCAGCAGGCCACCGGTGCCCACTCTTGGCTTTGCCGACCCTGTCTCCGGGTGCTCCAGGAGCGGGCCGCAGGCTTCGTCGCTGATGAGATCACGCACGGCTTCACCCTGCGCTACGCTCACCCGCCCGGACTTGTCCAGCATCTGACGCATGGCCTTTGACATCTCCTTGTCCTCGGATTACTCACTCTCGTTCGGTCCTTCGTGCGTTTGCTTGTGCCTCATCGGCCCGCTACCAGCACTACTACGACCTCTGCTGTCTTCTCGCTTGCGGCAAGGCCGTCGCCCTTTCAGGCGTGAGGCGAGATCTCCCCAGGTAAGAACGCACTCCTTCATCACACAACCGCCAGATTTACGCCGCCTGATCCTTGACCACAAAAGCTTTGCGGTTTCACGCCCGCTCGCCTTGATCGGCACCGCCTTGTATCTGGTTCTTGTCCATCGGCTCATGATTTACGTTCCACGCTTCCTTCCCACACTCGGTCGCCCTCATGCAGTTGCGCTTCACTTCGCTCGCTGTGGTCAGCTTGCGGGAGGACTTGCACCTCCGGGAGTGCGCCCATGCTGGGCGCACATCGGCATAGGGGGCCTCCATTGTAGGAGGCACCCCTGCCACACCACCCGGCATGCGGGTCCGCACCGGGCGGTTCGAGAGTTTGAGGTCATGAGAGTCGGGGTAGTCCCATCCGA
>CAITQH010000140.1 GCA_903894475.1 uncultured beta proteobacterium
CAGCGTATGGCCGGGCGCGACTCGCAGCGGTCCCTTTTTAAGCTCGGTCCAGTTGCCGCCGGTTGTGCCATGCTGATGGTGGCGTCCGGGTCGGCGTGGGCCCAGCAGGCGACAAGCAGCGCGGACCTGAGCACCGTGACCGTGACAGGCATTCGCAAAGGTATTGAAGATGCGATTTCGGTGAAAAGGAACAACGACTCCATTGTCGAAGCCATTTCGGCCGAAGATATTGGCAAACTGCCGGACACCACCATTGCCGAGTCACTTGCGCGCTTGCCCGGCGTGACCACGCAACGTACAAAGTCGGGTCAAGCCTCCAACATCAGCATTCGCGGTTTGGGCCCGGACTTTAATGGCTATTTGTTGAACGGCCGTGAACAGACCAGCACCGGCGACAGCCGGGCGGTCGACATGAGCGTGTATCCGGCCGAACTCATCGCCGGCGCAACGGTTTACAAGACCACCGATGCAACGCTGATGACGGCTGGCCTTGCCGGGACCATTGACAACAGGTTGGTCGACCCCTTGAATTTCAGCAAACGCGTGTTCGCTGCCAATGTTGAGAAAGTCCGTTCGAACGTTGGTCTGGAGGGTGTACCTGAAGGAACCGGCACCCGCAAGAGCCTGACCTATATTGACCAGTTCTTTGACCGCAAGTTGGGCATTGCTATGGGCCTGGTGCGTGTCGATGGAACCAGCAATGAAATCTCCACGGGCGGCTGGGGAGACAGCACTTTCACATTGGCAAATGGATCATCGGCCACTGTCAATGGATTTGGCGGGGGTGTTGACTTCACGAGCAGAAGGCTGACGGACAACCGCACTGGCGCTGCAACCATCATCGCTTTCAAGCCGAGCCCCAACTTCAGCAGCCAACTCGATCTGTTTTACGCTACGGCTGACACGGTCAAGAAGGAAGCACGGATTCAGGGGGGTGGTTTCTCTAGTTTGACCAATGCAACGGTCGTCAACGGCGTGGCCACAAAAGGTACGTTCCAGATGGGCGCAGGAACCAACGGCCTGATCGATCGGACCGAAAGCATCTTTGACAATGACGTCGTCAAGTCACTGGGCTGGAAGAACACCCTGAAGATGGAAAACGGCTGGACTGCGTCGGTCGACCTTAGCCACAATTCAGCCGAGCGTGTAGAGCGCGACATTGAAGCCTACGCCGGCATTCCCGGTGCTGATACCTTGACCTTTGATACCACCAGCGGCAGTGCCAAATTCACCCTGGGCAGTCCGCTGAGCTATACCGACCCGAACATCATCAAGATCCGCGACCAGACCGGCTGGAGTGGCATCAATGGTGTGCCGCAGGCCGGTTACGCCAAAGGCCCGACCATCAAGGACACCGTCGATGCGATCCGCTTCGATATGAAGCGTGATTTGGCAGAGGGGTCCATGTTCTCCGAGGTTCTGTTCGGGGCCAACTACACCAGCCGCTCCAAGGACCGTGTCACCGATGAAGGTCTGATTGTTTCGGCAACCAACAACGGCAAGGATCCTTTCTCCTTCCCTTCGGATGCCTACGTCGCAACGAATGTGGGTGGCACCGGACTCAATCTGCTGACCTTTGATCCGAGCGCTGGTTTGTGGCCGGGTGCAGTCCTGCTGCGCAAATACAACGACGACATTTTGTCCAAGACGTGGGGCGTCAAGGAAAAGGTCTTGACCGGTTATGTCAAGGCAGGTGTTGACACTGAATTCGCCAAGATCCCGGTTCGTGGCAATGTTGGCTTGCAGATTGTCAATACGGATCAGTCTTCCAGCGGCTATCAGGCCGGAATCGGGTCTGGTGTTGTTTTGAACAATCCGGCTGCCGGACTCACGACGAGTGGCACCACCTATACCGACTTCCTGCCATCACTGAACTTGACGGGTGACCTTGGCTCGGGGAATTTGATTCGCGTTGGCGTGGCCGAGCAGATCGCTCGTCCGACCCTGACTGACATGCGCAATTCCTTCGCCGCCAGCGTGGACACCAACGCCGGCAATGTGGGAACCTTCGGCAAGTTTGTCGGCTCCGCGGGCAACCCCTTGCTCAAACCGTTCAAGGCACTGGCGCTGGACGTGTCGTACGAGAAGTACTTTGGCAAAAAGGGCTATGTGAGTGCAGCGGCCTTCTATAAGCAGCTCGATACCTACATCACGCCTGCAACCAACACGGCCTACAACTTTTCGAGTTATGCCTCAGCACTTGGCCTGGCCGTTCCGCCAGCGGGGGCGGTGGGTAATTACACGACCACGGTCAACGGTAGTGGTGGCAGCATCCGGGGTATCGAGTTGGCGGCTTCTGCCCCATTTAACATGATCTTGCCGGTTCTGGATGGTTTTGGCGCCAACGGCAGCATCGCGACAACGGGTAGTTCGGTGAATATGCCTAACCTGATCGGTCTGAACCCGTCACAGCAGGTCCCTTCGGACGGGCAGACCATTCCCTTGCCGGGCTTGTCAACGCGCAATGCCAAGCTGACGCTGTACTATGAAAAAGCTGGTTTCAGTGCATTTATTGCAAACAACTACCGGTCTACTTATGTCGGCAGCGTTGCCAACGATGCGATCGGTGGCTACCCGACCTTGAGATACATCGAGGGCTCGACCTGGGTCTCAGCCCAGGTTGGCTATGAATTCCAGGAGGGCCAGTTCAAAGGGCTGGGCATGCGGCTGGAAGGCAACAACTTGAACGCGCCGGTTTATCGCCAGCTGAAAGCGGACGGCTCGGTTGACTCTTCGAACGCCACGGGCAAGACCCTGATGTTCAAGCTGTCGTACAAGTACTAGACTTCACTATAGAAATCTCCAAGGGCTTTGCCCCTTGTCGGCTTCTGTCGGCAAGGGGTTTTTTCATATTACGGGCACGAAATGAGCAATAACAGTTTGCAGAACATCGTCATTGTGGGCGGTGGCACGTCTGGCTGGATGAGCGCGGCGGCACTTTCAAAAGTGCTCAAAGGTAAATACAGCATCAAGTTGGTCGAGTCAGACGAAATTGCCACGATCGGAGTGGGTGAGGCAACCATCCCGATGATCAACCTGTTCAACCGTCTTCTGGATTTGGATGAAGACGAATTCATGCGTGAAACACAGGCTTCGTTCAAGCTGGGCATCGAATTCGTCAACTGGGGGCGCCTCGGTGACCGGTACATCCATGGTTTTGGCGTCATTGGGCAAGACAATTGGACCGTCGATTTCCATCAATATTGGCTAAAGCAATTTCTGGCCGGCAAGGCGCAGGATCTGGATCACTACTCAATCAATACGGCGGCCTGCCTGCAGAACAAGTTCATGCGGGCGCAGCCGGACATGCCCAATTCGCCGCTAGCTCAAATTGCACATGCCTTCCACTTCGATGCCGGTCTTTATGCGAAATTTCTGCGCAAATTCAGCGAGGCGCGTGGCGTCGCAAGAATTGAAGGAAAGATTGTGAATGTGGCTGTGCGGGATGCCGACGGACATATTGAATCGGTCATTCTGGAGAACGGCCAGAAGGTAGAGGGCGATCTGTTCATTGATTGCTCCGGCTTTCGGGCGCTGTTGATTGAAGGCGCTTTGAAGACGGGTTACCAGGATTGGTCGCACTGGTTGCCCTGTGACCGGGCGATAGCGATTCCCTGTACATCGGTCAAAGACCTCACGCCGTACACAAGGTCTACCGCCCGCAGCGCGGGCTGGCAGTGGAGAATTCCTTTGCAGCACCGAATTGGCAATGGACACGTGTTTTCGAGCAAGTTCATCAGTGAGGATGAAGCGACTGCACAGTTGTTGAGCAACCTGGATGGTGCGCCCATGGCCGACCCGCGTACCGTGAAGTTCACAGCGGGCAAGCGAAAGAAGTCATGGAACAAGAACTGTGTGTCGATCGGCTTGTCCAACGGTTTCCTGGAGCCACTGGAATCAACAAGCATTCATCTGATCCAAATGGGCATTGCGCACCTGTTGACGTTTTTCCCGGCTGCCGGTTTTGAGCATGAGGATATTGCGCAATACAACCGCGTTATGGACCAGGAGTACGACTGGGTGCGCGATTTCATCATTCTTCATTACAAGGCAACCGAGCGCAGGGACTCGCCGTTCTGGAACTACTGCCGCGAAATGACTGTGCCCGACACCCTGAAGCAAAGAATCGAATTGTTCCGAACCAATGGCCGGGTTTACAGAGAGGGCAATGAACTGTTTACCAAGGTGAGTTGGCTGCAAGTCATGCATGGCCAGCGCATCCACCCAAGGTCCTATCACCCCTTGACGGACTTGCTCAGCGAAGAAGAAATTCAAAGCTACCTTGACGAGGTCGCAGGCGTGATCAAGGCTTGTGTAGCTGTGATGCCGACCCATGCCGATTTCATCGCCGGACATTGCGCAGCTTTGGCGCCGGTTTCAGTTTAGGCATGTCACCAAACTTTTTTGCCATGCGTATTCAAGCTGTCCTGCTCTCTTTGCTTCTCGGTATTGCTACCGTTGCTCCGTCGCCATCGCTTGCAGCCAACGAGTACACGAAGGCGGTCATCAAGGCCATCGAAGGGCGTGACTGCATTGAGGCGGTTCGCCAACTCAACCTTGCGCTGTCTGGAGCCAGCCCGGAGGCCTTGATGCTTGGCGGTGCGATGTTTGAGCAGGGTCTTTGCCTGAAGCAAAACACCGACCGAGCCTCGCGCCTCTACCTGCGAGCCGCTGATGCCGGGGCATCCGGTGCACGCTCACGTCTGGCAGCACTTTATGCCTCCCCGGAGGGTGGGTCGGACAAAGGGGTCGCCATCTGGTGGGCTTTGCAGGCCAACTTGGCGTTACCCGATTCCTGTGTCATTGGCAATGACATTCGCAGTAACGCCGAGCTAATTGCGCAGACGCTAAGCCGCTGGCCCGCTGGCTTGCTCGAAGCCTGCGTCCATGTCACCGGGGTACTCGCGACCCTGGACGCGGAGTTTGTGACCAGGCCGGGGGACGATGGCCGTGAAGGCGTGTTGTTTGATTTTCGTCCCTCGACGGGCAGCCTGGAAGTTCGAGCCAAGCAACTCAATCAGGCGTTGATTGACAACAGTCCCCGCGTGGTGGCGACGAATAACGTGGTGGGCGTCAACAACGTGCAGCAAAGTGCCACACCAGATCAAATGCGCACATTGATGGCCCAGCAGGAAAAACAGGAGCTTGTAAAACGTGTTGATAGCATTGGCCGCGGCGCCCTTGCCCGCTTTGCGCGTCCAGCAGGCATTGACAGCAAGTGGCGAATTCAATTGTCTGTTGAGGCACCCCGAGATCGTTGAGTTGGTTCGGGCGCATCGGATCCAGTTTCCCCAGCCATGAACAGCTTCGATCTGTCCGTCCTGTTTTTCTTGCAGCTGGCCTTCATTCTGGCGGTATGCAGAATTGTTGGCATGGTTTTCAAACGCCTGGGTCAGTCCCAGGTGGTTAGCGAAATGATTGCCGGGGTTCTCATGGGTCCGTCCCTGATGGGCTGGCTCCTGCCGGATTTCAGCGCCTATCTGTTTCCGTCGGCGTCCAAACCCATCCTGTTTGCTGTCTGCCAGGTCGGTCTGGTGCTCTACATGTTCCTGATCGGAGTTGAGTTTGATATCGATCTGATCCGGTCCCGCCTGCGCAGCGCGGCATCGATCTCGCTGGCCGGTATTCTGGCGCCCTTCGCACTGGGTGCTTTGCTGGCCTTCTACCTTGCCGCAGATGGCAGCTTTTTTTCCAGCAAGACGACGCAGCTTCAGGCCATGCTGTTCATGGGCGCGGCCATGTCGATCACGGCGTTCCCGATGCTGGCGCGCATCATCTTCGAGCAAGGCCTGTCCAGAACTTCCCTTGGCACGCTGGCGCTGGCTGCAGGGTCGATGGACGACGCGGCTGCCTGGTGCGTGCTGGCTGTTGTGCTGGCCAGTTTCCAGAACAACATGAATATCGCGGTTTATGCGATTGGCGGGGGCATTCTGTTTGCTGTCATTGCCTTGGTCGTGATCAAGCGACTTCTGAAACCACTTGGGCGGATGGTTGAAACCGCCGGTGAAATGAGCCCCGGAATTCTTAGCCTGGTGTTGATGCTGGCAATGCTTGGTGCGTGGTTTACCGATTTCATACAAATCTACGCCGTGTTTGGCGCCTTCGTCATGGGCATTGCGATGCCACGGGGTAAATTTGCGCAGGAATTGCACCGCATCATTTACCCTCTGACGATAGCTTTCCTGCTACCGGTGTTCTTTGTCTACTCTGGCTTGAATACAAAGATTGGTCTGGTCAACACGCCCCACCTTTGGCTGATTGCCGCCCTGGTGCTGCTGGCCGCGATTGTTGGCAAGGGTGTGGCCTGCTATCTTGCCGCGCGCTGGCATGGCGAAAGCCACCGAGAAGCGATGGCCATCGGTACGCTGATGAACGCGCGCGGATTGATGGAACTGATCATCCTGAACATTGGTTTACAGCGCGGCATTATTGAGCCCGCTTTGTTCGCAATTTTGGTCATGATGGCTATCGTCACTACCTTGATGGCAACACCGATCTTTGAACGTGTTTATGGCAGCAAGGCAGCACGTGCCCATCAGATCAAGCCGGCCCAGTGATCGTCGTGCCGGGCGAAGCTCTCCAGCACCTGCTGTTGCAGGTCAATGTCCAGAGGACCAAGCTTCAGAAACTCCAGGTTCTGTTTGAAATGCCCGATCTTGCCAGTGCCCACAATGCAGCTGGTAACCCCTGGCAGATACGCACAAAAGCGCAGTGCCAGTTCGTTCCAGCTCAGCCCTTGCGGGTCGATGTTCATGGTCTTCCAGCGGTCCCAATAGTGCGATTCGCAATAGGCTTCGGGACGCTGGCTGCTGTGCCAGACGGCACCCGCCAAGGGCCGCTTGGCAATCACACCGATGCCATTCGCCTGCAATTGTTGAAGACGTTGCGGGATGGACTGCTGATCGCAGAGGTTGATCGAGGTCTGCACCACACCAAAGCGCGCGCAGGCCATACTCCAGTCGAGCTCGGCGTTATCGCCTGAATAGGCAACGGGGCCCGCAGCTTGCCGCCGCGTTTGCAGTCTTCCAGTGCGCTGATGACCTCGCCTTGCTGCAGAATCGGCAAGGGGCACGAGTGCAGGTGAACGATGTCCAGGAAGTCGCAACGCATGCGCGTCATTGCGGCTTCCACGCCCGCGACGATGCAGGCATAGGTCCAGTCGGGCACGCCCGCCATGCCATAACCGACCTTGGTTGACAAGACAAATTCATGGCGCCGTTTTGCCAGATGCCGACCGATGCGCTCCTCCGAGAGTCCATAGCCGCGCGCGGTGTCGATCAGATTGACGCCGAGGTCCAGCACCTGATTGAGCAGGCGACCCGCATCAGCCTCGCTGACGCGCTGGTCGTTCAGATGCATGGCGCCAAAGCCCAATGGCGTGACGTTCAGGCCGGTGTTGCCGAGAGCTCTTGTTTGCATCGTTGGATCGACCCGCTTTGGCGCTCAAGGACCCAGCAGCAGTGTCCCGGACAGTGCCGGAATGCTGAAAGTCAGCTTGCCCTTGGTCGCATGCAGGCTGACACCGGTTGTGGCATCGGTGAACGAGGCGACCTTGAAGCCTTGCGGCAACTCCAGCGTCACGGTTCTGGCTTGTTCTGCGTTGTTGCTGGCGCTGATTGCGATCTGATCGCCCAGTTTTCGGCCCAGCACGATGACATGGTCATTCAGCAGCAGCGGGGCTTCAATCGAACCCCGACGCAACACCGGGTTGTCCTTGCGCAGCTTGATCAGGCGCTTCACTTCGGCCAGCAATTCGGTGTCGGGTTGACCGCCGCGGTCCGCCCAGGGATAGGGCGCACGGTTGTAAGGGTCGTCACCGCCGGTGACGCCGACCTCGTCTCCGTAGTACACCGCGGGCGAGCCGGGGAAGGTCATCTGGAAGAACAGTGCGAGTTTGAAGCGCTGCTTGGCACGCGCGATGAGCGTCGGGGCGTCCTTCTCGCTTTGCCAGCCCAGGTAGTGCAGGCTGCGCGCCTGGTCGTGCGTGGACAGCAGGTTCATCAGTGCATAAAAAGACTGCGGCGGATAGGCCTCGCGCATCAGCTCTATGTTGTGATACAGCTCGCTGGCCTTGCCGCCCGCCGCATACCCCAGCACGGTGTTGCGAAAGATGTAGTTCATGGTCGAGTCAAACATGTCGCCCAGAAAATACTTGGAGGCGTCGAACCAGGTTTCGGCCACGGTCATTGCGTCCGGGCGATGCTGCTTGATGGCGCTGCGCCATTCGCGCCAAAAGTCGTCCGGCACCCAGGGCGCCACGTCCATGCGCCAGCCCGCCGCGCCGCGGTCCAGCCAGAGCTTCATCACCGAGTCACTCGCGCCATAAGCGAATTGCCGAAACGAGGATGCGGCCTTGTTCAGCTCGGGCAGATCGGTCACGCCGACCCAGCCCTTGTACTGCTTGTCGGGCCGGGACTGCTTCGCGTCAAACGTGTACCAGCTCGCGTAGGGCGAATCGGCGCGAATCCGCCCGCCTTCAAAGGCGCCCGCAGACTGGTGATTGCCAAAGCGGTCAAAGTAGATCGAGTCGCTGCCGCTATGGTTCAGACTGGTGTCGAGTATCACGCGCATGCCGCGCCGCTGCGCCTCCCTGGTGAGACGAAGCAGGTCCTCGTTGCTGCCAAAGCCCGGATCGATGTTTTTGTAGTCGGCTGTGTCGTACTTGTGGTTGCTGGCAGCCCTAAATACCGGCGTCATGTAGATGGTGTTGGCGCCCAGGTCCTGGATGTAGTCGAGTTTGTCAATGATGCCCTGCAGATCGCCGCCGAAGAAGTCGTTGTTGTAGATGGCGTCCGACCCATCACCGCTACCCGGTCGCCACGGTTTATCGAGCCAGTTTTTGTGCAGTTCGACCGTCTTGTCGTGGTACCGCGCGACGCCAGGCTGCGGGTCGTTGCGCGGGTTGCCATTGCGGAATCGATCCGGAAAGATGTAGTAGTAGACGATATCGCTTGCCCAATCCGGCACCTTGAAATCCGTCGCGTAAATGGTCTGGCGGAAACGCCTGATGGTTCCGGCCGCCGCCGGCTTGTCAGCAACTTCTCCAAGGCCACCGGAGCCCTTTTCCCGCGTCCAGAATATCGGGTCGGCGTTGTTCTGGTAAACGAAAGTCCGGCTGTTGATCTCGGCCTCAAACCAGTAGCCGTAGACGCTGACCTCGGGGAAGCGGTGGCTGGCACTCCAGCGTTCTCGACCGCCTTGCTGGTTGCGCGTCATCGCCAGTCGCGCCACCTCGCTGTATTCCAGCAGTTCCTGATTGCCTTCCATGCGACGCTTCTCAATCACCAGGGTGAGCTTCTTGACGCCAGGCAGCGCCTTGACATGAAAATCCATGGTGCTGCCCACCGGCACGGCGCCGAACGGGGACTTGTCAGCCAGGGCGCGCGAATCGAAACGCAGGCTCAAAGCCGTCGGGTCAGTGACGGCGCGTGCGCTTGGATCGGCAAAAGTCTTGGCACCAATGTCAAGCTGCGGCCGTCCGCCCGGGAAAGCCAGTCGGATCGTGTGTTCACCGGTGAATTGGTGCGACAGGTTGCCGCTGCCCCCTGCGAGCAGGTCGGCGCTGGCGCCGCTGCCGAAACTGGAAGCTTCCTGCCAGGCGGCATCGGCGATCTTGAATTCGTGACGCGTCGGCAGCTTGACGTTGAGGTAGTAGGCATCACAGCTGTACCTGAAGGCGTACTCGTCCAGCGCTGCCCAGTTGTTCATGCTGCCGCGCAAATACAGGGTGGTCTGCCCCAGCGGTGCGTCGGCCGGGCAGTTCTCTACATGCAGGGTGGGTTCGGTGTTGGCAGTGGCCATGGTCATGGTGAGGCGATGTACGTCAGCAAAAGCTGTTGCGTCCGGCCTCACCCCTTGACGCCACCCGCCGTCAGGCCCGACACAATCCAGCGCTGCGCAGCCAGGAAAACAAGCGTGATGGGCAGGCCCGACAGCACGGCGGCGGCGGCGAAATCACCCCACAGGTACTTCTGCTCATACAGGTAGTACTTGGAGCCGACCGCCAGCGTCAGATTGGGCTCTTCACGCAGCAGGATCGAAGCCACCGGGTATTCAATGATGGTTCCAATGAAAGCCAGCACGAATACCACCATCAGGATCGGCACGGCCATCGGCAGCAGCACCAGGCGAAACGCCTGCCAGTGGGTAGCGCCGTCCACCTTGGCGCATTCCTCAATCTCCGTCGGTATGGTTTCGAAGTAACCCTTGATGGTCCAGATATGCATGGCAACGCCGCCGAGGTAGGCCACGATGAGGCCGGTGTGGGTCTCGATGCCGAGCCAGGGCAGCTGGGCTCCAACACCGTCGAAGATGGCGTAGATGGCCACCAGGGCCACCGCCACCGGGAACATCTGCAGCAGCATCATGCTGTTGAGGATGAGTGCCTTGCGCGCAAATTTCAGTCGCGCAAAAGCATAGGCTGCGGTGGTGGAGATGGCGACGATCAGGCTCGCCGAAATCGTGGCGACCTTGATTGAATTCCACAGCCACAGCAGCACCGGGAAGGGCGGCTGCGTCACGCTGCCGTCGCTCGCGGTGTAGGCCATGCCCAGTGCCAGCTGCCAGTGTTCCAGACTGATGCGGCTTGGAATCAGCGAGCCGGTGGCGTAATTGCCGGGACGCAGCGAGATGCTCAGTACCGCCAGCAGCGGGAACAGCGTCAGCGCCAGCAGCGCCCACAGGGCGAGATGTGCCGCGACGACACGCCAGCGTTGTTTCTTTCCGGTGACCATGGCCATGGGTAACTACCTGTTTTGCTCGGCTTGCCGAGTGATTCTGAGTTGCAGCAGCGCCATCAGCGCGACCATCACGAAGATCAGGGTCGAGATGGCGGCGGCCAGGCCGAAATTTTGCCCACTGTCGGTGAAGGCGATGCGGTAGGTGTAACTCACCAGAATATCGGTGGTGCCGGCCGGCAGCTTGGTATTGAGGTAATCGGGTCGACCGTCGGTCAGCAGCGAGATCAGCACGAAGTTGTTGAAGTTGAAGGCAAAGGCGCTGATCAGGAGCGGTGTCAGCGGTCGTGCAATCAGTGGCGCGGTGATCTTGAAGAAGTTGGTCAGCGGCGTGGCGCCGGCGATCGCCGATGCTTCGTACAGGTCGGCGGGGATGGACTTGATCAGGCCGCTGCACAAAATCATGATGTAGGGGTAGCCCAGCCAGGTATTGACGATCAGGATCATGATCTTGGCCAGCAGCGGGTCGGCAAACCAGGCCGGGCGCACACTGAACAAGGCGTTCAGGATGGCGTTGATCTCACCAAAATTCTGATTGAACAAGCCTTTGAAAACAAGAATGGAAATAAAGCCCGGTACCGCATACGGCAGGAACAGCAGCGTGCGGTAAAGCGTGCGGTACTTGAGCGCTGGCCACTCCAGCAGCACCGCCAGCGTCATGCCCAGCGCCGTCGAAAACAGCACGGTCAGAGCGGCAAACAGCACGGTCCAGACAAAGATGCTGACAAAAGGACCGCGGAAGTCAGCATCCAGCAACATGCGGCTGTAGTTGGCGAACCCTATGTTGACTTTGAAGCCCGGTTGCATGCGTTCGCCGGTGTCGGTCTCAAAAAAACCGCTGTGCGGGTTGGCCCGGTAGATGCTGGCGCTGGCCAGTTGGGTGAGGGAGCCATCCGCGTTGGCGCGCCACAAGGGCTCGATCGGACCGAATTCGCGCAGACCCGCATAGCGCAGCAGTTGACCGTCGGGCAGGCGCAGCTGCAGCGCGCTGAGTGCATCGCGATGCTCCAACAACTCGCGCAGGTTCAAAGGCGCTTGCAGCACGCTCTCGCCCAGGGCTTGCATGGGTAGCGGCTCGCCTGCCGGGCTGCGGCTCAGGTCCAGCGCGCTCGAGACCAGCGCTGCATCGCTCTTGCCTTCCTGGGCGCTCAGCTTGAGAAGCAGCTTGTCTCCATCGCGGTGCAGCGTGTAGGGGCGACTCCGCTTCTGATCCACCACCGACTGTTCGAGCAGGTAGGCGCGCGCATGCTCGAAGTCCAGCAGGTGGCTGGACGAAAAATTGGTGAAGCCGATCTGTACCGTGTACAGCAGCGGGAACGCGACAAAGAGCAGCATCGCAGCCACACCCGGGAACAGGTATTTCCAGGCGACCGACTGCGCCTTGCTGTAAATCACAAGGGCCGAGCCGCCCAGCGTCAGTGCGCCAAGCGCGGTCAGCGCCTGACCGGACCACCAAAGGCTGTAGCTCAGCCAAAGCAGGCACAGGGTGAGCGCGGCAAGCGCCAGCCGCGACAGGTTGCGGACCAGGGTTTTAGGGCGCTGAGTACCTGCACTCATTTCATTGGGCCAGCATGCGAGCTGCCGCGCCGTCGAGCGCATCGCGCGCCGACTGGCGGCCGTTCGTGATGGCCTCGAGTGCGGCGTCGATCGCCGGGAAGAAACGACCCATTTCCGGGATGTTGGGTATGGGTTCGCCCGCTCTGGCGTTGGCCATGGTGGCGACGATGTTCGGGTCGCTGCTGAGTTCCTGGTAATACGCCTTGTTGGCCGGCGTCCCCAGCGGAACGTCAGCACCGATTGTCTTCAGGCTCTGCAGCGTCAGCAGATGATGCTCAATGAACTCGCGGGCCACGTCCTTGTGCTTGCTGGGCGCCGTGATCATGCAGCCGAGCACGCCGACAAAGGGCTTGGCCGGTTTGCCGGCGATGCCAGGAATCGGCGCCACGCCGAAGTCGATGCCGACCTTGCGCACGTTGTCCCAGGCCCAGGGGCCATTGATCATCATGGCGACCTGACCCCGCGCGAAGGCGCCCTCCATTTCGGCATAGCGCGCGCCCCTGGGCATGTGGCCGTCACGGATCAGGCGTTCGAGCATCTGGGCGCCCTGGTAGGCGCCGGCGTTGTTGACGCCGACTTTTTTGGGATCGAG
Organism: uncultured beta proteobacterium; assembly: GCA_903894475.1. Taxonomy (GTDB): domain Bacteria; phylum Pseudomonadota; class Gammaproteobacteria; order Burkholderiales; family Burkholderiaceae_C; genus Rhodoferax. Next base: position 12,886 of record CAITQH010000140.1, read on the forward strand.
CTCGCCCTGGCTATTGCGCTCGAAGACGAAGCCGCCCGGACCGGCCAGCAAGGGCCAACTGAAGAAGGAATTGTTATAGGCCCACAAAATGGCGTGCTTGCCCTGCGCCGCGAGCTTGCGGTCGAGTTCGATCACCTCGTCAAAGCTGGCCGGCGGTGTGGCCACCAGTGCCTTGTTGTAGATCAGGCCAATGGCTTCGATTGCCAGCGGATAACCCCAGACCTGGCCGCGGTAGGTAAAGGCGCGCCAGGCGCTCTCGTCAATCTGGTCGCGAACCTGTTTGGCTGGACGGATGGGCACCACCAGCCCGGACTTGGCCCACTCACCGACGCGGTCGTGCGCCCAGCACATGATGTCCGGACCCTTGCCGGCCGCCGCCGCCGCGCTGAATTTGTCGGGCGCGCCCTCGGGGTGCTGTACCACCACCTGCACGCCACTGTCCTGCGTGAATTTGTCGCCAACCTTTTGCAGCCCGTTGTAGCCCTTGTCGCCGTTGATCCAGACCAGCAGGCGCAAAGGCGGACCGGCATAGACGCTGCCCGACAGCAGTAGCGCCAATGCCAGCGCGGCGGCGCTCAGGATGCGGGGCTGCCGGCTGAAGCGTTTACGCGGCACGGCTCTGCTCCGCAGCGCTCTGACGCCGAAAGGCCTTGCCCTGGGCATCGAACAGATAGGCTGCTGCGCTCGGAATGCCCAGCGCCAGCGCTTGGCCGCTGCGCACCGGCGTCTGACGCTCCACGGCCGCGGTGAGCACCTCCGGGCTGGCCGGGTTGCTGCAGTAGGCGTAGGTGATGCTGCCCAGGGATTCGACAAAAGTGACTTCGGTGTGCAGCGCGTTGACTGAGTCACCGACCCGAAAATCTTCCGGCCGCACGCCCAAGGTCACGGCGTCTCCAGTGCGTGCGCGCGCGGCGTCAACCCGGCATTCGATCAGTTCGCCGCCGCTGAGCCGTACGCTGGCCGCTTCGGCGCTGGCGGTCACGAGTTCACCCTCAATCAGGTTCATGCCCGGAGAGCCGATGAAGCGCGCCACGAACAGGTTGTCGGGGTGCTGGTACAGATTCAATGGCGAGCCGACCTGTTCGATGCGGCCAGCCGACAGCACCACGATGCGGTCGGCCAGCGTCATGGCCTCGACCTGGTCGTGCGTCACATAAACCATGGTGGTCTTGAACTCTTCGTGCAGCTTGGCGAGTTCGTAGCGCATGCGCACGCGCAGCGCGGTGTCCAGATTGGACAGCGGCTCATCAAACAGGAACACCTCTGGCTTGCGCACAATCGCGCGCCCAATGGCCACGCGCTGGCGCTGGCCACCTGAGAGGTCTTTCGGTTTGCGCAACAGCAGATGATCGATGTTGAGAATCTTGGCGGCCTGGTGAACCGCGCGGTCGATCTCGTCTTTGGGCAGTTTGGCAAGCTTGAGCCCGAACGCCATGTTGTCGTAAAGGTTCATGTGCGGATACAGCGCATAAGACTGAAACACCATGGCAATGCCACGCTCTGCCGGCGCCACCTCATTAACGCGTTTGCCGCCGATGCTCAGCTCGCCCTGCGTGACATCTTCAAGTCCGGCGATGATGCGCAAGAGCGTGGATTTGCCGCAGCCCGAGGGTCCCACGAATACCATGAACTCGCCATCGTGAATTTCAAGATCAATGTGCTGCAGGATGAGGTTGTCGCCAAAGGACTTGCTGACACTCGATAGTTTTACATCCGCCATGTAACACCTCAGCGCTCACGCGCAGGAACCAGCCGACGCGCCGATCCCGGCGATGGGCGCTGCATTGCATTGAGTATACCTTGAATAGATGTAGTTATACAACGGAAAATACTAGCCAACCACTGGCGTAAAAGAGCTTAAATTCTCTCCTAATATAGAATCCAATCCTTATTAAATGTAATTTAACTACATATTACAAGACCCATTTTTGCGATGAACCGGTTGCCCGACGCTATCGTGGCGGGGGCTTTTCGGTTCACTGTACCCATGGCGAGTACAGTGAGCGCGATGGGTCTGCGCCAATGCGCTTTTGAGGACTTGAATCTACATGCTGGTTTTGTCAGAAGGTCGAGTTGAACCGATGGGCACCGACGTGCGCGACGGCGGCGTCAACTTTTCCGTCTTTTCGCTGCATGCCCAGCGCATCGAACTGTGCCTGTTTGATGACGATGGCCAAACCGAGATACAGCGCTACGACCTGGCTGGTCCGGACCAAGGTGTTTTTCACGGCTTTCTTGCCGGTGCCGGTCCCGGATTGATTTACGGTTTGCGCGCGCACGGCGCCGACGATCCGCAGCACGGGCAGCGCTTCAACGCCAGGCACTTGCTGTTGGACCCGAACGCCCGCGAGATCGTTGGTCGCTATCAGGGCGACTCGCAGGAGAACGTTGCAAGCGCACTCAAAGCCCGGGTTGCCGCGCCCCTCGGTGTCGCGCCAGGCTACCTTAACGCACCGCGTCACGCGGCGGTCGATCTGGTGCTCTATGAAGTCCACGTCAAGGGCTTCAGCAAGACACATCCCGGCATTCCTGCAGCCTTGCAGGGAACCTATGCCGCTCTGGCGCATCCGGCGGCCGTGGCCTATTTCAAGGCATTGGGGGTGACCACACTGTCGCTGCTGCCGGTGCAGTATTGCTTGGACGAGCCGGCCCTGACGCAGCGCGGGCAAACTAATTACTGGGGCTACAACACACTGGGTTTTTGTTGCCCCGATCCGCGACTGGCAACGCGGCCTGATGACCCTGCAGCCGTCACAGCCGAATTCCGACATATGGTCAAGACGCTGCACGAACAGGGTCTTGAAGTGGTGCTGGACGTGGTTTACAACCATACGCCCGAAGGCGACGAGCGGGGCCCGACACTGAGCTTTCGCGGCCTCGACAATGCCAGTTGGTACCGGCTTGATCCGGTCGATCGCAGTCGCTATGAAAACTTCAGCGCCTGTGGCAACACCCTGAATGTGGCGCATTCCAAAGTCAGCCAATTCGTTCTGGACTCGCTGCGCTACTGGGTGCTGCAGATGGGGGTCGACGGTTTTCGCTTTGATCTGGCGCCGGTGCTCGGGCGCACCGAACTCGGTTTTGACCCCTGCGCCCCTTTTCTCGCAGCGCTGCAGCAGGACCCGATACTGGCGCGGGCTCATCTGATTGCAGAGCCCTGGGACAGCGGACCCGATGGCTACCAGGTGGGACGTTTCCCCGGGCGTTTTCTGGAGTGGAACGACAAGTTCCGTGATGCAGTACGCGGCTATTGGCTGCAGCGCGGCGTCGATCGCGCCGAGTTTGCCCGGCGCATGACAGCGTCAAGTGATCTGTTTCATCACGGGCAGCGCCGCCCCAGCGCCAGCGTCAACTTTCTTGCAGTGCATGATGGCTTCACGCTTCGTGATGTGGTGAGCTACAGCCACAAACACAATCTGGCCAACGGCGAAGAGAATCGGGACGGCCGCGACGCCGAACTGAGCGAGAATTTTGGTGTTGAAGGTGAGACTGAAGACGCCGCCATCAACTCGCGACGCCGGCGCGTGCAGCGCGCCATGCTGGCTTCGCTATTGCTGGCGCAAGGCACACCCATGCTGTGTGCCGGCGATGAAATCGGCAAGACCCAGCAGGGCAATAACAACGCCTATTGTCAGGACAATGCGTTGGGTTGGCTCGATTGGTCGCGGGCCGACCACGGTCTGCGTGATTTTGTCTCGGAATTGCTGGCACTGCGCCGCGCCGAGCCGGCTTTGCGCAGCAAGCTGTGGTCGACGCCGACCTCGTGCGGGCCAGGTGAGGCACAGCGCATCTGGCGCACGCCGAACGGGCAGGAAATGCAGACTCGCGATTGGCATGACGCAAGCAGCGCTGCTTTTTCCTGTGAGAGTGATCGAATCCTCGTGGTATTCAACCCGGAGTCGAATCCCGCCGCCTTCGCGTTCAGCGGACAATGGCAACTGCTGCTCGACAGCAGCGCAGAACTGTCGCCAGGCTTGCCAGCTTCAAGCTGCTTGCTGGTGCCGGCCCATGCGGTCCTGGTGCTGCGACGCAGTACCATGTGATTTCATTATCTGAAGCCAAGCATGATTGACCTTCAACAGCGCAGCGCCGGGGTCTTGCTGCACATTACTTCCTTGCCGGGGCCGCACGGCATTGGCGACTTCGGGCCCGACGCCTTCCGCTTTGTTGACTGGCTGGCGTCGGCCGGCCAAAGGATCTGGCAACTGCTGCCCACAACGCCCATAGGTCCGGGCGACTCGCCCTATCAAAGTGTCTCGGCGTTTGCTGGCAGCCCCTTGATGGTGGCGCTGGAGCCACTGGTAGCTGCCGGCTGGTTAGCGCGGCCTGAGCTGCCACAAGAGGGCTTTGACAGCCGGCGGGTCGATTTTGCCCGTGTGCTTCCCTGGCGTCTGGCTCAGCTGCGCTCGGCGGCAGAGGGCTTTGCGCGCAAGGCAGACCGGGCCGAGCACGCTGCAATGGCTGCCTGGTGTGTCGAGCAAGCCCACTGGCTGGAGGATTACGCGCTCTTCATGGCGCTGGAGACGGCGCACGCAGGCCAGCCCTGGTGGCAGTGGGAGCCAGACTTGCGCCAGCGCAAGCCTGCGGCCCTGCGCAAGGTGCGTCGAAGGGATGCCTCGGAAATTGATTTCTGGAAGTTTGTGCAGTGGTGCTTTGACAGCCAGCTTCATGTGCTGAAGGCCTATGCGAATGGGCGTCAAGTCGCCATCATGGGCGACCTGCCGATCTTCATTGCCCATCACAGCGCCGATTGCTGGGCTCGTCCCGAACTCTATCAGCTTGACGCTGACTACCAGCCCACGGTGGTGGCCGGTGTGCCGCCGGATGATCTGGGCCCGCTTGGTCAGCGCTGGGGCAACCCCTTGTACGATTGGCAGCGCATGGCCGACGAAGATTTCGCCTGGTGGACGGCGCGCGTGCGCCGTGCCTTGCAGCAGGCCGATGTATTTCGCATCGATCATTTCCGCGGCTTTGCGGCCTACTGGGAAATTCCGGCGAGTTCTCCGACCGCGATCGAAGGGCGCTGGGTGCCAGCGCCGGGCAAGGCGCTGTTTGAAGCGATCGAACGCTCTATGGGAAAAGTGCCCATCATCGCCGAAGACCTGGGCCTGATCACGCCCGATGTGATCGAACTGCGCGACCACTTTGGCTTTCCGGGCATGAAAATTCTGCAGTTCGCTTTCGGCGACGACGCGACGCATGAGTTCCTGCCGCACAACTACGGGACGGCTTGCGTTGTCTACCCCGGCACCCATGACAACGACACGGCGCGCGGCTGGTGGGACCACGCACCACAAAAAGAGCGTCAGTATGCCGGCGCTTATCTTGCTGCCGGCGCGCATGACATCCATTGGGGCATGATCCGGGCCGCTTGCAACTCGGTCGCCGCGATGGCGATTTTTCCTCTGCAGGACGTGCTCGGTCTGGGCAGTGAGCACAGAATGAACCTGCCGGGCACGCTGGGCGGCAGCAACTGGGTCTGGCGTTTTGACTGGAGCATGGTGGGAGCCGAACCGGGTAGGGTTCTCGGCCTGATCAGCGCGGCCAGCGGTCGCGCTCCGTTTGCGCTATTGGGCTTGTCCAGCAAGGCATGAATCCGCTTTCGACGCGACCGCGTTTGCTGGCGCTGGCCTGGCCCATGCTGGCCGAGATGGTGCTGGGTTTTGCGGTTGGCATGCTGGGTTTGTGGTTGGCTTCACGCGAGTCCGACACCAGCGCCGCCGCCTTCGCGCTGGCCAATCAGTTGCAAGCTGTTTTCTTCCTTTTGTTTCGCGTCATTGGCATGGGTGTGAGTGTTGTCATCACGCAAAATCTGGGTGCGGGCAATCGCGCAGCAGCACAAGCCACGGCCAAGGCCGCGCTGGGCGCCAGCAGCTGGCTTGGACTGGCCACTGCGCTGCTGGTGTTTGCTGGCGCCGGCGCTTTGCTGAACTTGCTCAATGCGCCGGTGGCTGTTTTGCACTTGGGGCAACCCTATCTGCAGGTACTGGCTTTGGCGCTGCTGCTCGACGCCTTCAACGCCAGCATGGCGGCGGTGATGCGCGCCCACCTGCGCACGCGCGACACGATGTTCAATATCCTGGCCATGCACGGCGTTCATCTGCTGCTGTGCCTGCCGTTGATGCGCGGCTTTGGTGCCTTGCCGGCCTTGGGTCTGGTTGGCTTTGCACTGGCCATGGCGCTGAGCCGGCTGTTTGGCTTGTTGGTTCATCTGGCTCTGTGGCGCTGGCGTTTACAGATTGTTCCCCGAGCTGCGGACTGGTGGCGCCTGCGGCACTCGCTGCTGCGCCCGGTGCTGCAGATCGGACTGCCGGGAGCAGCCGAGAACGTGGCCTACCGGCTTGCCATGCTGGTGTCGGTGACGGTGGTGGCGGGTCTGGGCTCAACGGCATTGGCAACCCAGACCTACGCCTTCCAACTGATGAATGTGGTGGTGCTGTTCAGTGTGTCGCTTGGCTTTGCCAGCGAAATTCTGATCGGGCACCTGATTGGCGCGGGCCATTTGCAGGAGGCGCATCGCCTCTTGCGCAAGAGCCTGTTGTGGGGTTTGCTGGTGGCTATCAGCATGGCCCTGCTGGTGGCGCTGACCGCGCCCTGGACCCTGACCCTGTTCACGAATGACGCCCAGATCATTGCCAGTGCCACCACCCTGCTGTGGCTGACGGTGCTGCTGGAGCCAGGACGCACCTGCAATATTGTGATCATCAATGCCCTGCGAGCCACCGGGGACGCACGCTTTCCGGTGGCTGCTGGCGCGGCCTCGATGTTGTTCGTGATGGCTGGCGGATCCTGGTTGCTGGGCGTCCATTTCAAACTGGGTTTGCTGGGCGTCTGGATTGCCTACTGCGCTGACGAATGGTTGCGCGGTCTTGCCATGGCGGCGCGCTGGTTTGGTCACGGCTGGGTGCCCGCAGCCCGGGCGACGCGTCGCCGCGTGCTGAGCCTGGGCCGCAGTTAGCGCGGCTGCGATGTCGTCAAGAATTGGGAGCATGGACATGAAATACTTGCAGTTGGCTTGGAACTGTGTCAACCCCGCCTGCTGGTTGGCAACGTTGAGCCTTGTCGTCAGCACAGCCTGGGCGGGCGCCGGAGCGACCTTGCAGGATTGCAACCGGCCCGAGTTTCAAACCGTTCTGCAGGCGGTGCCCGATAACACCAAGTTGCCGGCGCACGCCCATTGGCTGACCAGCCAGATCGTCCAGTGGCCGGCGATCGAGGCGGTCGGGCGTTTCAAGCTCCATTACTCTGCGCGGGCGCAGGCAGTCGCCAGCATCGGCGGTGTGGTCAAGGGCGCTGATGGCTTCCTGGACCTGGAAATATTGCAAGGTGTTTTGCCGGCCGCAGTGGCAGCGCGCTTCAAGTTTGTTGCGCCCGGCGTGTTGCTGGGAGTTCGCCCGCGCGACCGCACGAGGCTCAAGGAGCTGCTGACACAACAAGTGCTGCTGGTCCAGGAAGATGGCGCGGGGCGGGTGCTTCAGGCAAGCGCGTTGCAAGTTGCCGGGGCGCTGGATGATCTGTATGCCAGTGCGCAAGACGTGAATGATCTGGGCGTCAGTGTCCGGCGCGATCAGACCGTATTCAAGCTCTGGGCACCGACCGCACAGCGCGTCTGGCTGTGTCGCTACGCCACCGGTGCGGGAGCGGCCCTGGCGCTGGAGGTGATGCAAGTGGAGCGCCGCAGCGGTGTCTGGTCGGCGCGTTCCCGCGGCGATTTGAGCGGCCAGTACTACCGCTATCTGGTCGATGTTCTTGTGCCCGGCGTGGGCATCGTGCGCAACCGGGTGACCGATCCCTATTCCATCAGCCTGACCAGCGATTCCAGGCGCAGCTACGTCGCCGATCTGGACCGCCCTGAGCTCAAGCCTGAGGGTTGGGGCTCTGCAAGCGCGCCGGCCAAGGTGCAGGCACAGACCGACATGGTGGTGTACGAGTTGCATGTGCGCGATTTCTCCATCAACGACCCTTCCGTCAGCAGCGCGCGACGCGGCAAGTACCTGGCTTTCACCGAAGACCACTCGAATGGCATGCAGCACCTGAAAGCGCTGTCGGCAGCGGGTCTGACCGATGTGCATCTGTTGCCGGTGTTTGACTTCGCCACCATCGCCGACCAAGGCTGCGTCACACCTGCCGTGCTTGACGCAGGCCCCGACAGCGAATCCCAGCAGGCCAGCGTGATGGCGGGTGCTGGCAGCGACTGTTTCAACTGGGGCTATGACCCCTACCACTTCAACGCCCCGGAGGGAAGCTACGCGAGCGACGCGGCCGACGGCGCCGTGCGCATCCTGGAGTTTCGCCAGATGGTGCTGGCACTGCACCGTGCCGGTTTGCGTGTCGGCATGGATGTCGTCTACAACCACATGGCGGCCTCAGGTCAGCAGGAAAAGTCGGTGCTTGACCGTATCGTGCCTGGGTACTACCACCGGCTCGACGCCAACGGTGGGGTCGAACGCAGCACCTGCTGCGATAACACGGCGACCGAGCACCGGATGATGGGCAAGCTCATGATCGACTCGACGGTGTTGTGGGCGACGCACTACAAGATCGACTCCTTCCGCTTTGACCTGATGGGGCACCAGCCGCGCGCTGTCATGCAGGCCCTGCAGACGCGCGTCAATCAGGCAGCGGGGCGCGCAGTGAACCTGATCGGTGAAGGCTGGAACTTTGGCGAGATTGCCGACGGAGCGCGCTTTGTGCAGGCCTCGCAACTTTCGCTCAATGGCTCGGGCATCGGAACCTTCAGCGACCGCGCGCGCGACGCGCTGCGCGGTGGTCGTGCTGCTGACGGTGGTGCGGCGCTGGTCAGCAAGCAGGGTTACATCAACGGTCTGGTGTACGACCCCAACCCACTGGCCACAGCACCCGCGTCGGAACTTTTGCAAACCGCAGACCTGGTGCGCGTGGGACTGGCCGGTTCGATCCGCGACTACGCCATGACGAGCTATCTGGACCGCAGCCAGACCCTGCAGGAAATCGACTACAGCGGACAGAGCGCCGGTTACGTCAGCGAGCCGGGTGAAGTGGTGAACTATGTGGAAAACCACGACAACCAGACGCTGTTTGACATCAACGTTTACAAGCTGCCTGTGAACACCAGCCGCGAAGACCGGGTCCGCGTGCAGATGTTGGGTGCGGCGATCAATGCGTTCAGCCAGGGCGTCGCCTATTTTCATGCCGGCATCGACACCCTGCGCTCCAAGTCCATGGACGGCAACAGTTACGACTCGGGCGACTGGTTCAACCGCCTGGACTGGAGCTATCAGGATAATTACTTTGGCAGCGGTGCCCCGCCCAAAGCCGACAACGGCGCCAACTATGAGCTGATCAAGCCCTTGCTGGCCAATCCGGACATCAAGCCCGGCGCCAGCGAAATTGCGCTGGCGCGAGATATGTTCCGTGATCTGCTGAAAATCCGTGCCAGCTCGACCCTGTTTCGGCTGCGCACTGCGCACGACATCAAACAGCGGCTCAAGTTTTTCAATACCGGATCGAGGCAAAACCCGGTGCTGCTGGCAGGGCACCTTGATGGTGTGGGCTACTCCGGTGCCGCCTTCAAGGAACTGCTGTATCTTGTCAATGTGGGCAAGACGGCGCAACCATTGCTGCTGCCTTCTGAAGCCGGCAAGGCTTATGTGTTGCATCCGGTTCATCTGCAGCCCAGGGTCGCTGACAAGCGCGTGGCCGAACAGGCCCGCTTTGACCGGGCAAGCGGCGCTTTTGTACTTCCGGCGCGTACGGCCCTGGTTTACGTGGTCGCGCTGGAGCGACCGGGAACTCCCTGAATTGAGGTCGCCCTGAACAGACTCAGGGGTTTTCGCCAGCCGCCAGCCGCAGATTGATGTCGGCAATGACGGCAGGCAGATCGCGCAGGTCGTCGATCACGTAGTGGGCGCCGCTCTCGCGCACCAGCTTTTCTTTCGATGCCTGCTCTTTGGCTGCCAGTTCGGCCGGACTCATCTTCTTCACGGCATCCCAGCTGTCGGCCACGTAGTTGCTCCACTTGGAGACACCGACCCGCCAGCACAGGGGTGCACCTTCACCGGCGCCCGACACGGTGTCATCCACCTTGACGGTGCGACGCAGGGCATTTTCCAGGTTGTAGACGCCCATGCGCTCCAGGTTCTTGATCACCATATAAGGTGTCGGGCGCGGCATTTCCACCTCGTCACCAGCGCAGGCGGTATCGGGCACAAAACCCTGACCGGCGGCACCAGCCAGCAGCAGGTCCAGCATGTCGCGCGTAAAGCCGGTGGTCACGCCCAGCTTGATGCCCTGTTGCTGCATGCCTTTGACGACATTGGCCACACCAGGCAACAGATCGTGGTAGCTACCGGCGCGCAGCAGTGCCAGCTGGGTTGGCACAAAGTCAGCGAACATGGCATCCACATCGGACTGGTTTGGCGCACGACCAAATTGGGTGGTGAAGCGCTCGCGCACTGACTTGATTTCGGTGATGGCCTTGATGTGCAGGTCCTTGCGCAGACCCATGGGCTCACGCGCCTCGGGCATCGTGATCTCGATGCCGTATTTCTTGAACACTTCGACGAAGACGATGGCCGGTGCATCGACATAGCGGTCCATCGTGGTGCCAGAGCAGTCCAGCATCACATAGCCGACGCTGCGCTCGGTGTTTTCGTTATCGAACTTCTGCTGCTGAGCTGCCGCATGGCGAAGGTCTTCGGGCACGCGGCCCACTGTGGAAAGCCTGGAAACGACGGATCCGGTCATGTTCAATCTCCTTTGACGACTGGCGTTACTTTAGGTAAAAGTAGCCACATTGTCAACGGTAGTTTGTACATTGTCAACAATTTGCAATAAATGTCGAAACGTGGATAATCTGGCGATCGATTCGCGCAAGCGAAGCACCCAGAGGTCCAAGTTGACAGCATCTAGTTACCAGAAGAAAGCGCGACCATGACACTTAGCTGGCCAGTTGTTGCTGCAGTACTGTTCGGCGCGCTGTTGCATGCGAGCTGGAACGCCCTGGTCAAGTCCAGCAGTGACAAGGATCTGGACATGGCGGTGATCCACCTGATTGGCTCCTTTCTCGGCATTCCACTGGTGGCGCTGGCCGGTTGGCCAGTGGCGGAGGCCTGGCCTTACATCGCCGTATCGGTTCTAATTCACATTGGGTATTACGTGGCTCTGACTGGTGCCTATCGTCACGGTGAGCTTGGGCTCACTTATCCTCTGATGCGCGGCATTGCACCGCTGCTGGTGGCGCTCTCCGCCACTTTCACGCTTGGCGAGACACTCTCGGCACTGGCCTGGGCGGGTGTGCTGGGCATCAGTTGTGGCGTACTCGTGCTCGGGCTCAATGCCCATGCCCTCAAGGTACCCAAGGCGGTCGGTTTTGCGCTGGCCAACGCCGTCATCATCGCGATCTACACCGTTATCGATGGCCTGGGCGTGCGCGCTTCCGGCAACGCCATGCAGTACGTCGCCACCCTGTTTTTGCTCGACGGCTGGCCTTTTGCACTGCTGATGTTTGCCACGCGCGGCCATGCAGTCGGTCGCTACGCGCGCCATCGCTGGCCGGTGGCCACGCTGGGCGCCTGCGCATCGCTGGGATCCTACGGCATTGCGCTGTGGGCCATGACCCGTGCGCCGGTGGCAACCGTCGCTGCACTGCGCGAAACTTCCGTGCTGTTTGCGGTGTTGCTGGGTGCCTGGTTCCTGAAAGAAGCTTTTACACCCCGGCGGGTCGTGGGAACCTGCGTTATCGTTGCCGGTGTAATGGCATTGCGGCTGGGTTAGGGTGACAGAATAGTTTGTCATCCCGGACAAGATCCGGGATCCAGTGCCACGTGAGACCTGGATTGCGGATCGGGCCTGCCCCGGACTCCGATCCGGGGTCCGCAATGACAGCCTTCTTTCGTTCTTCGGGGCGACCCAATGGCCACGGCAATTAGTTGAGTTTTAAGGAGTTCAAAATGAGTCTTCCAAATCACGCTCAAATCATCATCGTTGGTGGCGGCATCGTCGGCTGTTCCACCGCCTACCATCTGGCCAAGATGGGACGCACCGATGTGCTGCTGCTGGAGCAGGGCAAGCTCACCAGCGGGACCACCTGGCATCACTGCCGGGCGATCCGCGCGTCACCCTGCGAATGCAATGAAAC
>CAITQH010000141.1 GCA_903894475.1 uncultured beta proteobacterium
AACGAATACCAGGCCGGCGTGGGAACTGAGCTCGTAGGAAAGCTTTTTGATTATGAATTCGGTCATGATGTTGCTCACCTTCAGGGTGAACAGCATTTTACACCTAAGTCATTGATTTATAAAGACAAATCGACATTTTTTTATGCCAAATCACGGATTCAGGAAGAAAATAAGTCTTTCCGTGATAATTGTTGCATCCTTGAATAAGGCTTGGAACATTTTTTTATCGACTAGACGCGCACTCTCTACAATTCGCACTGCCTCATCAATAGATCCAGCTCGTTTCCAGTTTCCCAACTTGAAGGAGGCTACGAGCGACACCAGAATAGGTTTTGGCAACCAGTGAATAAATGGGAGCATACAATGAGGCTCAATGGGAAACCAGTAATTCGGTGTTTGAATAAAGTATTGCTTTGCAACTCTTGAAAGTTCCGTCGCAAATTGTACCTTGCGCGCCCAATCGCCAACATGCTCAATCACAGAATTAGAATGCGCAATATGAAACGCCTCGTTATCAAATGCAGACAGATTACATCCATCTGCAGCAACAAAAATGAAAGGACCGTGATTCGTCGGTGACTCAAATTCAGGCAAATTTACTATGGTAATAGTAACCTTGTGTCTATCGAGGAACTCCCTTGAGACAATATTCCAATATTGTTCGGTGCCACCTATATCTACAATGTTTACTGAGCCATATTTGATTGAGGCAGCTTCAATCAATTCCATCATCGGGGCGATTCTCTTGGTTCTAAACTTTGAAACCAAAGAGTTGTTGCTATTATAATCAAACAAGTAATTTTTTCGAATTGCGAAAACTTTCATCTAAATCTATTTCCTAAAAATAGTCGATCCTGCAGAAGTCATCATTCAAATCCTAGGCCTAGCAAGTTGACTCAAAACAAGGTTTATAGTCGAAAAGGCGTCATGTCGATCAATACCCATTTTCGGGATGTTTTTTATATTCTGGAAAAACTTTCAGGCAAGCTCTGATTGATACTACGTCGGTGTATAAGAATGCTGTTCAAAACTCATCGCTACAGCCCATGAGGCACAGACAAAGCATCCTCATAGATTTGCATCAGCATTTTGTAGTTGATCTCTGGCGTTAGTGACTCTTCGTAAGTTTGACGTGCCGCCAAGCCCATTTCTGCGCATCGTTGCGGATCGCTAGCCAGTGAATCCATCGCCGCTGCAAGTGCGTTGACGCTACCAGCATCGAACAGAAGTCCGTTTCTATCATGATCGATCAGATGTGGCATTGCCCCCAAACGACTGGCCACGACGGGGAGACCGCAGCCAAAGGCCTCAACTAGCGTGCGTGGGAAATTCTCGTACCAGATGCTGGGCAGCACCAGCATTTGAGTATGTCGCATAAGCTCCATCACCTCATTGCCGGGTAAGGCGCCCAGCAGTGTGACGCCCGGTAAGTTGGCCAACAGGTCCGCCTGCGGGCCGACTCCCACCACGGTTAGCCCCACACGCCCTTGCAACCGACGCATGGCATCGGCCAGCACGCTGATACCTTTCTCATGCGAGAGGCGGCCGACGTACAACGCACCTAGGCGCTTAATGCGTACGGGCGCCGGCCCAGCATCCACGAAGTTTGGTTTCACCACAATCCGATCAGCGGGCAGTCCGCCCTGGATGAATTTTTGACGGCAGAATTCATTCAATGCGATATAGCGGGTAACCTTGTCTCTCCAGGTTCCCAAGACACGGTGGGCAGTGATCATTCCGGCCAAGATTCCGGTTTGAAGTCTTGAATTGCGATAACAACCGTGCATCACGCCGCGCCAGGGTACATGCCCTACGCAATCTTCGCAAGGAGCTTCATTGCGCAGCATCAGCGCCTGCGGACAGATCAGGCGAAAGTTATGCAGGGTTTGCACCACCGGCACCCTAGCGCGGGCTGCTGCCCAGTACACAGCAGGAGAGATCAATGGAAATGTGTTGTGGCAGTGAACAACGTCAATATTCTCCAGGGTGATCAACTCGGCCGCTTTATGGGCAGTGCCACGCGACCAAAAAGTTTGCAGGGCTGCTGAGGAACGGCTCATTTGGTTCAATTCTTCATTGCTGCGTCGATATTCGACGACCTTGTGACCGTACGAACGCAGCAGTTTGATTTCGGCATCGACCACTGAGTCCTCTCCACCTCGTTGCTGGTAGGCGTTGTGAACCATGAGTATTGAGGCCATTTGACTTTTCATTGACTATGCCTAGTGCGATTAAAGTGTCTGCTCGTCAGCGCAGTCCCAGCAGCCGCCTCAGTTGGGATTGCCAAGATTGCTGGTTGCTCAATTTCGCTTGGCGGATTGCGACAATTTCGATAGACCCCAGCTGCCGGCAATTAACAGGACTAACTCGTATGTGATTTTGGAGCAAAGAATGGTCCAGGCCGTCGGGTATTGCTTCGTTAGGATGAAAAGAACGATTAAAGTGAAAACGATACCAAGCCCAGTTCCAATCAGCAAGGGTTTACCAACACCGGCCACAGTCATGTACCAACGCAGGGGCGCATTGATCGCAATCAGACCTGATAGAACAAGCACCCAAGTCATTAGCCAGAACGAGCCGCGGTACTCCGCAGAAATCAGGAGTTGAATTAAAGTCGCTGCCGGTGGCCATAGCCAGGCTAACAGACAAACCAACCCGAGAGGCGAGAATATGGCTAATGTGGGCCATGCAAGAGTAAGCAGCAAGGATGAACTCTTACCTGCCACCCCACCTGAAACAGTCTGGAGCTTGCGCATATAAAAAGGGTCCAAAATTTGTGCCATGAAAAATACCGGGAAAAGCCAAAGTTCATATGCCCGCAGTGTGGCGTATTCAATTGATCCAATCAGCATAGGGGCGAGCAAAGATGCCGATTGACTGAACACCACATTGGCAGCGCCGGAGCCAACGGCGAGCCAGTCACCCTTTTGCAGCGTGCTCAGAGGGCTGAAGATGTTGACCAGCATTGAGTGCAATGGCAAGTGAAGGCCCACTACATTATTCCGCCACGACATTACTGGTAGTACACCCAGCACATGGGCTAATACAAAGATAAGGAGAAACCGTTCAAAATCGAAAACGCCTTGACTCCAAAAAGTGGCTACCGCAGCACCAACGATCAATAACGCCCGTATGGCATCGGCCAGCATGGCCATAGCGAAGCGCCCACTCAGCAGTAGTTGTCTTCTGCGCGCAAAATATTGCAGGTAGGCTGCCGCAGCCAATCCGACGCTGAGAACTTCAGAAAACGGTGCTGCACCAAACGCCATACTTCGGTAACCCCACCAAAAAAAGCAGAAGAATAGGGCCGAAATACCACTTAACCACAATGAAAATCGCTCAAGTCGGGTGGCAGCATCATCGCCCATCAATCTCAGCCAAGTTGAGCTCAGCAAGTAGATGTTCAATGAACTGGAAAGAGCAGTCAGCATGAAAAAAGCTGCTGCCAAGGCAAAAGCATGGCTGGGGGCAAGGCGTGCCATTCCAGCCATCAACAAGAAACTGGTCGCACTGTGCAATGCCTGGGACGGCAGGGACGTACGCCGCAAAAGCCAGAATAGTTTCGAGTCCTGAAGTTCAGTGTTCATTGC
Organism: uncultured beta proteobacterium; assembly: GCA_903894475.1. Lineage (GTDB taxonomy): Bacteria > Pseudomonadota > Gammaproteobacteria > Burkholderiales > Burkholderiaceae_C > Rhodoferax. The sequence continues at coordinate 3,591 of CAITQH010000141.1, forward strand.
AATACCTGATGCATGAACTGGATCATGTCCGTGGGGTACCTGGTTCATGGATTGCATCGAGCAACAGGAAGTCAAGCAAATTCTGAGCAACTATTGCTTGGTCAAAATTGGCTTGGAATCGAGCCTGGGCTGCTTGTCCCAACTTCTTGAAATCATCTATGGATTTCAATGCATCGCTGAGTATCTGAGCAGCTGCCTGCGCATTGTCAAGAGGCAAGAAGTGGCCTTCTCGCCCGTCAGCAAAAACTTCTGGAATACCACCCACAGGGCAAGCAAATATGGGCAGACCTGCCGCCATCGCTTCAATAATTACTATGCCAAAACTTTCCATCTTGGCAACGTGGATAAAGGCATCGAACTGCGGCAACAGATCGGCTGCCCTCATGACCTTTCCTCTGAAGTTGACATGGCTTTCCAACCCAAGCTCTTGAACTTGTTGCTCAAGTATTTGACGATCAGAACCATCGCCAATCAGCGTCAGCGTAAGGCCTGGTATTTCGCGCCGCGCAATCGCCACGATATCCAATAGATAACGCTGGTTCTTGCGTGGTTCCAATGTACCTATCGACACCAGTGCAAACTCACCCTCGGCGCGATGCGGAGGAATGTGGAGTGACTGTGGTGCACGAAAAAAATTCGGAATCACTTGACTCCGAACCTTGTTGATGGAGGGAATGCGCTGCAAGACCAAATCTCGCATGAAAGCAGATACAAACACGATTGCATCGAGTTTGGGTATGACAGCAGCCTCTTGCGATCGTATCGCTCGCCATGCATGGTCGTCGGGTTGAAGATACCCTTGGCCGACCCATTCGTCGGCCTGCGAGATGTTGAAATGTGCCACCATCACCACCCGCTGAGATTGCACATGCCGGGCGCGCAGGCAAGCGTCTGCGGACACCGGGCATTGCGCATACAACACAGCGGATGTTTGATCGCACAGCAATTTTCTTAAGCGAAATTTGAGAGCGAGCAAACGTACATATCGGTACCAAATTACGCCGGTCGGGCGGTGACACCACTGAATGACATAGCGCAACGCGTATAGCGGATACCAAATCCACATCCCGCTGCTGTATGGTGTGAGCAGTTCAACTGGAACGCCATGCCCCATTAGAAAACTATGAAAGCTGTTTACATGGGCCTGTACGCCAGTGTCGCCGTTGGTCCGCATTAAAGAGACGATGAATATCCGCTTGCTCATGGGTACTGTCAGACGCTAAGTTGATGTTGCAGTGCCGCATGCTGGTTTCCACTTGGAGTTTGGCGGCAATGTCATGGTGGGTGCGTGATTGGTTTGTGAAATGTAGACGTAAAGGCCAACTACCGTGCCATAAATAAAGTAACTTGGTACTGCAAAATGAGCCACCTCGAAATGAGGCTCACCCCAAGCGTTTAACAGGCTGTAAAGTTCGTAAAACATCACCCCGAGAAAATAGGCCGCTTGAGGGCGTTGTGTCAAATAATGTCGCCGATATCCGTAAAGACATATCCAGAGCACACTCGAATGAAGACTCAACATCACTACTAGTCCCACTATGCCAGATCGACTCAACGTGGTGACATAGCTGTTGTGCGGCTCACGCACAATCATGGTCTGACCTTCGGTGCCGGCAGTCGTGAGGTCTGTCAAAATCTGACCAAAACCGATGCCCAGAATCTGCGTTGAAGCGTCTCGTGACCACAGTTTGAGTGAAAAGTCGCGCCATTGGCGCCGCTGATTCACACCATTTGCTGCTCCAGCGAATTCGCTGCGTGAATCGCTGGATTGGCCTGTGAGTGTCACTACGTGTTCGACGATACCTGACGCGCTTAGACGTCCGATTCGGCCTTTGATTTCCAGTCCAGAAATTTCGATGGTCAGCAGTACGGTCAGGCCGACCAGCAGCGCAATCACGATTCGGGACGCTTGCTTGGCTTGTCCGCCAATTACCAAAAATACAAACAGGCTGATCGTGACAAAAAGGTAGGCTATGCGTGACTGAACCATGAAAAAAACCAAAAGCCCGGCAACGAAGATGGCAATACCCAACAGTGAATCCCAAAACCGGGTGGGCTCACTGGATTGCCAGCGCCACAGAGCCCAGCCAATCATGGCCATAAAACTGACGGCTGGAAATGATGTGAAGTGCCCAAAAATTGGCACACTTTGCTGCAGGCTGGTCACCCGCGGGGAGATCGCTTGAATGCTAGCACTGAGGGGATAAAAAAGTCCATAAATCGCCAGCAGGCATACCAAGATCAACAGTACGCTGCGTATCCAGATTTGCCCACGCTGGCCTTCTTGCAGGCAAATTATGGCTATCACGAAGCCCGGAATGATGAATAGCATTTCGACGGTTGGCATGGCGTCGCGTGCTGCTCCAACACCGTCTCGTATGAGGCCTGACGGTAAGTGCCATGTTAGGTTGAATGCAATCCAGAGTACCAGTAACCATAACGGCAACGGCAATGCCAAACGATCTTTTGCCAGCCAGATACGGTGTGCGCATGCGCACAAGGCAACAAACAATACACATTCGGTGAGAGGCAATGGTATTCCGCCAACAAAAAATATGATGTTTGAGAATCCGTAGCTGAACACCAATTGGCCCATCACGACCAAGAAACTGGCTTTGATCCACAAAGGTGCACCCGGTGCCACGCGTCTAACCAACCATGCCAGCGCGCCAAGGCTGCCGAGTGCGATCATCAGTAAAAGCGCAAGTAAGGGCTGCACCGCCGTGATCAGACCAAGAATGACAGCGGTTAGCAACCCAGCAATCAACACCAGGATGTGCCCACGTGTTGAGGGTAGCTTATCCCGCGCGGACGCGACAAACCTAACCACCAGCGGCGGCCACAAGTTTGAAATCGACTGAATTGTTTGTGATGAGTTCATTCAATCAGTGGTCTATCCGTGGCCGACGCAAATATTGTTTAATCTGACTTGCCGAAGTATCTTGGAACAAGGGTTGCGGACATGTTTCTTGACAGATCGTTCAAAAACTGGTTTTGCAGCTTGAGGCTTTCGGCTTCACTGCCGCCAATGGATGAGACACGAAACAACATGCCGTCAGGTATCTGCCCCTTCAGGCCATAACGAATTTGTTCGTACTTGCGCGTCAATCCCGGCAATGTGGCGGTCTCGTCCATTGTGATCCAATAGGTGATGACCTCGTGGCGCTGGCCCAACTCACCCAATAGTCTTTGTACCTTGAGTCGGCGCGGACCTATGTTGGCAACGGCTTCGCCCAAGTTGCTGACCTTGAAGCCCTGGGCGCTGTAACAAAACTCGGGCCTGTGCACTGCGGTGGCCTCGGAACTCTGATCGCTGCCGTAGGCGATGGAAAGCATGACACGCTGACCAGCCGTATTGCGGTAGGTGCGGGCCAAAGTTGATGAGTAAAGAACGTCGAGCTTGGCTTGCACTTGGGGATTGGGTAGGATGGGGGTAATACTAAGGTCTTCGTACCACTCGCCAAATGCTTTGGGTATTTGCTGCTCCAGATGAATCCTTGGTCTGATATCTGCCAGTCGCACTGTTGGAGTGAAGGTTCGGGCAGCAGTTGCCGCAGTCAGCATCAACACAGCAATTGAAAAGGTCTGCCATAGGGCAGACGTGTGGACTTGCCTAAGCTCCATGAGATGTCTGATCTTTGATGAACTTGCCAAGTAGCGTGTCCACGCTGATGATGAGCAGCAGGGCACTCACGAATAGAGTCATGCCCGCGAAGCCGTGCAAAAAGCCTTGCCCCGCAGCGTCACCCATGTGGTAGGTGACCAGAATCAATATCAAGACCCTTATGACGTTGGACACAAAAGAAATTGGAACAATAAGCAAGGCCAGCGCGAGGTTTCTCTTGATGGATGCGTGGCCCATCAGGTTCATGTAGAGTAACCCTAATGCTTCCAGCGTAAACAGTGTGTGCAGGCCGGCACAGGCGTCAGCCACCAGCAACTGGTACTGTCCAACCTGAAGAATCACACCCGTTCTGGCAATGGGGTAGTCGAAAGCATAAAGAACTTGAGCCGCGACGATCGACACCGCGGTCTTGAGTGGAAGAGTGATGGCCTGAACCAACACACCAGGCAACGGGATCATGAACAACATGAAGAATAGAGGAAACCACAGCTTGCGGAGCGCGTGGGTGCCACGGGTGATCAAAATCAAGCCAATCAAAATTGGCAACGTCGAGCCAATTTCCATCTGCATGACGGCTTGCGATCTGCCAAGAGCGTAGCTCAACAAACCAAACAATAACAAAGGCCAACCTAACAGGTGAGATGGCTCATAGATGTCAGCAACTTCGGGCCATTTTCGCTGCAGCAACCAGCATGAAATGCCAAGGATAATTGGACCGTGCATCTGCTCGTCATCGCTCCAGATGCCGGTGAACAGGTCAAAGAGGCTGGGCAAGTACAAGACGGCCAGGCCCAGAATGATGGGGAGCCAGTTGACAAGGGGCATGGATGCCGGATCGGGTCCGGCATGACAAGTGGCGATGGATTGCCGCGCTTCGCTCGCAATGACGGGTTCGTTGGGGGGTTGCAATGACGAGGGCTTAGCCATCATTCAGTACTGAGCCCACCAGCGTTACGCCTCCAGCTTGCAGACGCCGTGCGAGCAGCGCAACGTTGGGCATCAAGCTTTGATTCTTCCGCGCCACCACGAGGGCGGCACTGGCGCGGGCAGCGATGATTTCTGCATCGGCAAAATCGTCTCCTGCAGGTGTGTCGATGATGATCACGTCAAACTGTTGCGAAGCCTTGCCCAGCAGTTGTCCAAATTCCGGACGACCCAACAGCTCTTGCGGATTCGGTGGCACAGCGCCAACGGGTAGCACGGTCAGGCCGGTCAGGCTGGGCACGGGCAGGGCGACTTCAAGCCCCGCGCGATCAGCCAGGATGCCAGATAAACCCGTACTCTTACCCAGTTTGAACAGGGAATGCTGCCCGCTGGTGGGTCCGGCGCGCAGGTCAGCGTCCAGTAACAGGGTGCGCTGGCCTTGCTGGGCAAACACGATGGCCAGGTTGGCGGCAATAAAGCTGCGGCCCTCGCCCTTGCCGGGGCTGACCACCGCGATGACCTTACCGGCGGCGTCCGCGTTAAGCCAGCGCAGCATCAGCTGGCTGCGCACGGCGCGCAGGCTTTCGCCAATCCTGCTAAAGGGTTTGTAGGCTGCGACCAACTGAGCGCTGAGGCTGCTGTCTTGATTGTTCAGGTAGGCGTAGTCAAATTGCTTGGCCAGGGCATAGTCGATGTCTTCTTTGGTAAGCAGCTTCAGTGCAATGGCGGCATCGCCAAATTGAAGACCGTGCTGTTGCTGGTGCTCTGCGATACGGTCTGCGTCCGTGCTGCTCAGGCGACCTGACTCGATCAGGATGCTGCCAATGGAGCGTGCCGCGCCGGTGGGGATGACCGTATTCATGCGCGCACTCCGATGCGCCAGAACTTGCGCTGGGCCACTTCGGACGCGATCGTGCCAAGCACCGGCAGATCCAGCGCCTCAGCCAGATCTTGTGCCGAGCGCACCCGGCGGTTGGATAGTTCCAGCATGAATGCCAGCCCGACCCCAAGCAGTGTCCCCAAAAAAATGGAAACCAGCACGTTGAGGAGAACTCGGGGCTTGGACGGCTCAAGAGGCACCGATGCCGGGTTGAGGACACCAATATTGGTCTGGTTGGTCTGGCTCTCGATATTGGTTTGCGAGGCGCGCTGGCTTACCAGTTCAAAGGCGCGTTGGGCCGATTCAATGTCGCGGCGCAGCACGTTGAGCTCATTGCGCTGCTGGTTCAAAATCAGCACGCGTGCCTTTTGAGCGCCCAGCGCACTTTGCAACTGCTGCTCGCGTTGCTTGCTGATCAGATAGGTGGTTTCGATGGAGCTGGCAATCTTGCGGGTTTCTGTCTCAAGCTGGGTTCTGAGGCTGCTCAGCTCGGCCTCGGTGCGCTGGGTCTGTGGGTGATTCTTGCCCAGGTTGATGCTGCTTTCGGTCAGCTTCGCTTCGAGCCGGGCAATGTCCGCTTTCAGGCCGTTGATCAGCGGGCTTTGCATCACTTCAGCCAGCGTGTCAGTCTTGGTGTTCTGGCGTTTGCTCTGGCTGTCGGTGGTTTGGCCTTGTATGCCGGTGAGCTGGCTGGAGGTTTCATTGAGTTTGGCGGTTTCAAAATCAAGCCTCTCATCAGTGGAGGTAATGCCATTTGCTTGCTGATAATCAGACAAGGCTTGCTGGGCTTTTTCCAACTTGTCACGCGCCGCCTTGGTTTGAGCTTCAAAAAAGGTGGCGTACTGGCGAGCGGGGGCCAGCCGCAGTTCCAGATTGACATTCATATAAGCCTGCGCGTAGGCGTTGGCCACTGCGGCGGCAAAGTCGGGGTCGGTTCCGGTGTAATTGATGTTGATGACGTTGCTCTCGCGCGAGGGCTTGACGTCCAGATTCTTCTGCAGCAAATTAGCCAGCCAGTCAATCAGCTGGCCCTTGCCTTTGGTCGCCGTGCGCCACTGCTGCTGGATCGCGGCGCTGCTCTCCATGCGCAGAACCTTGACGACATCCTTGGCGACGCGATCACTGTTGATGATGTCGATTTGAGTTGCCATATAGCCGGGAGCCATCATGCCCTGCAGCAGCATCCCGCTGACAGCGTCGGGTGACTTGACGTCCACCAACATCGCGGCGCTGGCGGTATATTGCCTGGGCAACATCAGGCTGACGATCAAGGTGGTGGCCACCGTTACCAACAAAGCCAGCAGCGCTACCTGGTAGCGGGCGCGCAGGATGAGGAGAAATTGCTGGATCGTCAAAATAGGCTCTCTTTGACATAGATAACATCATTGGGCAGCACGGCGTCGGTCAGCAGGGGTTCGATCAGTTGGACACTTCCATCCGCCCCCTTGCGATGAAGACGCAGGCGCCTTTCACTGCCACGGGCGGTTGGCCCCCCACCTTGCGCCAGCGCCTGCATCATGGTCATGTCGCGCTCGATCCGGTACGCGCCAGACCGTTGTGCTTCGCCGTAAATATAGAAAACCGGCGCACGGTGCACATAAATGCTGTCGCCGCCTTGCAGCACGATGTTGTCTTGTAACTTGTCGTCCAGAAAGATCGAAGGAATGTCAATTTTCTTGCGAAACAACTTGCCGTCGCGCATGCCTACAACGATGGCAATATCATCACCATTGACCGTCGCCCCACCCGCATTGGCCAGCATGTCGCTCAGTCGGGTGTTGGCAATTTCCAACGGAAAGCGCCCGGGGCGATTGACCTGCCCCAAGACCGAAACCTGGTTGCCACGGATCTGAAGGAGAACGATGTTGACCTGTGGGTTCTGGATAAAACCACCGGTTTGCAGAGCGCTGGCGATTTTCTTTTCAGCGACTGCAATCGACAGTCCACCGAGTTCGATAGCGCCAATCAGTGGGTAGGTGATGGAGCCATTTTCAGAGACACGGGTTTCAATGGTGAGGTCCGGGTTCTGAAAGACTTGAATCTTGATGGCGTCGCCAGCGCCTAGTGGGTAGTCCGTATTTTGGGCGTGCACCGCAGCACCCATCAGCATGATCGCCGCAAGCAAGATGCGGGGCAGTCGTATTAGTCGCTTTATCAAGTGGCGTGAGGCCGGAAATTGAGTGCTCATAGGGTTGTGACTGCCAAGTTTGCGCTATTTAAGCCCAGCCACACCTTTTTCGATCGCCGAAGCATTGTCTGGCGCCGCGAAGCTTGGAACGGGCTCTGGCACGACCGCTGGCGGGGCAGTCGCAGTGCCGCCCGCCTTGGCAAATTCACCCATGTAAGTGATCTTGGCTGCAGCGCGCAGTTGTTTGATATTGGTGGTCACGGCCTCACTTGCGCGCTGGTTGGTCAGGAACTGCTCGATGCGGGGCAGAGCAGCGGCCTCAGCCACTGGGGACGATTGTGACGACGCTACGCGAACCACGGTGATGGTCTGAGGGGACTCCAGAAGGATACTCTGACCATCCTTGAGTGCATGGATTTGAGTCAAGCGTTCCAGTGGAATCTGCTCCGCCGCGCGGGTCGCGCTGCCGCCATCAAACTTGACGCCTTTGCTTTTGAGCCAGTTAGCTACTTCCACGATGGGTTTGCCAGCCGCTACCATTGCGCGCAGTTGATCGGCCAAGCCCGGGGCGGTCGGCGTCACAATTTCCTGCACATTGAAAATGCGACGTTCTGAAAACAAGGCCGGATGCTCGGCGTAGTACTTCTTTACCTCTTGGGCGTTGGGTTTGGGCACGTTGGCAGCCACTTTTTGCATGTAGGCGCGCGCCAGAATGTCGCGCCGGGCAGCTTCAATTTGTGCCACCACCTCGGGTGAGCGGTGCAGTTTGTCGTCGGTGGCTTGCTCTACGGCCAGTTGCTGGTCGATGAGCTTTTCGAGCACTTCGCGGCTCATTGCCTGCACCGCTGCGGGCGACGCGCCAGCACTGCTGCTGCGACTCAGCACCTGGTTGATCTGATGCACAGAAATTTCTTCCGAGCCCACTTTGGCGGCCACCTGGGTGGCCGCCTTCTTGTCGTCTTTGTTGCCGCAGGCCGTCAAACCAAGGACCAGCGCCGCGCTCAAAATAACGTGCATGAAGCGGGGCCTGGAATAACGAAGTTGTGAAGTGGTCATGGTGCTAAAAATCAGTAACTGAATTGGGCTGAAACAGTGGCCATTTTGCCCTCATAGTCCAAGCCTGCCAAGTTGGATCTTCGGGCGGCATTTTCCAACGACGTGCTAATGGTAAGGTGTTGGTAGGGTTGCCAGTCAAAAGTCAGGCTGGCAGCACTGGTGGTGTCGCTGCGCGGCGTGGCAAGTGCTCCGAACGGCGAACCCAGGTAGTCGGTTTGTGCCACCTCGTAACGCGCCCGGACTACCGCTTTCGGACTCAGTTGCCAAACCGGCCCCAATGATAAGCGAGCGGTCTGGCTGTAGTTGGACGTGCTGGTCTGGTAACTGGCAAGTTCGCGCGCCCAACTTGCTACCAGCGCTGACTTGCCGCTGAGGCTCCAGTTCAAATTGACGCCGGCGTTGCGGCCACCGTAGTCGCGCTGCGCGTAGTGTGGATGCGTGCGGCTGATCTGGTTGGTGTAAAGCTCTGCGACACTCTTGCCGCTGGCGATCCAGCGCAGCCTGAGTTCGCTGTCGATTTGCCCGAAGCCATCGTCATACAGGCCCGCTGGCGACAGCGCAAGGTCGATGTAGCTGCCGTTGGCGCTGCGAAGGGTATAGCTGACAGTGCTGCCTGAGCCGGCGTTGTAGCGCAGGCCCAGGTCCGCAGACTGCTCCCGGTAGTCGCCTTCTGCGGTCAGGGCCTGCTGGTTGGTTTGACTTGCTCGCGACACCCCGGCGACCACACTCCAACTGCCATCCAGGTCATAAACGGCATCCAGACGGCTGCTGCTGTTGGTACGCAGATTCTGCAAGCCGAAGCCCTGGTAGTCGGCAAAGCTGTTGATGGTCTCCTGGCGCTGGCTGCCCAGATTGCCTCGCAAGGAGGGCGTCAGCGCCCAGCGCCAGGCAGCGCTGTAATTATGCGCAACGTAGCTCAAGTAACCGAAGTTCTGATAGCGGAAGTTGGTCAGGCTGGCCGACAGCTCAAACTTTTGCAGGCTCAGGGTCGTGCTGAAACTGAGGCTCAGTGAATTGATGTCGATTCTTTCTGCCGCGCTGGCTGTGCCCAACAGTGCATCAAGGTTGGCATCTGCGGGCAGCCGAAACAGGTTGTTGTCAAAGCGCAACGACGATTCAACTTTGAGTTTTAGCGTGTCTTCACCTTGTGCCCGAACCGTGGCGGTACAAAACATCAACAGCACGGCCAGACTTACCCAGTAGCGGCGCCGCAGCCCCATGGTCAATAGGCCTTTTGGTCTTTGATGACAAGGCTAATGGTCTTGAAAATAATGTACAGGTCAAGCCGGACGGACCAGTTGCGCAGGTAGTCAAGGTCAAAGTCGATGCGGCTCTGCATCTTGTCGAGCGTATTGGTTTCGCCTCTGAATCCATTGACTTGAGCCCAACCGGTGATGCCTGGCTTGACCTTGTGTCGCACCATATAGCCCTTGATCAGTTTGCGATAAAGCTCGTTGTGGGCTAGGGCATGCGGTCGCGGGCCTACGATGCTCATGCGCCCCTGCAGCACGTTGATGAATTGAGGTAGCTCGTCGCACGAAGTGCGTCTCAACAATGCACCCAGTGGTGTGATACGAGCGTCATTTTGAGTTGCCTGCGCAATGTTGGCGCCGTCCTCAGTGACGGTCATGGAACGAAACTTATAGACCACAATTTCGGTGCCGTCCAGACCACAGCGGCGCTGCTTGAAGATGACGGGGCCCGGGGAACCGGTCTTGACAGCCACAGCAATGATGATCAGCAGCGGGGTGATCAGGATCAGGATCAGCGTTGCCAGGACGATGTCGCTAAGGCGTTTGATGGCACCGTCCGATCCATTGAAGGGTGTGTCGCAAACCGAGATCACAGGCATGCCACAGACCGAATCAGGGTGCGCCTGGATCAGGTCCGTAACAAACATGTCCGGCACAAAATAGATCGACGTCGTCGAGTCCTTGAGCTCGTCCAGAATATGCAGAATGCGTGGCTGCGAGGCCATCGGTAGCGACAGGTAAATGATTTGAATTCGCTCGCTCTGGACCAGCGCAAGAAGCTGGGCCTGCGTCCCCAGCAACCGGTAAACCGAGCTGTTGTTCAGGCGCGTGGCCTGACGATCGTCGACAAAGCCAACCAGTTCGGTTCTGGTGTAGCGAGCCTGACTCATCCTGGATGCCAGTGCCAGCCCCTGCTCGTTCATGCCAACAATAATGGCCCGCTGCTTCGGACCCTGCAGTCTGAGCAGCGTCGGCGCTGCTGCGCGCAGTGCAAGGCAGGCGCCAAGTTTGCTTAGCGGCGCAACCCACAACCAAGCATATAAAATTTTCTTTGAAAACTCGTGGATGTAGCCTGAGGCAATACCAATAAACAATAACAAGCCAGCGACCCAGGCCCAGGTGACAGCAATACTGATGCACACTGAAAGGATGGAAGACTGCAGCCTGACCTGACCGGGAAAGGTCAGGGCGAACATCAGTGCACCCAGGATAATGAAGGAGGCATGAACCTGGCCCTCAAAATAGTAGGCCAGTCCCCATAAGGAAAAAACCAATGCGCTGGGGCCGACCGTTAGTTCAAAAACGCTCAGCAGGTTGTCTTGACCCAGAGAAGCTGGTTGGGATCGATTGCTGAATGATGCGGCCGAATCGCTCGCCGGGGCATTAGCCATTGCTCACCATGACCTTGAACCGGCCAACCGCCTGGGCTCGGTTACTCACATCCATTTTCTTGAAGATGCGCTGCATGTGATTCTTTACCGTAAATTCACTTATCTTCAGAATTTTTCCGATTTCCGGATTGGTTTTTCCAAGGGCGACCCATTGTAGGATCTCAATCTCGCGCCCGGACAGGCCGCGATTTTGCAACAAGTCATAGATAAGCGGCGAAGGGATGACAGCGCCAGCCTGGCCTTGATGGGGCAGCAGCTCAACCTGGCGCAACGCTATGTCGATATACGGCAAGGCCATGGTCATGACTTCATGTTCGCACTCATTGAAGCATTCCTTGACCCGCAAGGAGACGTACAAACAGTCATAACTGTCTCTCTTGTCACTGATGCCATGGGCCATCGCATACTGCATTGTTCGCATTGCATCGCCCAGCGCTGTGGTCCGCTCGCTTCCTTCGATCGCAAAACCATCGCATCCAGCCACCGTGGCAATCGGCTTGCTGCCAGACTCGATCCAGCGATTGAAGAGCCCCATCAGCAATGGCTTCATGACTTGCTGATCGGTGCTCAAGGAACGCACGCCGTCGAGGGCGGAAATGATGTCGTAGTGAATCGCGCCGCTGTAAAAGTCCCCCCAGCTTGCGATCATGATGTCGTGTGGTAAATACTGCTGCATTTCGCCTTGCAACCAGGCGAACACTTCAAAGTGGCTGCGCGCTTCCACCGAGCGGGCGACGACGCGCTGAAAGCGCTGGAGTTCCTCAGGCGAGAGTGAATGCCCCATGGTCATTGATCAGCGTGCATTGAATTGTTGGAAACGGCTTCTACAACGGCATCCTTCATTCTAGGAGAACGCAACTTCACGGTTTCAAGCCGTCTTGGTTCGTCGTCGAGCTTGCGCCAGAGGAAGCGCTCAGGCATCTCCCACACCAACACTTTCGGTTTGTTTGACCGGAAGGACTCCTCGTTCAGATACAGCGTCGTTGCCTGCAGAAAGCCACCACCGTCTTTTGCCGCGTTCAACACTTTGGCTGAGAGAACTTGTTCCAGATAGCCGACAAAATTGGCGCGCAGGGAATAGGAGGTACCTGTCAACACGACCGGTACGGCGCTGTCGCCAAACAGTCCTGTGTTTTCCGCACTGCGTTGCTGGGTCACGGCAGGCGTTTCTGTATCTGGCAGCAGGCCCAGCACTTTTGGCGTGCCGCCAGGCCCCATCAACCTGATCAGGTCGCCCGGTCGCTCAATCGGTGTGCCTCTGATGCTACTGAAACTGGTCTTTTCGAGTTCCAGTCCCAACCGCTTGATAGTCGACCCAAGCGCCTCAGCGGCCACTTCGGCGCCGCTCTGGTTCCAGTGTGTGTCGGTGCGGTAATAGACTTCGCCCCGCGCGGCCGCCTGGGCCAGTGGCGGCAACAGGCCGACCGTGGTGACGCCCTGCTTTTGAAAGGCATCGATCGCATCGGCGTAGCGAGAGCTGTTGTGGTCTGGGTAATAGCCGTTTGCCAACTTGCTTGAATAGACCCGGGCCTTGTCGGGCACCAGGGCCACAATCAGCTTGACGCCCTGGCTCTCCGGGCTGCGTGACGCAGCGCCAAGCAGTTCCGCCCGGCTGCCGTTAGCGTCAAAGCGCAATTCTTCAGTCAGAAACAACCAGCCGTCCTTGCCGGTTCGCACTTGTTCGCCGCCGCTGCCAGTGAGCAGGTAGCGCAGGCTGTTGGCCGCGCCAATCAGGGCACTGCGTGCCGGCAGCTTTTGCTCCAGTTGCTTTTCAAGTGCGCTGGTGCTGCGGCCTTCGCGGAAGTCCGTCCAACTGCGCGAAAAGTCCAGACCGGCCGGATCTACAGCCGCGCCCGTAATTTGCCGGGCACCTGCCACCATGACGCCTGTTAACGTCAGCGCTGCGATGGCGCCGAAGCGGGACAGTATTGTTGCTTGATTGGCGGGTAAGGCGCCTTTGGGCATCTCGAGCCTAGAACTGAAAATACAGGAAGGGCGTGAAGGACTGTGCCGACAGCGTTGCCACCGCCCACAAGGACCAAGGCGGCAGCAGCAGCGCAGGTAACTGCCATGCTGGCGTTTAAGCGAGGGCATGGCATAGTCCAGCACCAACCCAAACGCCAGGACCATCAACCGATCTGGCGTCACCTGCCAGGCAACCGGGGGACTGAAACCGACGCGGTGCAGGCCCAGCATGCCCTCGAACATGCGCGCAGCGCCAGCCAGATTGGTGGCCCGGAAGAGGACCCAGCACGCGGGTGAATTCCATGGCGTTGAATCCCATCGCGTTCAAGGCCACATTGACGCTGTCAATACCGAAGTTGGCGTACTTGAAATAGCCCAGGGCCAGCAGGTTCCAGGTCACACCGGCCGTCGGCAAACGATGCCGGCTTGCTTGCTCGCTGCTCGCACCAATGGCCAGTGCAAAAGCGTAGCTGACGCCGGTGACGCCCACCAGCAAGGCCAGAAAATCTGGTCGCCACCAAGCGTAAAAAGCCCAACTGAAGCTCAGAATCAGTGCCGATTTGGCGCGCCAGGGGGTCAGGTAATAGCAGGCAAGAAAGAGCGGGAGAAAGGCGAACAGGAAGATGTTTGAGCCAAAAATCATATTTCAGCCACTGCAAACTCATTGTTCGATGCTGTCGAGCAACCAATCGGCCACGCTCTGAATGTCCAGGCTCGCCTTGCAGTTGGGTTCATATTGGAGCACCGGTCGCTCAAAGCCAAGAGCCTGTGACACGCGCGGGTCTTTGTGAACAGCAATCGGCACCATTTGATTGGCGTAGCTGGCGTATAGGGATGAGCGCACCTGATGGCCCAGTTTGTTGTGAACTGGCATTTGGTTGATCAACAGGTTGAAGCCAAAAAAATCAGTACGGCCAGCAGTGTATTGGTCCACCAGCGAGGTGATCTTGGGAATGGTGGCGTAGGACGCTGCATCGGCAAGTACGACGACCACCGCGCGGTTCGCGGCGACCAGAGCTTGCTGCAGATAGGCCGTAGGACCGGGTGGTGTGTCTAGTATGACGAAATCAAAAGAGCCCGGATTGAGTGAGTCAATCCCATCAGAGACCCAAGCTGGATACTTTTTGAGTTCAAGCTCAAAGTCCGCGAGCTCGGAATCGGTGATTCTGCCAAAAGGGATAAATTGAATTCCAAAGGGGCTGTCAAAAATCGAACTATGCGATATCCCTTCCCGCGTCAGTCCGGCGATTTCTTCCGGGTTCATTCCCAGGTGGAGGCGTTGCGCATTCTGCGGATCAAGGTCGATCAGCAGCACGCGCTTGTTGCGTAATGCCAGCGCCACCGCGACGTTGACCGCCAGAGTGGTTTTGCCAACTCCGCCTTTGCCTGAAATGAATGCGATAACCTGCATGGATCGATTTGGAAGAATTCAGGGTTGAGGTTTCGCAGGGACAAGCTCCAGTGAGCCGGAAAAATTCATGTTTGGATCGCTGCTTGTTGTCGTGCCCGGTACCGATGCTTTGGACCGAGATGGCGCAGATGAAGGCAGTTTAGCTGGTGTCGAGGCCTTTCGATTCGTGGCAAGGAAGGGTGGGGGAGTGGAGGGTGGCAAGTTGCCGGCGCTCGCTTCAATTGCGCCAAGCTTGGCCAGTGCCTCTGGGTGTTTGGGGTCAAACCGAAGCACCTTGCGCCAGATTTCAGCGGCCAGGTCGTCGCGACGCTTTTGCTGCCATTGCCGGGCCTGGTCGACCATTTGACTGGTCTCCAGGTCATCGCTCGCCAGCGCCGGTGCTACCTGCGCTGCCAAAGTCAATGTCAGACATCCTAACTTTTGCACAATTTGCATGGCAGTATCAAACTTTCGCTTTGGCGCGCTTGGCATTGACGGGGCCCAACTTGCGGTAAACGATGGCGGCAATCAACAGGCATAGCAGACTTCCGAGCAGACCCAACAACAGAGGCTGATCCGAAAAGAACCATCGCAGTTTGCTGAGCCAAGGCAGTGAACCGACGTAATAAGTGTGGCTTACTTTGGCGTGGCTGACGTTCTTGTCATCGACGATAGCGAAGTCGCCCTGAATCGAGGCAATTCGCTCCGGGTCGGTCAGCACATCAGAAAGTTTTCGCAAGTCAGCA
Organism: uncultured beta proteobacterium; assembly: GCA_903894475.1. Lineage (GTDB taxonomy): Bacteria > Pseudomonadota > Gammaproteobacteria > Burkholderiales > Burkholderiaceae_C > Rhodoferax. The sequence continues at coordinate 18,949 of CAITQH010000141.1, forward strand.
GCTTTGTCAGCGTACAAGAAGACCACGCTACGCCCCGATTCCAGAGGCGATTCGAAGGCCATCACGGTGGCCAGATTCCCTATCCCGATCCCGGTGAGCGTGAGACCGCCCTTGGGCTGTGTTGATTCCTGAACATCTTGTTGCTCCCAGCGGTAAGTCGGGCGCCAGGTGCTGTCGGCTTCTCGCACGTAGCGGTCGCCGTTGCTTTGCACCAGGGGTAACCTATCGGCCCACTTGGTCATCAAGACCTGGCTTCTTGCCGAGCCAATCACAATAAGATCCCGGGCAGACATTTTGTCGACATCGGCGGCTGAGATAAGTGCGTGACGCAACGCGGGATAAGCAGTCGCTTCACCCATCCGGCCCATCAGGGTCAAGTAAAGGCCCAGTTCATCCGCATTGGGGCTGTCTGGCAGAACCACAGCAGTTTCCGACAAATCGGCCATTCGTGTGAACGGAAAGCCAATGTTTGAAAAATAAGCCAGATTGGGCAAAGCGACGTAATGCGGGAAGCCACTGAAATCGATAGTCGACTCCGGGTCAATGGCACCCTGCAAATTGTCCGGTGGCATGTTGCGGCATTGACCTTCCTTGACGAAGTCAAAATAGTAGCTGAACTGAAGTTGATCCCGTCCCGCAACGCCATACGGAGGAATGAACACGAGTTCCTCCCGCAGCGCCGTCTTGTCTTTGACGAAATCGGCTTCCTTTGTTCCCTTGTAGGGCTCGTCGATAGCGATCGCCTGAATGAAATTGGAGTTGATTCCAACGTTGAGGCTGGAACTCTTGTGGCCTGGCAAGCGGATGGCACGGTACTTGAGTTTCACGGGCACACCGGGCGTGCGCCACGTAAAGAGGTCCGGTGAAACACGGTAATTGAGACGAATCACTTCCGGGAAGTAGCCCTGTGTGCGAAGTTCCTCCGGTCGTGCCAATTCGCCAAAGCGTAGAGTTCGGTCAGTGGCAACCCAGGCCGGAGCGTCATAGGGCTTGCGCGGTGCAGTCGCAATCTCTTTGCTTATGGTGGCTGAGGAACCTGAAAGTGTTGAGCTAAACAATGCGACAGCACGTGCGGCGCGCGCCAGGTCTTCGTCGTTGCCACCGCTGATCAACAGCAATTTTGCTAGTGGATTGCTTGGGTGGGGCTGAATTGAAACCGTTGACGATGTTGTCCCCTTGATTCCCTCGAAGGACTTGCCAGCTTGCAAAAATACAACTGCATTGCCTTCGGGCAGATTGTTGATAAGCACCGGAAACTGCGCTCCACGGGTACCGGCTTGAAGACCAAACCAGGATGCAAGCACGCCGGCCGCCTTGAGTGCACCCAAAGATGGATTGCTGGCAAAAACAAAGGGCAAGCTCAATGGAACGTTGTCGCGTCTATCAAAAAATGGCGCCGGCAAATTTTTCAGGTCGTTAACAGTTGACAAGGGTGCCAGTGTCAGTTCGAGACGACCCAAGTCGCTCAGGGTCAACCACAAAGAGGAATGAAACGGATCTTCACAATCTCGGGTGTAGTGTCCGATCAGTTTGAAGCGGAGGTAGTTAACGTCAAAGAACCAGCGTGGATCAATGTCGATGTCCCGCGTATTTCCCACTCCCTTGTCTTTCGGTAAGGCCAGCACCGTCGCAAAGCGTTCATTGAGTGATACCTTCAAATGACTCAATTCGGGAATAAGGGAAGGTGAATAATCGTAGGCAATCCTCAGCTTTGCCGCAACCACTACTTCATCGGCCCGGATCGGGAAAGAGAGTGTTTGTGACCCATCCACTCCGCGCAACTTGATGGCCGACCATGCGCCCATTTGCTTGAAAGTAAAGGAGACAATGCGCGGTTTGGCGGGCCCTTTTCGAGCATCACTCTCGTCGCTGGCTTCTTGTGCTGCCTTGAGCCTTTCGGCTTTAGGGACACGTGACTTGGACTCGACCGATGTTGCCGTGAACAGCAGCGACAGGCCCAGCAAGAGAATTGCAGCAAGGGATGCCCATTGGGTTCGCTCTGACAAATGTCTTGGTCCAGTCATCTTTTCTTCCCTATTTTTATCCAGCGGCCGCGCAGGCGCCTGCTCACAAAATTGAGTGTCAGTTGGCGCAGAACCGCGAAAGCTTGCTGTAACCACTTGGGTAGTGGATGGTCCACATCGTGAGCAGGCAACCATTTTGGCCAATCTTGCCCACGCGAGTATGCCGCAACAGCAAGGGAGCGGTAAACATTTTGTGCCGGTCCGTCTATTTGGGCGCGCAACACAAGATCCGTCTCCAAGGCCACGCGCGCTGGAAAAGAAAACTCATGGTTATTGTGGAAAACCGAAATGTTGACGGTCATGTCCTTCTCGATGGCCACTGGCATCGGCAGTTTTAGGTTCAGCGCTACCTCCGGAAAATTTTCAGTGATGCAGGACAGGGTGCGACCCGTCGGCATTCTAATCATGGCCGGCAGATGCTTTTGCAGGCTGGTGTGCAGCCGAATGTGTCTACTCTCTTCTGCTACCGCGAGCGCGGCTGCGAGAAGCATCAGGTTGTAAAGTGCCCAAACAACAAACAAGACACTCATCTCGTTGACCTGGGTAGGCGACCTTACCAAATGAGTGATGCCACTCGTGAGCGCTGCCAGGTTCAGAGCGACGATGATCAGATAAGGCCAGACAGTTGCCCATTCAAAAGCGGAAGGCTTCGCACGCGCGGTGGGTCGAAACAGACTTCTGCTCTGGGTGATTTCAGTCCAAAGGAGCGACCATGTGGTCATGCACAGCACATACCAGGCCAGCAGCATTTCACGGATGTCCGTAACAATACTGAAACGCTGTTCGCCAAGCCTCCTTTCCTTGGCAATATAGCCATGAATCAGATGCGGCAGGGCGTAGGCGCCCAACAGTGCAGCTGAAGTTCGAACGAGGTGAATGTCGAGCAGCAGGTACGCCGCTGGAGCACAAAAATAGGCCAGGCGTGGGATTGGACGGAAAAATCTCAGTGCCGCTTGAAAAGAACCTAATTGCAGTTTCCATAGCAGCGAGTAGTCGCCAAAAGGGCGATAGGCAAGAAATACGTCGATGGCAGTCGCTTTGACTAATTTGACGCCGCTCTCTTGAAAGGCATTGGACTTTTCAGCGCTGGCGCCAAAACCAAGATATCCGGTGCTATAACCCGCCGCTTGTAACTTCAGTGCAGTATGGGTTCGCTTTGAAACCGGGCCCCTTTCAATACCGTTGACTTCGATGAACAGGGAGCGGCGGATCAAGGCACAGGTGATGCCGATATCGGACTCTCTGAATATCTCCATGACACGCGCCGAAGGCGATGGGGCCAGAAAGTGTCCGGGAGTTTGCACCATTGCCAGATTGGTGTCCCGCAAGAACCAGCCAACCGTCATTTTCAAGAAATCGGCGTCTGGAATTGAGCGGCACTGGAGGATGGCAATGAGATCGCCATCGGTCTTGGCGACTGCCTGGTTAATGCGGGTCGTCCTGTCGTTGGATTCGTCCGTCGGCGTGAGGTAAGTGATTGCCATCGAGTCGGCCAATGATTGGACCTCATCTCGCGGACGATTGTCCAGAATATAGATCTTCAACATCCTCTTTGGCCAACTGAGCCCCAGAGCGGCCATGGCTGCCGATTGGACGGATGGCAATGTCTCATCATCGCAGAGAATAAATACATCGACCTCTGGCCATCCTGCTGACTCGCCAGGCAAGGCGATCGGTGCTTTCTTTACCGGCCAAAGATCCTGCATCGTGCCAGTGATGGCCAGCAGCCATAAGTGCATTTCGGTCAGGCAAAGGCAGAAGCCAAATACAAAATCTGAATCAATGTCAGTAGCCAAAGTGGCAGTCAGGCGCCAGTACATGTAGCGCGCGGAGATCACGGCGCTCAATCCGATCAGAAGCAGGGTCACAAAATGGCCTGCATAACGCCGGGCGTAGATGGCTGAACAGACCATCAAGCTTGAAAAAATAATCTGACCGTTCAAATCAAATTGAACCACCAGAAGCAGGCTCAGGAACATGAAACAGCATAGACCGGCAACAATCGTGACGCCTGGCACAGACCAGACTGACCAATACGTCAGCCAATGAATCCATCGATCGAATCGCCCCTGCAAAAACCCGGTTGCAAGAGTTTGTGCTGCAGGTTTGTCCCAGCGTTCGCGCCAGAGACTCAGCAGCAACCGAGGACTCATCGGTTCAGGGTCGTGATGATCCATGTCGCGAGTCGAGCAATGTCATGACTGGCCTGTCCATAAGGGTCATAAGTCAGCACCGGTTGCTGAAAGGCAAGCGCTTCGCTGACTGCCTCATCCCCATGAATACCAATTGGGGCTAGCCGATCCCCGATGTCGCGCTGCAACAGGTCCGCCACGTCACGGTTGAATGAATCACTTCGATCAATCTGGTTGAGCAGGTAAATGCTTCGAAGGTGAGGGGAAACCGCAGACATTTCGTCGAGCCAGGATTCCATAGCGGGAATCGTTGCGTACGAGCCTGCATCTGCCAACAACACTATCAGCACCAGGTCAGCACAGGCGAACACCTGTCTTAGGTAGACTGTCGCGCCTGGCGGTGTGTCGATCAGTACGACACGGTCTTCGTCCAGGCCGACCTGTCCGATTTGATCTCCGATCCAATGAGGCTGACTTGACAGCAGTGCCTCAAATGCTTCCCGCTCTGGTTCGTTCGCGGCGCCATAGGGTAGGCAGTTGACGTGAAAATCAGTGGCCAGTGCTATACCCCCCCAGCCTTCACCCCGCAGTGACTGTCGGCATACCCCTTCTGTCTCCGAGTCGTGAATTCCAAAGTGCCAGTGCAGCGCATTTTGTGGGTCGAGGTCGACCGCCGAGACGCGCCCTGAACCGAGTTGTTGTGCCAGGGCAGTGGCAAGATTGGCAGTGACGGACGTCTTGCCGACGCCACCTTTCATCGAAACAATGCCAACAACGCTCATCGCCGGCCTAGTCGTCCCAAAAATGACGGCCGCTTGCCGGCAGATTTCCCAACGGCCTGTTCTTTGCCTTCAAGTCGATTGAACAACTTGGCCAGAGAATCGTCAGAGCCAACGGATGCAGGCGTCTCAGCCTCGACCTCTGGTTGTGTCACAGAGGCTCTTGAAAACAGCAGTCCCCGACTCTCTGTTGGTGGTTCCGGCGTAAATTTCGCAGCGCCGCGCAGCGATTCCTGCAATGGACTTTCGCGTTCAGCCCGCAAAGGAGGCCTGGCAAGCGCGCCCTCGGCGGTGCGTCCACCCATCATGTTCAAACTCGCTGCAAGTTTGTTGCTTACGCCTGGCAGCGACAAAGCCGGCTTTCGTTCCAGGCCACTGGGTCTTTCCTGTTTGCTCCAGAGCGTTCTTTCCTGCGCGGAAAGCACCGGTGTCGGTTCTTGCCTTCTTGGTGAAACAGCTTTGAACAGCGGCCATCGTTGTTCTGCCTCCCGCGCAGCCGCACTTGCGCTGGCTTGAAAAGATTCTTCGTCCGGTTTAAGTGACCGGAACAATTTCGAGGGATTCGCTCCCGCTTTGGCCATGCCTGCGCTCCTTCAATCTGGTATTTAGTCTGGTCGCCCAAAGCGCAATCGGATGTCCATCCCGTTGGAGGACTCACCGATGCCTTGTACTACCATGGTTTCACTGGCCCCAAGTACTTTAAACACACTTTGGTAAAAACCTTCAAGCAACCCGACACTCCATTCGAGAGCATCATTGCCGAAGGCCTCTGCCAGAGGAGCTGCCTGGTGGGAAATTTCGATATAGCTCTTGACTTCTTTCAAATCTACCCAGCCCCAATTGATCTGTGACCAAAATTCATTAAGGTGCTCCTCAAGCTGCACCAATGTTTGCACACCTTGAAAACGATCTTCCGTATCGTTGGCGAAGTGTTCGCCAATCTTGAAGAACAGCGACCGCAGTTCCTGCGTTTCAGCATTGGCCGACATTTCATAGGCCAAGGCGCGCAATATGGGAAGCCATTGCAGGGATACTTGTTGTCCTCTGAAATAGTCTTCTAAAGTATCAATTTTCATTGCGAATACCCGTGTAAAAGTCAATCATAACGAATGAAACGCTGTGCCAGCCTGATTCTGCATGGGGGAAGTGCTTTGTGGGTATTGTCCAACAATAATGCGGTGGGAGAATACCGGTCAGCTTATGCACTCTATCGCCGTTTCCCTGTTTATCGCCCTGCCGTGGCTTAATCCGCTTTCGCCCGGCCCCTCATCGGTGGTTGGGCCGTGGTTGCTAAGCTTGGGATGCATGGCGCTGATCTTGATGTGGGCCGCACCGGTGCGGATGGATCGCTCTGCTGCCTTGGCCTGGCTGGCGGCGGCACTGATCAGCGCGGCCATCGGCTTGCTGCAATATTTTGGGGCTGCGTCGCTTCTGGCGCCGTGGGTCAACAGCACTGAAGTCGGTGAAGCCTTTGCCAATCTGCGACAACGCAATCAATTTGCAACACTTACCAATATCGGCCTGGCTGCCCTTCTGTGGTGGAATGCCCGGCTCCGAATCGATGTGGCTGCTGCGCCGCGCTCCAGGCTCGCCTTTGCCATCGCTGCGGTCATGCTGGCGGCCATTCTGTTGGCCCTGGGCAATGCAGCCTCGTCTTCCCGTACCGGCATGGTGCAACTGCTGTTGCTGTTGCTGTTGCATCTGATCTGGAGTCGGCCTGTTGCAGATGGACGGTCATCTGCCGGCTGGCCTGTTTTGGTGGCCGCTGCCCTGGCGTATGCCGTGGCGGCGTTTGCCCTGCCGGCCCTGGGCGGTCTGGACACGCAGTCCAGCGGCATTCTTGGGCGTCTGCACGAAGGCGCCGCCCATTGCACCAGTCGCGTGACGCTGTGGTCCAACGTACTGCACCTGATTGCGCAAAAGCCCTGGCTGGGCTGGGGCTGGGGCGAACTTGACTACGCGCACTTCATCACACTTTATCCGGGGGAGCGCTTCTGCGATATTCTGGACAACGCACACAATCTGCCGCTGCATCTGGCGGTTGAATTGGGTGTGCCGCTGTCGCTGTCGCTTTGCGCTCTCGGCGCCTGGCTGGTCTGGCGCGCCAGGCCTTGGCGTGAGACCGACGCGACGCGGCAAATGGCTTGGGCCGTGCTGGCGCTGATCCTGCTGCACAGCATGCTGGAGTATCCGCTTTGGTATGGCCCTTTCCAGATGGCTTTTGGCCTTTGCATCTGGCTGCTCTGGCGCGCTCCCGAGCGTGTTGCCGAAGCGTCGGCAGGTATGCCGCTGGCGTCGGGCGTGCTCGCCGGTTTGCTGGCATTGGCAGTGGCCTACGCCGGCTGGGACTATCGTCGGGTCAGCCAGATTTACCTGTCTGCGCCGTACCGTGCTGCGGCCTATCGCGAGGATACGCTGGAGAAGATTCGCGATTCCTGGTTGTATTCAAACCAGGTACGTTTTGCTGAACTCACGACGTCCGAGTTGACGCCTGAGAACGCTGCCAATCTGCATGATCTGGCGGAGAATCTGCTGCACTTTTCACCGGAGGCGCGTGTTGTGGAAAAACTGATCGACAGCGCCACGTTGCTGGGCCGTGCGGACGAGGCTTTGTTCTACCAGGCGCGTTACCAGGCGGCTTTTCCTGAGGGCTATGCGCTGTGGTTGCGCGAGAGCGCCGGCAGGCCCTAGCTGGCGGCCACAAAACTGCCCGACTTGCCGCCGTGCTTCTCCAGTAGGCGCACGTCTGTGATGACCATGCCGCGGTCCACGGCTTTGCACATATCGTAAATGGTCAACAGGGCTACCTGTTTCTCCAGTGAAACTGCTGTCTGAATTCTTCGCGAATGTCACAAATTCCTAGTCTGGTTGTGACAAAGTTGTGACAGACCATCTGCCACGAACTGATGGTATCAAAGAACTGGTCGGGAAGGTCAGATTCATGATTCTGTGCAACTATATAGAGGCAGATGACAGGTTTGGAACCTGGCCAAGTGGAGAGCCGATCACCAGACGGAGGCTCCACAGTTACGATTGCCTAGCCTTCATGTCTAAATTACTTGATGAACTTCTGCCAATGCCACCATGCTGCCTTGTTTAAAGCCTTGGGTGCGTCCAGCGCGGCGATGGACGTCATGCAGGCAGCAGGGCATTTGTTCGAATGCCGATGAAGTTCGCTCTGGAGACTGAATGGCGACGTGCTACAGCACTGACAGATTCCCCGCAGCCCAGGGCCGTCAATATGTCGGCTTGCTGTGTTGGCGTCGTTTTAGAGGGTCTGCCGAGCGTCTTTCCTTCAGCCTTCGCACGTTGCAACCCGGCCTGGGTCCGTTCAATCAGCAGATCGCGCTCCATTTCGGCAACAGCGGCAAGCACGGTCAGCAGTATCTTTCCCGCAGCGGAAGTTAAATCGGTGTTGCCCAGTTGCAATACGACAACTTTGATGCCGCGCTCCGCGAGATGGCGCACCGTTTGAAGAACATCGATTGCATCACGCCCCATGCGGTCGAGCTTGCTCGCAACAAGTGTTTCACCCTTGCGGATCTGTCCCAACATGCGTTTGAACGCGGGGCGCTGGTTTGCAGCCACCTTGCCAGAAACGCCTTCATCAGCGAACCAGGAGTCGGGATCAATTTGATACCCCGCCTGCTCCAGTTCAAGTCGCTGATTAGCTGTTGTCTGTTGTCCTGTCGAAACCCGTCCGTATCCGAAAACCGCCATGACCTTCTCCTATGTGAAATTGTTAGAAAACGGTGTCAGCATCGGATGGCCTGTCGGAAAGGCGGAGGACTATTTTTCTGACAGTTGAGACGTGTTGCGCCGATGCTGCCGGAATACGGTCGATTTCCAACAGGTCGTAGATGCAGCGCAGGTGCCTACGGGCTGAAACTGGCGGCGGTGTTGTATCGGCGAGGATGGCGGCAAAGCGCTTGCACCCCATCACGGATACTGTCATGTTGGCGATTGCGAAGACGCGACCGACTGGCAGGTGGATGAGGACGATTTGCAATGGCAGCAAGTGATCACCAAATGCCCTTCCGTGGATCATCGAGGTCCACGGTGCGGTCAGGAAGGGCTAAGGGAGTGTGTTTACAAATCCAGCCAGGGATTTGACTCGCCTTACCCTTTGGATGCAGTTCCCCACTGCACCATAATTAGGCACTGGTATCGGAAGGCGGTATCCACCGCTGCAAAGTCACCAACGAATGATGCTATTCGGCATCCAACCTGCGTCAACCGGAAAAAGGAATGAGTGAATCAGAAGAAGATCGTGATCGACGCTGGCTTGAAATCGAAGTTGATGCACAAATGTATGTTCAGCGCGGTGACAACTCGAAAATGGTTGCGCTCTTGCGCCAACTTTATCTACCGGGCGAAGTACCTGATCTATCGTTTATTGCCGACCTGCTGGAGAATAAATCAAAGAAGCCAGCAGGGCGACCAGCCGATGGAAAGATCCTTGCTGGTGTCAAGATGCAACGAGCGGGGCTGACCGTACGTGGCTTCATCAACCAAGGACTGACCGTTGAGGTTGCAGTCGCGAAGGCAAGTGAAGTTCTTTCAATAAGTGAGGGTTCGATAAAAAAGCGCTACCGCCAATTTTTGAAGGAAGAGATTGCCCCTAAGTGAGAGAAGAAGTTGGTCTCGAAAAGTCAAGTCACTTAAATGGCAATTTGATGACCTGACACCATCGCAAGGTAGCGGTAAATTTGGTTTCACCACGCAATTTCTGCGTGTTTATGGAACCAAAATGATGACCGATATTTCAGAATTTGACCCGACTTCAGCAATACCAGACGAGCTATTGCGTCTACAGCAGCAAGTCAGTACAGCACAACAGTTTATTGATCGCCTGAGCGGTTCGCACGCTACCGCATTCGCGACCTTCGATGACAAAGGCGAAAGCAATACGCTGCCTAGGCGTTTGAACGGATCGCTCGAAGAATGTCTCCCTGAGCTTTTACTTTTGAATGAACATGGGGCAGGTATCTTTGTCACAGTAAATCAGACTGACGGTGTGGGTCACAAGACCGAAAATATCACTGGAGTGAGAGCTGTGTTTACCGACATGGACGGAAGACCCATCGCTCCTGTCGAGGCATGGTCGATTCCTCCGCATATGGTGATTCAGACTTCACCCGGTCGTTGGCACGCTTATTGGATTATTGTCGGTTTACCGCTGGATCGTTTCACCGAAGTGCAAAAAGCCCTGGCCAACCACTTTGATGGCGACCCGGCTGTCTGTGATCTTGCACGAGTCATGCGTGTCCCAGGATTCAATCATCACAAGCGTGATCCATTCATGGTCACGATCAAGACGATAGATTCTGGTCGCACGCCAATTCCAGCGGAAGAGATGATGGCGGCGCTGGGGCTAGATGTGGATGTCCGTTTTACGTCAGCTGCGCCAAAGTCTTCAGCCTCCAAAACAATTAAGGTTGGCGGGAGAAACACTGCCCTAGCCAAGCACGCCGGAGGACTGCGCCGCGCTGGGAAGTCCGGTGAGGAAATCGAGGAGGCACTTCTGGTTCTGAATAACGAAAAGTGTGATCCGCCTCTGCCTGTAGATGAAGTCGAAGGTATCGCAAAAAGCATTGCACGCTACGCGACAGACGAAGGCTCGGTCGGATTAACGAACACCGATACCGGAAACGCGCAGAGATTTGTTGCCCAGCACAGCCAGAACCTGCGCTATGTTTACGAAATGGGTAAGTGGTTGTATTGGGATGATGGTGTCTGGCGTATAGACAATTTGAATCGTGCCGTAGAGTTTGCAAAATCTACCGCGACTGCGATGTTTGAAGAGGCTCCAAAATGCACCACTGCAAGCATTCGTACTGCTTTGGCCAAGCACGCAAGCCAGTCGCTCAACCTCAATCGCATCCACGCAATGGTCGAGTTGGCAAAGTCTGATCCCTCAATTGTCTTGCCAATCAAGAACTTGGACGTAGACGACTTTATGCTGGGTGTTTCCAATGGAGTTGTTGATCTACGCACCGGAAGTTACAGACCCGCAGAACGTGATGACTTTCTGACCCGTCAATGTGGAACTCCTTTCGTGGAATCGGCAACGTGTCCGATCTTTCAAGCGTTCCTTGCGCGTGCTACAGGTGGAGATATAGAGTTGGAGGCTTACCTACAACGACTCATTGGCTATACCCTGACCGGGAGTGCAATCGAGCATTGTCTTGGGTTCCTTTATGGTCGCGGACGAAACGGCAAGTCGACGTTTCTGGAAACAATGCAGAGTCTAACCGGCGACTATTCGGTTCAGACACAGCCGGAGACATTAACGACGACGCAACGCAAGGGTGGCGCTAACAACGATGTTGCAAGACTGGCGGGAAGACGTCTGGTTGTCAGCAACGAGGTCGATGAAGGGTCACACTTTGACGAGGCTCTGATAAAGCAGTTAACCGGAGGTGACATAGTTACCGCAAGATTTTTGTACCAGGAGAGTTTTGATTTCAAGCCGAAGTTCAAACTGTTGATCATCGGTAACTACAAGCCCGTCATTAGGGGTGACGACAACGGGATATGGTCGCGAGTTCACCTGATACCGTTCATTCAAACCATTCCAGAGGCGGAGCAGGATAAGTTGCTAACTGTGAAGCTGCAGAAGGAACTGCCTGGAATACTGAATTGGGCGATCGCTGGCTGCTTGGCATGGCAGAAAAACGGCATCAAGCCTCCTAAGGTAATAGTTGACGCGACCCGCGCCTATCGCGCCGATATGGACATTCTTGGAGAGTGGATGGATGAAGATTGTGTCTTTGGAGCGACGCATACCGTATCAAGTCAGGCCCTTTACGAATCCTACAATTCTTGGTGCCACAGAGCAAACATCAAGCCCATCAGCTCGAAGTCGTTCGGCAGAAAGCTCGAGGATCGTGGTATCAGTAAATGTCACACACGTAGTGGCAACAAGTTCGTGGGGATTGCCATAGACTCATCCAGCGTCGGCAGATTGATGCTCGTCGCGTGACCAGGTGGGGGCGGTGAAGGGTGTGAAGGGTTTTGGGTCATTTGCATAAAGTCCTCTATGTATTTCAATATATAGGGTACTTTTACAAAACAGCCTTCAACCCTTCACACCCTTCACCATCACCGCCGCGAGAGTGGCAATCGGGGGATCAAAGTCAGCGGGTCGGAGACTGCAAATCCATCCACCGCTGATCTTCATGACGCCGGCGGTCACAGTCATAGGTAATATGGGTTCGCCTCACACCAGGACGACGCCAAATCAATTTGCAGGCAGAGGGCTACATCGTCTCTATGTCGTTGCCAGTGCGCTCAAACGCTGTTCTGGACGGTCTGGCGAGCATCCTGCAGGCGCACACAGGACGAAAGCTATCCTGCGGTCATTCGTGGGCAGTGTCGCGTCGGGCTGGACCGCAGCGGGAACGGTCGTTGGGCACGCTTGTCCAATTTGATGCGCGATTCGACCTTGAGCCCGAGACTGACCACCAGCCCTGCATTCGCTCTGCCAGAATATCGAGATACGATTAACAAGGTGGGAAATCAGCTCACGTAAGGCTGCAAGTCACTTTCAGGAGGAATTGATGGCCAACTTGTGGAGCAGAGCCCAACGTCCAGAGCACTATTTGTTGCTCTGTTTGTTGCTCTTGACATCGCGCTATGCCGCGTGTAACGTGATGTCGCGGTGTTCGGGATCGCGACCCACCGAATGCGCGATCTCGGGCGAAGTGGTGCGCGTGTGGGGAGCGCTTCACTCGCTTCGTTTGTAGCCTTGCTTTTGACGAGCGAGGCTATGAAATCTTTTGCAACTCGACCAAGAGGTGAACCATGGGTATCCGGATCAATCAGAGTACGCGCATCGCTGGAGCTTCGCTGGTCGTTGCCGCACTCTTAGGAGGCTGCGCGACACCCGCGGCTACTGGTAGCGCCGGCGCGCTTGTCGGTACGTGGAAGCTCATGTCGTTCGACATGGAGCTGCAGGCCACGGGCGAGCGCATCCAACCCATGGGCAAGGTGCCGACGGGCTACCTCAATTTCACGACCGACGGACGTATGGCTGTGGTGATCACGGGCGAAGGTCGCAAGTCCGGCACATCCGAAGCCGACCGCGCGGGGCTGTTCTCGACTCTCGTCGCGTACACCGGCAACTATCGCGTCGAGGGCGACAAGTGGATCACGTCCGTCGATGCGTCATGGAATCCCGCGTGGGTCGGCACCGAACAGCCGCGCACTTATAAGATCACCGGGACACAGCTGCAGGAGTCAACCTCGTGGTTCCCGCGGCCCGACAAGACAATGGTACGCGTGTCCAATGTCTACGAGCGAGTGAAGTAGCGAAGCCGGGTCGACCCCCGGCAGCCCAGCGGGTGAATGAGCGGCATAGCAAGTCGCCGGTTACCTTCCCGTTACGACTGCTTCGGGGCAAACTGAAGGACCGCACCGTGTCTTCTCCAGCCAGTCGCCGGCTACATGATGAGCGACTGCTGCTTTGCCTTTGGGCAGTAGTGCCGAGCGCGCTCGTCAGTAACCCATTTCTACCTTTTGCAGCAAAACACTTTCAGCTTGGCGGGGATACCTGGTCGGTTTGAAAGTGCTTCTCCCAGCGAGTTCGGACTGGCAGATGAATCGCCGACTATTGACACATTTGCATAGGTGCCTTCGCGCACCGGACTGGCTTCCAGCCTCAGTTCGTAGCCAGCCTTGACTGCAATGGGAGTGCTGATGAATCCCGCCCCAGATCCACTCAGCTCTGAAACGATCATGCCTGAAGCTGGATCACTGACCTTGTAATAGAAAGTGAACTGCTCAGGGGGGCCTACGACGCCAGGTCGAGATGTATAAGCCTCAAATTTGACGGTGTGTGTGTTGATTGGTATGACCGGACCAGCGCCACAGCAAACAAGGCGTGCGCTTGCGCCAGAGGGCGGCTTTGAGACCGTGGAAGTTGCCAATGCACCTCCC